>NZ_CP015750.1:2521614-2836815 GCF_001742185.1 Pectobacterium wasabiae CFBP 3304
TCTACTACGCTGAGCCAGTTGGGTATTACTCCTTCAGGTGGGGACGTTGCCTCATCAATGGAGATTGGCTGATTTGCCACTGATACGTGCTCTGGTCGTTAATCTTAGCGATAGAGAGGAACCTGTATTGTCTTTTGCTTTGTAGCCGTGTTCTGGCTGCGATGTTTGGGCATCGCGCTGGATTTAATCATTTCTTCTATTACTTAGATGTGTCGGTAACGCGTAAAAGTTAGCGGTTTAGGTAATTATAGTCTACTATATGGAAACTTTTGGGCGAGTTGACGTAATGCCTGTTCAAAACAAACAAGGGAGTGACGAATATGGACAAAGAATGGTTTGCAACAAGTGAGCTGGTTGGCGTAGGTGGGTTGCCTAAGTCACCGCAGGGACTGAACAAACGGGCGCGAGACGACGGTTGGGAAAAGCGCAGGCGTAAAGGCGTTCAAGGGCGTGGCGTCGAATACTCTATTCGTAGTTTGCCGAATGAAGTCAGGAATTCTTTGCTAGTGAAAGAGAATCCGCCAGCAGAGTATTATCGCATTGATAACGAACCGACCCTGTTGTCATCATGGGTGCATATTTTCCATCAGCTATCCGTTGATGAGCGTGCCCAACTGATTAATTTCATCTTGCGTGAAGGAACAATAGCGATGTTGTCTCGGTTGGATGATGTCACCATCGATCAGACTGCCTAGTCTGTCGAACGAGTAGCGCTGCAAGGCAGCGCTACTTAGGTTGAATAAACGTGCTTGCCAGATAAAATCGTACACCACGTTAGAAATCGCGCTGTACGGCTAAGTGGGCGAGGCCTTCAAGTGCCATACGGTACGGCGTTTCCGGTAAAAGTTGTAGTGCGCTGATCGCCTTATCCGCCTCTTCTTCGGCGCGTTGGCGCGTATAATCAAGCGAACCGCATTGCTGCATCGCGGCAAGAACCGGTTCCAGCAGGTGACGTCCATTTCCTTCTTCAATCGCATTGCGAATCAGCGTGCTCTGTTCCGCATTGCCATGACGCATGGCGTGCAGCAATGGTAGCGTTGGTTTACCTTCATTAAGGTCATCGCCCGTGTTTTTGCCCAGCGTTTTACCGTCTGCGCTGTAGTCCAGCAGATCGTCAATTAACTGGAATGCGGTGCCTAGGTAGCGACCATAGTCCTGAAGCGCTTTTTCTTGCTCTGGCGTCGCACCGGCAAGGATAGAGGATGACTGCGCTGCCGCTTCAAATAAACGCGCCGTTTTGCTGTAAATGACGCGCATATAGCTTTCTTCCGTGATATCAGGGTCGTTGCAATTCATTAACTGCAAGACTTCACCTTCAGCAATCACGTTTACCGCTTCTGACATCAGAGCCAGCACGCGTAATGATTCAAGGCTGGTCATCATCTGGAAGGCACGGGTATAGATGAAATCTCCAACCAGCACGCTCGCCGCGTTGCCAAAGGCCGCATTCGCTGTCGCTTTACCTCGGCGCATGTCGGATTCGTCTACCACATCATCATGCAGCAGCGTTGCTGTATGGATAAATTCGATCAGGGCGGCGACAGTGACATGCTTATCCCCGTCATAGGCCAGGGCTCTGGCTGCAAGCACAGCAATCATCGGGCGTATCCGTTTTCCGCCACCGCTGATTATGTAATGCCCAAGTTGGTTGATCAAAACGACGTCGGAATTCAGTTGTTCAAGAATGACTTTGTTAACAGCAGCCATATCCTGTGTAGTTAGTTTTGTAATTTGTTCTAGATTCATGGTTTGTGCCAACGTATGTCTTCAACACTGCCGTAAGATTGCTGTTGCATATCGGCAAGACGGAACTTATTAGGCCGATTGTACTTGAAAAATGAGAGAGATAAACGGCAGTTCATACGTTGTATTCTTTTTCTTCACATCCGTTGATTATGCACTTGTCATCCTCAGTATTTTTGCGTAGAATTCGCGCCCTATTATGAATATTTATAGCGCGCTCTGAAACCTATTAACGGGTGCGCGGAAAGCGGAGTTTTATATGTACGCAGTTTTCCAAAGTGGTGGTAAACAACACCGAGTAAGCGAAGGGCAAACCGTTCGCTTGGAAAAGCTGGACATCGCAACTGGTGAAGCCGTTGAGTTTGACCAAGTTCTGATGGTTGCTAATGGTGAAGAGATCAAAATCGGCGTTCCTTACGTTGATGGCGGTAAAATCAAAGCTGAAGTTGTTGCTCATGGTCGTGGCGAGAAAGTGAAGATCGTTAAGTTCCGTCGCCGTAAACACTACCGTAAGCAAGCAGGCCACCGTCAGTGGTTCACTGACGTGAAAATTACCGGCATCAGCGCTTAAGATTAGGAGAGCGGACAAATGGCACACAAGAAAGCTGGCGGTTCAACCCGTAACGGTCGTGATTCTAACGCACAACGTCTGGGCGTAAAACGTTTTGGCGGCGAAAGTGTACTGGCTGGCAACATCATCGTTCGTCAACGTGGTACCAAATTCCACGCAGGAACTAACGTCGGTTGCGGCAAAGATCATACTCTGTTTGCTTTGACTGATGGTAAAGTTCAGTTTGAAGTTAAAGGCCCGAAAAACCGTAAATTTATCAGCATCGTTGCTGAATAATTTTTCGCGTTAGGTCTTACGGATTTGAGCCCCGCAATTCTTTGCGGGGCTTTTTACATTCTGATTCTGAGTAAACCACCTGGATAAGTATGAATACTAAACAGCAGACAGGTATCGGTCTTTGTCTGGCGCTTACCACGGCTGTTTGTTGGGGGGCGTTGCCGATAGCCATGAAACAGGTTCTGGTGGTTATGGAACCTTATACAATTGTTTGGTATCGCTTTCTTATCGCATCGATTGGGCTCGGCATTATTCTGTCATCCCGTAAGAAATTACCGCCAATACGGGTTTTCCGTCATCGACGTTGGTGGGTTTTGCTGCTGATTGCGACGGCGGGGCTGTTAGGCAATTTTGTTTTCTTTAGCTCGTCCCTACAATATCTGAGCCCGACGGCGTCTCAGGTTATTGGGCAACTTTCCCCGGTTGGAATGATGTTCGCCAGCGTACTTATCCTAAAAGAAAAGATGCGTGGTACGCAGATCATTGGGGCGATCATGCTGATCTGTGGCTTGCTCCTGTTCTTTAATACCAGCCTGATTGAGATTTTTACCCGGTTAACGGATTACACGCTGGGCGTACTGTTGGGTGTTTGCGCCTCGGCAGTATGGGTATCCTATGGTGTGGCGCAGAAAGTCCTGTTACGGCGTCTGACATCACAGCAGATTCTGTTTCTGCTGTATGTTCTGTGTGTTGTCTTTATCACGCCTTTTGCTAAGCCTGATGTTATTTTTCAGCTTAGTGGGTGGCAGCTTATCTGCCTGCTATTCTGCGGTGCGAATACATTAATTGGATATGGTGCGCTTGCGGAGGCGATGGCACGTTGGCAGGCATCGCAGGTTAGTGCGGTCATTACGTTAACGCCGCTGTTTACGCTGCTGTTTTCCGATCTGCTGGCGTTAGGGTGGCCGACTTTCTTTGTGGTACCCGTACTGAATTGGGTTGGCTATGTAGGAGCCTTTGTTGTGGTGGCTGGCGCTATGTTTTCCGCTATCGGGCATCGCTTCCTCCCTGGAAAAAAAGAGCCTATGCCATCGTTGATGGCGAAAAAATAGATTAAGAAAGGCGTATTGTGGTAGGCCACTGGTATTTTTTGACAGTCTGTATGCGCTGTTTATTTTTAATACAGATGAAATTATTGGAGCAGGCAGGTACAATCCTGCTCCTTTGCTGGAATGCGTTCTGGTGCGTCAGTTTTTTAATGGTGAGTAGAAATATACTACCTGCCGTAAAATCAAAAAGTTACGCCAAAGAGAACCAATAACAAGCCTAAAACACGTAGATATTCTCTATTGGTTTTTTGCGGAGAGAATCAATGAAGTTTGTAGATGAAGCCACAATTCTTGTTGTGGCGGGCGATGGCGGTAACGGTTGTGTTAGCTTTCGCCGTGAAAAATATATTCCTAACGGTGGCCCAGACGGCGGTGACGGCGGTGATGGCGGTGACGTTTATCTGCTGGCTGACGAAAACCTGAACACGCTGATCGACTATCGTTTTGAAAAATCCTTCCGCGCTGAGCGTGGACAAAACGGACAAAGTCGCGACTGTACCGGTAAACGCGGTAAAGACATTACGATTAAAGTCCCTGTTGGTACCCGTGTTCTGGATCAGGGTACTGGTGAAGTGCTGGGTGATATGACGCGCCATCAGCAGAATCTGATGGTGGCGAAAGGCGGCTGGCACGGTTTAGGTAACACGCGTTTTAAATCGTCCGTCAACCGTGCTCCTCGCCAGAAGACCAGCGGCACGAAGGGCGAAGAACGTGAACTGACTCTGGAGTTGCTGCTGCTGGCTGATGTGGGCATGCTTGGCCTGCCTAATGCAGGTAAGTCGACCTTTATCCGTGCAGTATCAGCAGCTAAGCCGAAAGTGGCGGATTATCCGTTTACCACGCTAGTACCGAGCTTGGGCGTGGTCCGTATGGATAGCGAGCAGAGCTTTGTTGTGGCGGATATTCCTGGGCTGATCGAAGGGGCATCCGACGGTGCCGGGCTGGGGATTCGTTTCCTGAAGCACCTTGAACGTTGCCGCGTACTGCTACATTTGGTTGATCTGGCGCCGATCGATGAGTCAGATCCGGTTGAAAATGCCAAAATCATTATCAACGAGTTAGAGCAGTATGGAGCTGGTTTGGCAGAAAAACCGCGCTGGCTGGTTTTCAACAAGGTTGATTTGATCGACAAGACTGAAGCTGAAAAACGTGCCAAAGAGATTGCGGCCGCGCTTGGTTGGGATGACAAATACTACCTTATTTCTGCGGCAAACCGTGAAGGCGTTACCCCACTTTGCTGGGATGTGATGAGCTTCCTGAAAGCCAATCCGAAAATAGCGGCGATTGCCGAAAGTGCGCCGGAAAAAGTTGAATTCATGTGGGATGATTATCACCGTGAACAACTGGCTGAAGTAGAAAAAGAAGCCGAAGAAGAGTGGGATGATGACTGGGACGATGAAGATGATGAAGGCGTTGAGATTATCTATCAAAAATAATGCGTTCTTCTGCTAGTCAATCCTCGCTTATCGCGGCTTTATCCTATCAGGGTAAGGCCGCGTTGTTATTATTTTAGTTACTCTGATAAATGTCTTTGTAGAGGCGGCTTTCAAATCTCACCAGAGGGACGCGACGTGCGCTCTGATCTTCTGGTGGTACGGCATAGCCGGACAGGAACTGCACGAATGCCATGCGCTGACCGCTTGCAGTGGTAATGAAACCTGCCAGATTGTATACGCCCTGTAAGGCCCCAGTTTTAGCCGAAACCTTGCCATCAACGCCAGCTTCATGCAGGCCGCCACGGTAACGCAATGTGCCGTCATAGCCTGAAAGTGGAAGCATCGTGATGTAATTTAGCTGATTATCGTGCTGTGCGATGTACTGTAATACCTGCATCATCGTTTCCGGCGAAATCAGGTTGTGTCGTGACAGGCCTGAACCGTCAACAACAATACTATTTCCTAAATCTACACCTGCCTTCTGACGAAGAATCTGACGCACGGCATCGGCCCCTGCGCGCCACGTTCCTGGTACGCTAAAGCGTTCATGCCCAATGGTGCGAAAAACCGTATCGGCAATCATGTTGTCGGACTTTTTCAGCATGATAGTGAGAAGATCATGCAGTGGCGCTGATTGTGTCTGGGCAAGCACGCTTCCTGCTGCACTTGGTTGTGTCTGTCGGCGTAAGCTGCCTTTAATGCGGATATCTGCCTGCTGCAGTTCATCTTTAACGATTGCACCGGCGTAGCTGGCTCCATCTTGAATCGCGAACGCCAGCGGAAGTGGTTCGGTGCGCTGAGTCAGGCAGCCAGTGAGCGTAAAGCGATTCAATTCTCCGGGGACCACATCCAGTTCGCAGTATTGCGCATCGGAAGATCCTTTAGCCAGCGTGCGCACTTCGCTGAACATTTGCACCGGATAATAGGAGGCGACGCGAATGAATGCGTTATCACCTGCTTTAGGTGCGCTGTAGAGCGAAACGGAAAAACAGTTGCGATCGACAATGGCGGCACCCGGCGGGGCGCTGAAACACTGTGTCATATCGTTCCATGGCCAGCCCGGCGCTTTGTCGTGACTGGCAAACACAGAAGTATCGATCAACACATCACCTGCGATTTCCTGTATTCCTCGTTTCCTTAATTCCTGCACCATATTTCGTATTTGCTGGCGTTTCAGGGTTGGATCACCGCTAAACCGCACAATCAGGTTACCGTTCAGAATTCCGCTGGAGACAGGGCCGTGGCTTTCCATCGTGGTGATGAATCGATAGTCTGGGCCCAATTGTAGTAATGCAGCTAATGCGGTTATCACCTTTTGTGTACTGGCAGGAAGCGCCATTTGCTGGCTATTGAAGGCCATACTGGGTGTTGTTGCGCCAACTTTTTGTACCAATAACGCCAAATTGGCACCATCAGGTAAATATTGACGATGATCCTCAACAGAAGCTGCATTGGCATGCAGAACAAAAGCGCAGGCAAGTCCGGTAACAATCGATGAAAAACGCATAATCTCAGCTAAGAACGGGGTAACGTGTGGTCATACTACGGCGCAATAAGGTCTAAAGTAAACGATGACCCTCATTGAACTCTGGGGTAAAATACGTATCAAAATGCAAAACCGCTGCTAGCCTGGAAATTTTGTTCCGGGGCTGGTCGCTTTTGTTTTATGTCCAGTAAGGGCTGGCACGTTGCAGAGACTCCGTCGCCTTTGATTTTTAGCGCGTCAGGATGACGATTATTTGAGTCTTACAGACTTTTTTAGAGGTATAGATAATATGAAACAATTTCCGATGACGTTGCGCGGTGCTGAAAAATTGCGCGAAGAACTTGATCACCTGAAATCAGTGCGCCGTCCTGAAATTATAGCGGCGATTGCCGAAGCGCGTGAGCACGGCGATCTGAAAGAAAATGCAGAATATCATGCTGCACGCGAGCAGCAGGGCTTTTGTGAAGGGCGTATTCAAGACATTGAAGCCAAACTGTCCAACGCACAGGTTATTGACGTGACAAAAATGGCCGCGAACAACGGGCGTGTTATTTTTGGCGCTACCGTGACGGTGATGAATCTGGATAACGATGAAGAGCAAACCTACCGAATTGTTGGCGATGACGAAGCGGATTTTAAGCAAAATCTGATTTCTGTTAACTCCCCGATCGCGCGTGGTCTGATTGGCAAAGAACAAGACGATGTGGTGGTCATTCGTACACCGGGCGGCGACGTGGAATACGAAGTCCTGAAGGTCGAATATCTATAAATTTACCATTTTGTTGATTAAAACAGCAAAAATTGTAAAGAAAAGAAAAAGGCCGCTTGCGGCCTTTTCTCTAACCGATAGGCATGGCACCTTTCCGTTAAAACCGAGTATCCTGAAATAAAAAGTGTTATCGTGGTAACACAATTTTACGTTCTTTTGCAGGCCGGTAGAGCACGAGCGTATGGCCGATAACTTGAACGTTAGCGGCACCTGTTTCACGAACAATCGCTTCAACAATCAAGGTTTTGGTTTCACGATCTTCTGTCGCTACTTTTATCTTGATCAGTTCGTGATGCGATAATGCTTGTTCGATCTCAGCCAGAACACCTTCGGTGAGACCGTTATTGCCTAGCATGACAACCGGTTTTAGCGGGTGTGCCAAGCCTTTCAGGTGTTGTTTTTGTTTATTACTTAGATTCATTGTCTTTTTTACTTAGGTTGGGATTGAAAACGGGTCATTCTACCGCCATCTCATGATTATAACCAATTTGACTGTTCTGATTGGTAATATGTGAGAAGTTTCTCCCCACCACGAGCGTGTTACTGAGAATAGTTGGAAAATCGATGGCGAATAAAAAGCGTTCTGCAAGCTCCAGTCGCTGGTTGCAGGAACACTTTAGCGATAAATATGTGCAGCAGGCCCAGAAAAAAGGGCTGCGATCACGTGCTTGGTTTAAACTTGACGAAATACAGCAGGGCGACAAACTGTTTAAACCCGGTATGACGGTTGTGGATTTAGGCGCTGCACCTGGCGGTTGGTCACAATATGTGGTTACGCAAATTGGTGGAAATGGTCGAATTATCGCGTGTGATATTTTACCGATGGATCCGATTGTTGGTGTCGATTTCCTGCAAGGGGACTTTCGTGATGAACTGGTCCTCAAAGCCTTGCTCGAAAGGGTTGGCGATAGCAAAGTTCAGGTGGTGATGTCTGACATGGCCCTAACATGAGTGGTACACCAGCCGTTGATATTCCGAAGTCGATGTATCTGGTTGAATTAGCGCTTGGTATGTGTCGGGATGTATTAGCGCCAGGTGGAAGTTTCCTGGTGAAAGTGTTTCAGGGAGAAGGTTTTGATGAATACCTGCGGGAAATTCGCTCCCTGTTTACGAAGGTAAAAATTCGTAAACCAGACGCCTCACGTGCCCGGTCTCGTGAAGTGTATATTGTAGCGACAGGGCGCAAACTGTAGTACCCTAACGCTGTTTTTTAACACAGTTGTAATATGAGGTTAATCCCTTGAGTGACATGGCGAAAAACCTAATTCTTTGGTTAGTCATCGCAGTTGTGCTGATGTCTGTTTTCCAGAGCTTTGGGCCCAGCGAGTCGAATGGCCGTAGGGTGGATTATTCAACCTTCTTGACTGAAGTGAATCAGGATCAGGTCCGTGAAGCACGTATTAACGGGCGTGAGATCAGTGTTATCAAAAAAGACAGCAACAGATACACGACCTACATTCCAGTCAATGACCCCAAGCTACTGGATAACCTGCTAACGAAGAGTGTGAAAGTCGTTGGTGAGCCACCGGAAGAGCAGAGCCTGCTGGCTTCTATTTTTATTTCCTGGTTCCCTATGCTGTTGCTGATTGGCGTTTGGATCTTCTTCATGCGTCAAATGCAAGGCGGCGGTGGTAAAGGTGCCATGTCCTTCGGCAAGAGCAAAGCGCGTATGTTGACTGAAGATCAGATCAAGACGACGTTTGCTGATGTAGCCGGTTGCGACGAAGCGAAGGAAGAGGTTAGCGAACTGGTCGAGTACCTGCGTGAACCTAGCCGTTTTCAGAAATTGGGCGGTAAAATTCCGAAAGGTATTCTGATGGTCGGCCCGCCGGGAACGGGTAAAACGCTGCTGGCTAAAGCCATTGCCGGCGAAGCGAAAGTGCCTTTCTTTACGATTTCTGGTTCTGACTTCGTTGAAATGTTTGTCGGGGTTGGTGCTTCTCGTGTTCGTGACATGTTCGAACAGGCGAAGAAAGCCGCACCTTGTATCATCTTTATCGATGAAATCGACGCCGTTGGCCGTCAGCGTGGCGCTGGTTTAGGTGGTGGTCACGATGAACGTGAACAAACGCTGAACCAAATGCTGGTTGAGATGGACGGCTTTGAAGGCAACGAAGGTATTATTGTTATTGCGGCGACTAACCGTCCCGATGTTCTTGACCCTGCTTTGCTGCGTCCAGGTCGTTTTGACCGTCAGGTTGTGGTTGGCCTGCCGGATGTTCGCGGTCGTGAACAAATTTTGAAAGTTCATATGCGTCGCGTACCGTTGTCTCCAGATATCGATGCGTCAGTTATCGCGCGTGGTACACCTGGTTTCTCCGGTGCGGATTTGGCTAACCTGGTTAACGAAGCTGCATTGTTCGCCGCTCGTGGCAACAAACGTGTTGTTTCGATGGTCGAGTTTGAGAAAGCTAAAGACAAAATCATGATGGGTGCTGAGCGCCGTTCCATGGTGATGACCGAAGCGCAGAAAGAATCGACGGCGTATCATGAAGCAGGGCACGCTATCGTTGGGTCGCTCGTTCCTGGGTATGATCCGGTGCATAAAGTCACGATCATCCCACGTGGCCGCGCGTTGGGCGTCGCTTTCTTCTTGCCGGTAGGCGATGAAATCAGCGCAAGCCGCCAAAAGCTCGAAAGCCGCATTTCGGTGGCCTACGGTGGACGCCTGGCGGAAGAAATTATCTATGGTTCTGACTACGTTTCTACAGGCGCATCGCAAGATATCAAAATGGCGACCAGCGTTGCACGCAACATGGTGACGCAATGGGGCTTCTCTGAAAAACTCGGCCCTCTGCTTTATGCGGAAGAGGAAGGAGAGGTGTTTCTCGGCCGTTCTGTAGCAAAAGCTAAGCATATGTCCGATGACACTGCACGTATCATCGATCAGGAAGTTAGGCGTTTGGTTGATACGAACTACGAACGCGCTCGCCGCATGTTAATGGAAAATATGGATATCCTCCATGCCATGAAAGATGCGTTGATGAAGTATGAGACGATTGATTCGCCGCAGATCAGTGATTTAATGGCTCGCCGCGAAGTTCGTCCGCCTGCTGGTTGGGAAGAATCAGGTTCAGGTAATAACACGGGTAACGGCGGTGCACCTAAAGCGCCTACGCCAGTGGATGAGCCGCAGACGCCTAATCCAGGTAGCAATTCTGGTAACACAATGTCTGAGCAAGTGGACGACAAATAATTCGTCCGTGATAGGCATTTGTAACATTACGAAACCCCAGCCCAGGCTGGGGTTTTTTACTGGGAATGCTCTTGAATCACATTTCACGCTAACTACACCAGAATGCGGAGGTAAATCATGCAACTGGTCGCCAGAGATTCAACGCTGGATCTTTCCTGCCCACACGTCATGGGTATTCTTAACGTCACGCCGGATTCTTTTTCCGATGGTGGCAAACACAATAAGCTTGATGCGGCACTACTTCATGTCCAGAACATGATGACCGCTGGCGCGACTCTGATCGATATTGGCGGTGAGTCAACGCGTCCCGGGGCGGCTGAGGTCAGTACGGAAGAAGAACTGGAACGTGTCGTGCCTGTGGTTGAAGCCATTGCTAAACGCTTTGACGTATGGATCTCAGTCGATACCTCAAAGCCGGAAGTAATGACAGCGTCAGCGTTGGCGGGCGCACACCTGATTAATGATATTCGTGCTTTGCAAGAGCCGGGTGCTCTGGAGGCAGCGGCGGCAACAGGTTTACCGGTGTGCCTGATGCATATGCAGGGTATGCCGAGAACCATGCAGCACAAGCCGCATTATGATGACCTGCTGCAGGATATCGGAAATTTCTTGCAACAACAGATAGAACGCTGTGTGAACGCCAATATTCCGAAAAGTAAGCTATTGCTGGATCCTGGGTTTGGATTCGGTAAGAATCTTGCTCATAATTATGCGCTTCTGGCTCGTTTGAGCGAGTTGCATCGCTTTGAACTGCCTCTCTTGGTTGGTATGTCGAGGAAATCCATGATTGGACAACTCCTTAATGTGCCGCCTGCGCAGCGTGTTCATGGCAGCGTCGCTTGTGCAGTTATAGCGGCGATGCAAGGAGCACAGATTATTCGCGTTCACGATGTTAAAGAAACGGCTGATGCTATGCGCATTGTTGAGGCTACCCTTTCTGCGAAGGAATAAAAACAAGATGAGTAACCGCAAATATTTTGGTACCGATGGTATACGTGGCAAGGTTGGTGATACGCCGATTACACCTGATTTTGTACTTAAACTGGGCTGGGCTGCTGGGAAAGTACTTGCACGACATGGTTCGCGTAAAATTATTATCGGCAAAGATACCCGCATTTCTGGCTATATGCTGGAATCCGCGCTAGAAGCCGGGCTCGCAGCAGCGGGATTATCGGCTTCTTTTACCGGCCCGATGCCTACGCCTGCTGTTGCTTATCTTACCCGAACATTCCGAGCTGAAGCCGGTATCGTTATTTCTGCTTCTCATAACCCTTATTACGATAACGGTATTAAATTTTTCTCGATTGATGGCACCAAATTGCCGGATGAAGTAGAGGAAGCGATAGAAGCTGAACTGGAAAAGCCACTGACGTGTGTTGAGTCCGCAGAGTTAGGCAAAGCCAGCCGTATTGTTGATGCTGCTGGACGCTACATCGAATTTTGTAAGGGAACTTTCCCGAGTGAACTGAGCCTCAATGGCTTAAAGATTGTTGTCGATTGCGCCAATGGTGCTACCTATCATATCGCCCCAAGCGTATTGCGTGAGCTTGGGGCTAAAGTCATCGCGATTGGCTGTGAACCGGATGGGATGAATATCAATGAAGAATGCGGAGCGACGGACGTTAGGCAGCTACAGGCACGTGTGCTGGCTGAGAAAGCGGATGTTGGGCTGGCATTTGACGGCGATGGCGATCGGCTCATTATGGTCGACCATTTGGGCAATAAGGTCGATGGCGATCAGATTCTGTATATCATCGCCCGTGAAGGTCTACGCCAAGGGCAACTACGCGGCGGCGCAGTAGGTACCCTGATGAGCAACATGGGGCTTGAGGTTGCGTTAAAGCAACTGGGTATCCCGTTTGCTCGTGCTAAGGTGGGGGACCGCTATGTGCTAGAAATGCTGCAGGCAAAAGGGTGGCGCATTGGTGCGGAAAATTCCGGTCATGTAATTCTATTGGATAAAACCACGACGGGAGACGGTGTGATTGCTGGTTTGCAAGTACTTACCGCGATAGTGAAAAACCATATGAGCCTGCATGATCTATGCAGTGGTATGAAGTTATTTCCGCAGATCCTGGTCAATGTACGGTTTACGGGTGAAAACGATCCGCTGGAAGACAACAATGTGCAGCAGATTACGCAGGATGTGGAAAAAGAATTAGCCGGACGTGGGCGAGTATTGTTGCGAAAATCTGGTACTGAGCCACTTATTCGAGTCATGGTTGAGGGCGAACACGAAGAGACGGTGATTGCGTTGGCGAATCGTATTGCAGATGCCGTGAAAGCTGTCGGCTGAACGCTTTTTTGATTCATCAATCAGGTAGATAAGGCTTTTGATATGCATTTGGTGTCGAAAGCCGCTGTTTTTTTCTGCAATCAACTCGTGGCGACCAAATTACCCTTGCGTACTCTACATCCTTTGGTTAGTATTCAGACCCGCTTGATAAGGGATGTGCTCTACATCCAGCTTAGCGGAATGACACGCGGTTTACCGCCAGAATATAGCATCTCCATGAATCATGGGGAAAACGGTTAACGGGTACGACTATGTACGAAGTTCTATTAGTGATTTTCCTGTTAGTATCGATCGGGCTGGTTGCCTTGATCATGCTTCAGCAGGGTAAAGGTGCTGATATGGGAGCCTCGTTCGGAGCAGGTGCTTCTGCCACTTTGTTCGGTTCGAGCGGCTCTGGTAATTTCATGACCCGCATGACGGCGATACTGGCGACCCTGTTCTTCATTATCAGTCTCATTCTGGGGAACTTAAGTTCGCTGCAGAAGAGAGGCGGTACATGGGATAACCTGAGCCAGCCAGAAAAAGCGGAACAGACAACAGCGCCTGTTACGCCTTCAGCGCCGGCGAGTGACATTCCGAAGTAAGCGTATTAAAGCAGTAATTGTGATGCCGTGGTGGTGGAATTGGTAGACACGCTACCTTGAGGTGGTAGTGCCCGATTGGGCTTACGGGTTCAAGTCCCGTCCTCGGTACCAACATAAAAAATAGACGCTAATAAGCGTCTATTTTTTTGTCTCTAATTTATCGCATTAGCCTTACAGGTGCACCAGTTACTTGCCAATGTGTTTGCTGTCTAATCAGTCGATAAAGGCTTGAGGCGCGTTTTCTATTCTCTCAATAATATACTTCACTATCTTATACTGTCCTTTTTTCATGGTATCCAGCAGTCGGTGGAGCACCGGATGAGATAGATTTATCTATGCTTTTAGTTCGTTAGGGTACTACTGTGGCTGGTTACGCATGTCAGTCGAACTTAGTCTATTGTCATTGAGGTAAGGCTTGGTGCCTCTGATGCAGCGAGTGAGTCATCAAAGCGTCTGCACTCAGGTGTGGAGTGTAAAATGTGACGTGAGGGATAGCCTCGCACGTTGGCCCAACACTCGGGAGGTCAACGTTATTGCTTCTCTGAACGATGACCGTAGGTATCTGCTCCTGTCGTTCAAATCGAGTAAATCTGCTAGGTTGCTATCCTTTCCATCACGAAATAAATATAAAAAACTTTGAGGAAATAATATAACTATTCTGTAATATTTATTGGATGGTGTGAATATATAAA
Source organism: Pectobacterium wasabiae CFBP 3304 (assembly GCF_001742185.1). Lineage (NCBI taxonomy): Bacteria > Pseudomonadati > Pseudomonadota > Gammaproteobacteria > Enterobacterales > Pectobacteriaceae > Pectobacterium > Pectobacterium wasabiae. The sequence goes on from NZ_CP015750.1 coordinate 2,535,713, forward strand.
TTTTTATGATGTAGAATTATGCGTTACTTTTCATGAGTTTTACAATTCATTGCGCTAAATATTTATTAATGATAATTGATTTCTAATTTATCTCATGTGTTTTGTTTTTACTTAAATAATTATGGTTAATAATATTTTATGTCGATAGTATAATAATTTAATCTGAAGTTATTTTGCTTTAACTAAATGAAATTATTGTGTAATTTAATTTGTTGTTGAGTTTTTGCAACACAGGGAATGGAATCCATTTTTCATTTATGGTTTATTTTTTTTTGGGGGGGGATGCGGCGTGCTAATTTTTTTATTATAAAATGGGTTTCTTATAGGTGTGGCAGTGTTTTTTGTTAAATTGTAATAAATAAATTTGAGAGTGTGATTTTTTGAAGTGCTGTATAAGAAATATTGATGTTGGCGTGATTATTGTGATTATTGTGATTATTGTGATTGATGTTATTGTTAGAAAAAGAATGAAGATAAATTTCATTTAGTTATTATTTTATTTAAACATTCCTACAATGCCATCTCTTCCGCACCTCCTTGGCATCTGATCCTTTCTGCGACAGTTTGCCTACTTTACGACTAGGGTGACGGAACACGATCGGTTTGGAATCCCTGGTGCTGTGATTGACGCTCCAAACGAGCGGTTGTTATTGACAAATGGGCCTATTCCACGTATAAACATCGCCTTCGAACCAGTCCTATGGATGACTTGCATTTTTGCGGTTGTCAGCGTAGTATTTGCCACGTTTTCGGACGCGGGGTGGAGCAGCTTGGTAGCTCGTCGGGCTCATAACCCGAAGGTCGTCGGTTCAAATCCGGCCCCCGCAACCACTTACTTCCAGTAAAGTGTTTTTTCAAATACGTTCTTCACTCAATTTCTATCTCTTTTTGCAGTGATTTTTGAAAAAATCCTTTACCGAAGTTATGCCGCGTTGGTTCGCGGTATTAGGGTCCAGTTGCATAAAGCCCCGATTTTTCGGGGTTTTTTGTTATTTGGCAACAAACAACTGGGCTATTAGGCCCTTTTTTTATGTCTTGGGGGTGGACTTGTCCACATTAGAGCAAAAATTAACAGAGATGATTTCAGCGCCCGTGGCCGCATTAGGCTACGAATTAGTTGGGATTGAGTTCATCCGTAGCCGCCAATCGACGCTGCGTATCTATATTGATAGTGAAGATGGGATCACTGTTGATGATTGTGCTGATGTCAGCCACCAGGTCAGTGCGGTATTGGACGTAGAAGACCCAATCACTGTCGCTTATAACCTGGAAGTTTCGTCTCCAGGGCTCGAACGTCCCTTATTCACAGCAGAACACTATCTGCATTTCATCGGTGAAGAGGTGACAGTGGTGCTGCGTATGGCAGTCCAGAATCGCCGTAAATGGTTGGGTGTGATCAACGCTGTTGACGGCGAAATGATCACCATAACAGTGGAAGGCAAAGATGAAGTATTCGCGCTGAGCAACATTCAGAAAGCGAATCTTGTACCCCACTTTTAAAGTTTGGATGAGGCAACTAGGATGAACAAAGAGATTCTGGCTGTTGTTGAAGCAGTTTCCAATGAGAAATCCCTTCCGCGCGAGAAGATTTTTGAGGCGTTGGAAACCGCACTGGCGACAGCAACCAAGAAAAAATACGAGCAGGAAATTGATGTTCGCGTCAGTATCGATCGTAAAACCGGCGATTTTGATACCTTTCGTCGTTGGTTGGTGGTGAATGAAGTCACTCTGCCAACTCGTGAAATTACGCTTGATGCCGCGCAGTTTGAAGATCCTTCTCTTGATGTTGGCGGTTATGTTGAAGATCAAATCGAATCCGTAACCTTTGACCGTATTACTACGCAAACGGCAAAACAGGTTATCGTACAGAAAGTTCGTGAAGCTGAACGTGCGATGGTTGTCGATCAGTTCCGTGAGCAAGAAGGCGAAATTATCACCGGTGTCGTGAAGAAGGTGAACCGTGATAATATTTCACTTGAAGTCAGACCGATTGATGGTTCCAACACCGGTGCAGAAGCCGTCATTGGCCGTGAAGACATGCTGCCTCGTGAAAATTTCCGCCCTGGCGACCGTATTCGTGGCGTGCTGTACTCTGTTCGTCCAGAAGCTCGCGGTGCTCAACTGTTTGTCAGCCGTTCCCGTCCGGAAATGCTGGTTGAACTCTTCCGCATTGAAGTGCCAGAAATCGGTGAAGAAATTATCGAAATTAAGGCAGCGGCCCGCGATCCGGGTTCACGTGCGAAAATTGCAGTGAAGACGAATGACAAGCGTATCGATCCTGTTGGTGCTTGTGTTGGTATGCGTGGTGCACGTGTACAGGCCGTCTCCAGTGAACTGGGCGGCGAGCGTATTGATATCATTCTGTGGGATGACAATCCTGCACAGTTTGTGATCAATGCCATGGCACCTGCCGATGTGGTATCGATCGTCGTTGATGAAGATACCTGCACGATGGATATCGCCGTTGAGTCGAGTAATCTGGCTCAGGCGATTGGTCGCAACGGGCAGAACGTCCGTCTGGCTTCCCAACTGTTGAAACAGCATCGTTCTGACGATCGTTGGGAACTGAACGTGATGACAGTGGAAGATCTTCAAGCCAAGCATCAGGCCGAAGCACATGCTGCAATCGACGTCTTTACCAAGCACCTTGATATTGATGAAGAATTTGCCACTGTGCTGGTTGAAGAAGGTTTCTCCTCACTTGAAGAATTGGCCTACGTACCAATCAAGGAACTGTTGGCTATCGAAGGCTTCGATGAAGAAACCGTTGAAGCATTGCGTGAGCGTGCTAAAGCTGCATTAACAACGCTGGCACTGGCGCATGAAGAAAGCCTTGGTGACGGTCAACCTGCTGAAGACTTGCTTAGCTTGCCTGGGCTGTCGCGCGAGTTGGCGTTCAAGCTTGCTGCGATCGGTGTTTGTACGCTGGAAGATCTTGCTGAACAGGGCGTTGACGACCTGACAGATATTGAAGAGCTCAATGATGAGCAAGCGGGCGAATTGATTATGGCCGCACGTAATATCTGTTGGTTTGGCGACGACAACGAATAACGAACTGTAGCAGGAAAGGAACAGCATGACAGATGTAACCGTAAAATCGCTGGCCGCAGAGATTCAAACTCCGGTGGACCGCCTGGTACAGCAGTTTGCTGATGCGGGAATGACCAAGTCTGAATCGGACTCTGTGACCCAGCATGAAAAAGAAACGTTATTAGCGCATCTGAACCGCGATCGCGGTAATGCGCCGAGTAAATTAACGCTGCAGCGCAAAACACGTAGCACGTTAAATGTCCCTAGCACCGGTGGTAAAAGTAAGTCGGTGCAGATCGAAGTCCGCAAGACACGCACTTATGTAAAACGCGATCCGATTGATGCCCAACGGGCTGAAGAGGAAGAGCAGGCACGGCGTGAAGCGGAAGAACAGGCACAACGTGCCGCTGAAGAGCAGGCTAAACGCGAGGCCGATCTGCGCGAAACTGCTGAGAAAGCGAAGCGTGCTGCCGACGAGCAAGCCAAACGTGAAGCCGCTGAAAAAGCTAAGCGTGATGTAGCGGAAAAAGAAAAAGTGACGAACCAACAAAACGAAAATATGACCAAGCCAGCTCAGTCTGAGAAAGCGAAACGTGAAGCGGAAGCTGCCGAACTTAAACGTAAAGCAGAAGAAACTGCGCGTCTTAAAGTTGAAGAAGAAGCGCGTCGTATTGCTGAAGAAGCTCGCCGTATGGCTGAAGAAAACGCCGGACGCTGGGAAGCGGAAAGTGCGACTAAACCTGAAGAATCTGCCGATTATCACGTGACAACGTCTCATCATGCCCGTGAAGCAGAAGATGAAAACGACCGTCAGGTTGAGGGTGAACGCCGTACCCGTACCCGCGCCGCTAAAGTCACCAAGCAGAAGAAAGGCAATCGCCAGTCTGAGTCCAAAGCTGACCGTGAAGAAGCGCGTGCCGTTACCCGTGGCGGTAAAGGCAAGCGTAAGCCAAGTTCACTGCAACAGAGCTTCAATAAACCTGCTCAGGCGGTGAACCGTGATGTTGTGATCGGTGAAACCGTTACCGTTGCTGAACTGGCTAACAAAATGGCAGTTAAAGGCTCTCAGGTCATCAAAACGATGATGAAGCTGGGTGCGATGGCAACCATCAACCAGGTCATCGATCAGGAAACTGCACAACTCGTCGCGGAAGAGATGGGCCATAAGGTCATCCTGCGTCGTGAGAACGAACTGGAAGAAGCAGTAATGAGCGACCGTGATATGGGTGTCGCAGCGGAATCTCGTGCGCCGGTCGTGACCATCATGGGCCACGTTGACCACGGTAAAACCTCTCTGCTTGACTATATCCGTTCAACCAAGGTAGCAGCAGGTGAGGCGGGTGGTATTACCCAGCACATCGGTGCTTACCACGTTGAAACTGACAACGGTATGATTACGTTCCTGGATACACCGGGACACGCCGCGTTTACCGCAATGCGTGCTCGTGGTGCTCAGGCTACGGATATCGTGGTACTGGTTGTGGCGGCGGACGATGGCGTGATGCCTCAGACAATTGAAGCTATCCAGCATGCGAAAGCGGCTCAGGTTCCGGTTGTTGTCGCAGTAAACAAAATCGATAAGCCAGACGCCGATCCGGACCGTGTGAAAACCGAACTGTCTCAGTACGGTATCATGCCGGAAGAGTGGGGCGGTGAATCTCAGTTTGTCCACGTGTCTGCTAAAGCCGGTACGGGTATCGATGAACTGCTGGATGCGATTCTGTTGCAAGCCGAAGTTCTGGAGCTAAAAGCGGTTCGCAGCGGCATGGCAAACGGCGTAGTGATCGAATCCTTCCTGGATAAAGGTCGTGGCCCGGTTGCAACCGTACTGGTACGTGAAGGTACGCTGAATAAAGGCGACATCGTTCTGTGCGGCTTTGAATATGGCCGTGTTCGTGCGATGCGTGATGAGTTAGGCCGTGAAATTACGTTCGCAGGTCCTTCTATTCCGGTAGAAATTCTCGGTATGTCTGGTGTGCCTGCCGCAGGTGATGAAGCTACGGTGGTTCGTGACGAGAAGAAAGCGCGTGAAGTTGCCTTGTATCGTCAGGGTAAATTCCGTGAAGTTAAACTGGCTCGTCAGCAGAAATCTAAACTGGAAAACATGTTTGCCAACATGACAGAAGGTGAAGTTTCTGAACTGAACATCGTTCTGAAATCTGACGTACAGGGTTCTTGTGAAGCGATTTCCGATTCACTGCAGAAACTGTCTACTGATGAAGTGAAAGTGAAGATCGTCGGTTCCGGTGTGGGCGGTATCACGGAAACTGACGCTACGCTGGCAGCCGCATCGAATGCGATTATCCTTGGCTTTAACGTTCGTGCCGATGCATCAGCACGCCGTGTCGTTGAAGCGGAAAGCTTGGATCTACGTTATTACTCCGTCATCTATGATTTGATCGACGAAGTGAAACAGGCGATGAGCGGTATGCTGGCGCCGGAATATAAGCAAGAGATCATCGGCTTGGCCGAAGTGCGTGACGTCTTTAAATCACCGAAATTTGGCGCTATTGCTGGCTGTATGGTGACGGAAGGTATCGTTAAGCGTCACAACAAGATCCGTGTATTGCGTGACAACGTGGTGATCTACGAAGGCGAGCTGGAATCTCTGCGCCGCTTCAAAGATGACGTTAACGAAGTCCGTAACGGCATGGAATGTGGTATCGGCGTGAAGAACTACAACGACGTTCGCCCTGGCGATATGATCGAAGTCTTTGAAACGATTGAGATCAAACGTACGATCGCGTAATCCGTTTTCAGCGACGACGTAAGTGATTTGTAAGGGGGGGCCTAGTGCCCCCCGATTTTTACTGGAGGATTTATCATGGCAAAAGAATTCAGCCGCACCCAGCGCGTTGCGCAGGAAATGCAAAAAGAAATCGCCATTATCATTCAACGTGAAGTGAAAGATCCGCGCATTGGCATGGCGACCGTATCCGGAGTGGAAGTTTCTCGCGATCTGGCCTATGCCAAGGTTTTTGTGACCTTCCTGAATGATAACGAGCCAGAGCAAGTTAAAATCGCGGTGAAAGCACTGCAAGATGCGTCTGGCTTTATCCGTATGATGATTGGCAAGGCAATGCGCTTGCGTGTTGTTCCAGAATTAACCTTCTCCTATGACAACTCATTGGTTGAAGGGATGAGAATGTCCAATCTGGTGACTAATGTGGTCAGAAATGATACGGAACGACGTTCTGTTACGGGCGAAGATCAGGAGGATTAATGAGTCGTCCTCGTCGCCGTGGCCGTGATGTACACGGCGTATTGTTATTAGATAAGCCGCAAGGCGTGTCGTCTAATGATGTTTTGCAGAAAGTAAAACGGATTTTTAACGCTAACAGAGCGGGCCATACGGGGGCGTTGGATCCATTAGCAACCGGTATGCTGCCGATTTGTCTTGGGGAAGCGACAAAGTTTTCCCAATATTTGCTGGATTCTGATAAACGCTACCGTGTCATTGCTCGCCTTGGGCAACGTACCGATACCTCTGATGCCGATGGCAACGTGATTGAAGAACGTGCGATTGGTTTTTCTGCTACGGATCTGGAGCAGGCGTTGGAGAGCTTTCGCGGCACCACGCAGCAAGTGCCATCCATGTACTCGGCGCTGAAATATCAGGGGCGCAAGCTGTATGAGTACGCACGTCAGGGGCTGACGGTTCCGCGTGAAGCACGTGAAATCACCGTTTATGAACTTCAGTTTATTCGCTGGGAAGGCGATGAGCTGGAGCTAGAGATTCACTGCTCGAAAGGGACGTACATTCGCACCATTATTGACGATCTAGGTGAAAAGCTGGGATGTGGCGCGCATGTGATTTACCTGCGTCGCTTGCAGGTTGCCAAGTACCCTACTGAAAGAATGGTGACGCTGGAGCAGCTATCGGCGTTGGTCGAGCAGGCTCAGACGCAAGAACATGCACTTTCTCTGACCCTTGACCCGCTACTGATGCCGATGGAAAGCCCGGTTATTGATTTCCCTGAAGTGAATTTGCCGCCCGTTGTTGCAGGCTATTTGAAGCTGGGGCAAGCCGTTCAGGCAGCGAATGCGCCGTTGAACGGCATGGTGAGAATCACCGAGGGCGACGCGCACAAATTTATCGGAATGGGTGAAATTGACGACGAGGGTCGCGTTGCGCCACGGCGTTTGGTCGTTGAGTTTCCGGTGTAAACCCGCCTGTTGCTGCCTTGCTATCGCAGTACGCTGAGGGTAGAATAGCGCGGCTTGACTATTGGGTGGCTGAATTAGAGATCGGCGCCTGTTTTTTTATCTATAATGTTGGAGTATTACAATGTCTCTAAGTGTTGAAGCTAAAGCTAAAATCGTAGCAGACTTCGGTCGTGGCACTAACGATAGTGGTTCTACTGAAGTTCAGGTTGCTTTGCTGACTGCGCAGATCAACCATCTGCAAGGCCACTTTTCTGAGCACAAAAAAGATCACCACAGCCGTCGTGGTCTGCTGCGTATGGTTTCTCAGCGTCGTAAGCTGCTGGACTACCTGAAGCGTAAAGATGTAGCACGTTACACCAGCCTGATTGCACGTCTGGGTCTGCGTCGCTAAGTCTTCTGAGTTTCAGTGGGAAGGGGCCTCTTTTGGCCCCTTTCTTCTAGGAAGCATCAGCAAAACAGAGTAATGTATTGTTGTTAATAGGATCTTGCATTACAGAGGTTCGCGCGGCTAATGAGAGGCTTTATCTGCATAAGCAAGATAAGGGTTGTCATTAGTCGTGAGAATGTAGTGTAAAGGTCGGGAGTTCACTGGTGCGTTTATCTTGAATACGTGTAACGTGCCCCAGCTAAGGATATTATTTTGCTGAATCCGATCGTTCGTAAGTTTCAATATGGTCAGCATACCGTCACGTTAGAGACCGGTATGATGGCACGCCAGGCTACCGCCGCTGTGATGGTAAGCATGGATGATACAGCGGTATTCGTTACCGTTGTCGGCGCTAAAAGCGCTAAACCCGGACAAAGTTTCTTCCCGTTGACGGTTAACTATCAGGAGCGTACCTACGCTGCTGGGCGTTTCCCTGGTGGTTTTTTCCGCCGTGAAGGTCGTCCAAGCGAAGGTGAAACGCTGACCTCTCGTCTGATTGACCGCCCAATTCGCCCGCTGTTCCCAGAAGGTTTCCTGAATGAAGTTCAGGTGATTGCGACCGTCGTTTCCGTTAACCCACAGGTTAACCCTGACATCGTTGCCATGATTGGTGCCTCTGCGGCGCTGAGCCTGTCTGGTATTCCATTCAACGGCCCTATCGGTGTTGCACGTGTCGGTTACCTGAATGACCAATATGTCCTGAACCCAACGATGGATGAGCTGAAAGAAAGCCGTCTGGATCTGGTGGTTGCAGGTACAGAAGGCGCGGTTCTGATGGTGGAATCCGAAGCTGAAGTGCTGAGTGAAGATCAGATGCTGGGTGCGGTAGTGTTTGGTCACGAGCAACAGCAGATCGTTATCCAGAACATCAACTCACTGGTTGCTGAAGCAGGCAAACCGAAGTGGGAATGGCATGCGCCAGAAGTTAACGTTTCTTTAGAGCAGCGTGTACAGGCTTTGTCTGAAGCACGTCTGGGTGACGCTTACCGCATCACTGAAAAACAGGAGCGTTATGCACAAGTTAACGTCATCAAATCTGATGTTGTTGCTGCGCTGCAAGCCGAAGACGAAACGCTGAATGCGGGTGATATCCAGGAAATCCTGGGTAACGTTGAGAAAAACGTCGTGCGTAGCCGCGTACTGGCTGGCGAACCGCGTATCGATGGCCGTGAAAAAGATATGATTCGCGGTCTGGATGTGCGTACTGGCGTACTGCCGCGCACCCACGGTTCTGCACTGTTCACCCGTGGCGAAACGCAGGCGTTGGTCACTGCAACGTTGGGGACTGAGCGTGATGCGCAGAATATTGACGAACTGACCGGTGAACGTACCGATCGCTTCCTGCTGCACTACAACTTCCCTCCGTACTCTGTCGGTGAAACCGGTATGGTCGGTTCGCCTAAACGTCGTGAAATTGGTCACGGTCGTCTGGCTAAGCGCGGCGTACTGGCAGTTATGCCGAAGGCAAACGAATTCCCGTACACCGTGCGTGTGGTCTCTGAAATCACGGAGTCCAATGGTTCTTCTTCCATGGCGTCTGTCTGCGGTGCTTCTCTGGCACTGATGGATGCAGGTGTACCGATCAAATCAGCCGTTGCGGGTATCGCGATGGGTCTGGTGAAAGAAGGCGACAACTTTGTTGTTCTGTCCGACATTCTGGGTGACGAAGACCACCTGGGTGATATGGACTTTAAAGTTGCTGGTAGCCGTGAAGGTATCACCGCGCTGCAAATGGATATCAAGATCGAAGGGATTACCCGTGAGATCATGCAGGTTGCTTTGAATCAAGCCAAAGGTGCGCGTTTGCACATTCTGGGTGTGATGGAGCTGGCAATCAGCACACCGCGTGGCGATATCTCCGAATTTGCACCGCGTATTCACACCATCAAAATCAGTACCGATAAGATCAAAGACGTGATCGGTAAAGGTGGTTCTGTGATCCGTGCGCTGACTGAAGAGACGGGCACGACTATTGAAATTGAAGACGATGGTACTGTGAAGATCGCTTCAACCGACGGCGAAAAAGCGAAACATGCAATTCGTCGTATTGAAGAGATCACTGCCGAAATCGAAGTCGGCCGCGTGTATCAGGGTAAAGTGACCCGCATCGTTGATTTTGGTGCTTTCGTCGCTATTGGCGGCGGCAAAGAAGGCCTGGTGCATATTTCTCAGATCGCTGACAAGCGCGTAGAGAAAGTAACTGACTATCTGCAGATGGGTCAGGAAGTGCCGGTCAAGGTTCTGGAAGTTGATCGTCAGGGCCGCGTGCGCTTAAGTATCAAAGAAGCCAATGTGCAAACTCAGGAAGCGGCAGCTCCGTCTTCTGAGGAATAACGACTGTTAGAAAACGGTCTTATGGCACCTTGCCTGATTATGGCAAGGTGCCGTGTATATCGTAAGGGTATGGATGTCCTTGCGTTGAGCGGTCCGGGACAGGATGTTCATCCAATGTTTGTCTTCGGGAGTGGGAAATGAAGCCTTTCTTGCGCTGGTGTTATGTTGCAACAGCACTCATGCTGGTAGGATGCAGCAACACGGATTGGCGTAAAGACGCAGTATTGGCGATTCCGTTACAGCCGACTTTGCAGCAGGAAGTGATCCTGGCACGCATGGAACAAATCCTTGCAAGCCGGGCATTAACCGATGATGAGCGAGCACAGCTATTATATGAGCGCGGAGTGCTGTATGATAGTCTCGGGTTACGGGCATTGGCGCGGAATGATTTTTCACAAGCGCTGACGATCCGCCCTGATATTCCAGAAGTTTTTAACTACTTGGGTATCTATTTAACGCAGGCAGGCAATTTTGATGCTGCCTATGAAGCGTTTGATTCTGTACTAGAGCTTGATCCAACTTACAATTACGCGCGTTTAAACCGTGGCATCGCTTTGTATTATGGCGGTCGCTATCTGTTAGCGCAGGATGATCTGCTGGCGTTTTATCGAGACGATCCGAATGATCCTTTCCGTTCGTTGTGGCTGTATCTTGTGGAGCGAGAAATCAATCCAGAGGCGGCCAAGATTGCGTTGAAGAAACGCTATGACGACGTAAAGAAAGGGCCTTGGGGATGGAATATTGTCGAATTCTACCTGGGTAGTATCAGTGAAAAAACACTGATGCAGCGGTTACAGGAAGAAGCTACGAATAACACTTCGCTCGCTGAGCATCTCAGTGAAACTGACTTCTATTTAGGTAAGCACTACCTAAGTCTGGGGGACAAGAACACCGCCTTGGCGCTGTTCAAGCTGACGGTTGCCAACAATGTCCATAACTTTGTTGAGCACCGCTATGCATTGTTGGAATTGGCGCTATTAGGCCAAGAGCAAGACGACCTATCAGGATCGGACCAGCAATAGCTGACGAACACGTAATCAGCCTGAAAAACTTCGGTTATCACCTTCACGGGTGAGGGCTTTTTTGTTCGCTTTTTAATCCAATTTGAGCCGGTTCACACTTTTCAATGAAAATGACTGAAAATTTTCACGACGAGTTATGTAGACTGGCCGCCATATTTAATGAGGCACGTGTACATGACTGATTTACTTATTTCTTTTTCTGATTTGGGGCTGTCTGCTCCTATTATTAATGCCCTGACCGATCTGGGCTATGAAAAACCATCGCCGATTCAGGCTGAATGTATTCCTCACCTGCTGAACGGTCGTGATGTGCTAGGTATGGCACAGACCGGCAGTGGTAAAACTGCGGCTTTTGCTCTGCCATTACTCAATAATTTAAAACCTGAGTTAAAAGCACCGCAGATGCTGGTGTTGGCTCCAACCCGTGAGCTGGCCGTTCAGGTTGCTGAAGCCTGTAATGATTTTGCTAAACATATGCACGGCGTTAACGTTGTTGCCCTGTACGGCGGCCAGCGTTATGACGTTCAACTGCGCGCTTTGCGTGGTGGGGCACAGATCGTTGTTGGTACTCCTGGTCGTCTGCTGGATCACCTGAAACGCGGTACGCTGGATCTGTCCAACCTGAGTGGTTTGGTACTGGACGAAGCAGATGAAATGCTGCGTATGGGCTTCATCGAAGATGTTGAAAACATCATGGCTCAGATCCCTGCTACGCATCAGACTGCGCTGTTCTCTGCAACCATGCCGGAAGCGATTCGCCGTATTACGCGCCGTTTCATGAAAGATCCACAGGAAGTTCGTATCCAATCAAGCGTGACTACGCGTCCAGACATCAGCCAGAGCTACTGGACGGTGCAGGGTATGCGTAAAAATGAAGCGTTGGTACGTTTCCTGGAAGCAGAAGATTTTGATGCGGCGATTATTTTCGTTCGTACCAAGAACGCAACGCTGGAAGTGGCTGAAGCGCTGGAACGCAGTGGTTACAATAGTGCAGCGCTGAACGGTGACATGAATCAGGCACTGCGTGAGCAAACGCTGGAGCGTCTGAAAGATGGTCGTCTGGATATCCTGATTGCGACCGACGTTGCGGCACGTGGTCTGGACGTTGAGCGTATCAGTCTGGTAGTGAACTACGATATCCCGATGGATGCCGAGTCTTACGTCCACCGTATTGGCCGTACCGGTCGTGCTGGTCGTGCAGGTCGTGCACTGCTGTTTGTAGAAAACCGCGAGCGTCGCCTGTTGCGCAACGTTGAACGTACAATGAAGCTGACAATTCCTGAAGTGGAATTGCCAAATGCGGAATTACTGGGACAACGTCGCTTGGCTAAGTTTGCCGCTAAAGTACAGCAGCAACTGGAAAGCAGCGATCTGGACATGTACCGCGCGCTGTTGACGAAGCTGCAACCGCAGGAAGAGCTGGATATCGAAACTCTGGCTGCCGCGCTGTTGAAAATGGCACAGGGCGAACGTCCTCTGATTCTGCCACCGGATCCAGCATTCCGCCCTCGCCGCGAATTCCGCGATCGTGATGAGTCTCGTAGTGATTCACGTGGCGATCGTCGCCGCGATCCGCGTGATTCTCGCGAAAGCCGTGACGGTGACCGTCCACAGCGTCGTGAGCGTCGTGAGTCGGGTGAGATGGAACTGTATCGTATCGAAGTGGGTCGCGATGACGGTGTTGAAGTTCGCCACATTGTTGGTGCTATCGCCAACGAAGGGGATATCAGCAGCCGCTACATTGGTAACATCAAGCTGTTCGGGTCTCACTCAACGATCGAACTGCCGAAAGGTATGCCGGGCGACCTGTTATCACACTTTACCCGCACGCGTATTCTGAACAAACCAATGAATATGCAATTGCTGGGTGATGCAGTCGCACAGCCAGAACGTCGTGGCGGTGGCCGTCCTGCTGGCGCGGGTGGCGAGCGTCGTGATGGCGCAGCTCCACGTCGCTCTTTCGGCGGTGGTGAACGCCGTGAAGGCAATGGTAATGGCGGTGAGCGTCGCGAACGTTCTTTCAATCGTGATGCTGCCCCACGTGCTCCACGTCGTCGTCCTGCTGACGCGTAAGCATATTGTTACAACAAGAAATAAAATATCGTTGTTGAGATATTTATCAACTTGACCTTTTTTGTTATAAAAACGACCCATTAATGGGTCGTTTTTTTTGCTGTAAAATATCTTTTTTTCTTCTTAAGTCATTATTAATGATGTCAGTGTATTCTTGATTAAATTTAATGAAGTAAGTTTTACTCAGCGTGGACAATGATAATTCCTATATGGTGACCTCGCTGCTGAATTCTTCGAAACGTCTAATCAATATCTTTTTACTTAAGGGATAATTTAAGTGGTTGAATATTCAAGAAATAATAAATTTAGCTGGAGTGCGCTCATTTCCTTACTGCTCTTTTTATGGTCTTTCTCTTGCGCGCTGCAATTATGGATTGTATTAAGTGGACACAGTGGGACTACGGGGTTACGAGACTCTCTACTATATAGTCTACTTTGGTTGGTCCCTTTGCTTTTCTTTCCTCAGTATACGCGCAGGATTGCTGCTGTTTTAGGTATCGTGCTATGGGTTCCTTCCGCGATCGCTATCTGTTATTACTCAATCTATAAACAGGAATTTTCACAGAGTGTCCTGTTTGTTATTTTTGAATCTAACACAACAGAAGCCACTGAGTTCCTGAGTCAGTATTTCAGTTTAAAGATGATTGCTGTGTTAGTTGCTTATACGGCAATAGTTTTTCTACTGTGGAAAAAATTACGTCCTGTTTATGTCACTACAGCAGCCAAAATAGTGGCATCTTTGCTGATTTTTTCAGTATTGTTTGCCGTACCTGTATATAAGAAATTATTTACTCAGAAAATATCTATCGAGGATACTACGGGCTACATTGCAGGTCGCATGGCAACTACCGCTCCTTGGCAATTTCTATCCAGCTATATTGAGTACCAACAGCAGTTAGAAAGCATGACCGAGATGCTACAGCAGAATGCAGCTCTCCCTCCGTTAGAGAATCTAAAAGACGTAAATGGTGATACACCACGCACCTTAGTACTGGTTATTGGTGAGTCAACCACGAGTAGCCGTATGAGCCTTTATGGTTATTCTCGCCCGACAACACCTCGCTTGGATGCATTGCATAAGACTGATCCGAATCTCATTGTGTTCAATGATGTCGTGACATCTCGGCCTTATACTATCGAAATCCTGCAACAGTCCCTGACCTTTGCGGACGAACAAAATCCGGATTTATATCTCAGTAAACCTTCAATGATGAATATGATGAAGCAAGCGGGATATAAAACATTTTGGATCACCAATCAGCAGACGATGACTAAGCGTAATACCATGTTAACGGTGTTTTCGCAGCAAACGGACAAACAGTTTTATTTGAATAACCAACGCACACAAAGTGTAAGACAATATGACGATGTCGTATTATCTCCTTTTCAAGAAGTGCTTGCGGATCCTGCTTCGAAAAAATTTATTGTCGTTCATTTATTGGGAACACATATGAACTACAAATACCGTTACCCAGATGATTTTGACAAATTCAATGGCCGTGATGGTACGCCTGCTGGTCTGACCGACAGTGAAGTCGAAGTATATAATCATTATGATAATGCAGAGTTATATAACGATTACATTGTTGATACACTGATTAAAACATTTGAAAAAAGTAAGCCAAATGGTTTTCTTGTCTATTTCTCCGATCATGGTGAAGACGTTTATGAAACACCGCCTCATAGTGTGTTAGGGCGTAACGAAGCGGCACCGACACGTGCAATGTACACTATTCCATTTATGGTTTGGATGTCACCGGAATGGCGTAAAAACCATACTACCGACTACTCTAAGTATGTTGATCGTAAGTACAGCAATGCGCACCTTATCCATACTTGGTCTGACTTGTCTGGGTTAAGCTACAATATCTTTGAGCCTGCAAAAAGTATAGTAAACCCAGATTTTAAAGAGGCGGAACGTTGGATTGGGAACCCTTATGATAAGAAAGGCTTGAGAACATTTGATAGCCTACCTACGACCGTCGATGGGAAATAAGCCATCATCCATAATTAGCTAATTTTTCTAAACACAACGTCCGGTGAAAGCCGGACGTTGTGTTTACAACGTTTCATCACAGCGTCTTCTGCACATCCATCGCTATTTCAAACGATTGCAATCGTGCCTGATGGTCAAAGATTTGACCATTGATCATCACTTCATCCGCCTGTGTTTCACGCAAAAGACTCTGTAATCCATGACGTACCTTGGCGCTATCACCGACAATCGACAGCCGTAGGGCTTGCTCTGCGCCAAATTGTTCAGCAGGTGACCCAACTGTATCGATGTTTTCTACCGGCGCGGGTAACGGCCCCGGTGTGCCACGGCGCAGGTTGATGAACTGTTGCTGCATCGAGGTGAAGAGGAAGCGTGCATCCCGATCGCTATCGGCTGCTACCACATTGACGCACACCATCGCGTAGGGCTTGGCGTGAGTGGCCGAAGGAATAAAGTTTTCGCGGTAGAGGCGGAATGCTTCCAGCAGCATATCGGGGGCGAAATGGGCGGCGAAGGCGAAAGGTAAACCCAATCTTGCCGCTAGCTGTGCGCTGTACAGACTTGATCCCAATAGCCAAATCGGAACGTGTAGACCTTGTCCCGGGACGGCCTGCACCGCCTGACCCGGCTGTGTATCAGCGAAGTAACGTTGCAGTTCCTGCACATCGCGTGGGAAATCGTCAATATCGGCATTAAGGTGACGGCGCAGCGCCATCATAGTGCGTTGATCGGTGCCGGGCGCGCGGCCTAATCCTAAATCGATACGGCCGGGATACAGTGATTCCAGCGTACCGAACTGCTCGGCGATAACGAGCGGTGAGTGGTTCGGTAACATTACGCCACCAGAACCGAGACGGATGCGCTGCGTGCCCGAGGCAAGATAGCCGAGGAGCACTGATGTCGCTGCGCTGGCGATACCGGTCATACTGTGGTGTTCCGCCAGCCAATAGCGGTGATAGCCCCATTTTTCTGTATGTTGCGCCAGATCCAGCGAACGGTGGAAGGCTTCACGCGCTGTCGCGCCTTGCGGAATCGGTGCAAGATCGAGGACGGAAAATACAGCGGATTGAGAAGATGTGGACATAATATGGCTCACTTTGTTGTTCACTGACTCCACCCATGTGGTGGATGCTAACGCCGTCAGTCAATGATGAAAGTCAGAGCAGTATGCGGGAATGTTGCAGCGCTATGTAATTCAAAAGGTGCGTTTAGCAAGGAAAGGGCGGTTGGCCGCCCTGATTGAATGTGAATTATTGAACGAGTTCTAGGCCAGCGACGCGACGCCAATAGCCGTTGCAATCAGCCTGATTTTCCAGCGTTAATGGTGCATTGCCTTGTTCGTTGGCACGAAATTTATCCAGCATTGCTGGCGTGGTGATGTCGTTTGGGGATAGCCGGACAATATCGACCAGATCCCGCATTGATGTCAGTTCGTTGCCGAGGTTGTAGCAATAGCCGCTTTGCGTCTGGATACCGTTGAGGACAAAGACCTGCTGATTTTCCTGCGACAGCATTTTCCGGCCTTGCGGATAGTTAAGGCAGCAGGTTTCGCATTCATCTTTTGGCCGATCTTCTGAACGGGCGGTGAAGCAGCGTGCGGAATAGGCTAACGGCAGATGGCCGTAGCTGAGTACTTCCACTTCAAACTGATGGCGAAAGCCAAGCTCTTCACATTGGTTCAGCAGGTTTTGCAACCAGTCACGCGAAAGCTCAACTGGCATGCACCAGCGCACCATACCTTGTTTATGCAGCACTCGTAGAGTGTACGCGTTATAGCAATTGAGCGCGTGCCCTGCGACAAAAGGCAATCCACGTTCGGCGGCGATGTTGACTGCACCCAGATCGTTTGCTTCCAGCAAGAACTCGCCATTTTCCACATAGCGCCGAAGTTCCGTCAGTTCAGACGGAGCTTGCAACAGCGCCAGCGTTGAGATGACCACCTGTTTGCCGCTGTTGGCGACCTCGCGGGCAACGTTGAACCAGTCCGCCACCTTCATCAAACGGCGCTTACTGCACACCGTTTCACCGAGATAAACGATATCGGCGCTGCTGTTTATCGTGGCTTGATAAAACGCCTCAACATCCTCTTTCGGCCAATAGTAGAGGATATTCCCTAATGCGTATTTCATGTGTCCTCCCGCTACTGCCATTTACGGTGATACGCGCCGAGCGTGGTCTGCGTGCCTTCTGCCACTGCACCTAATGCATCCATCCAGGCTTGCGTGGGTACGAATGTCTCAGGATTGGCACGGCAGCGATCGATAGCCTGTCGCCACACTTGTGTAATTTGGCTGACGTAGGCTGGGCTGCGTTGGCGACCCTCTATCTTCACGGAAGCAATATTGGCAGCCATCAGTTCAGGCAGAAGCTCCAGTGTGTTCAGGCTGGTTGGCTCTTCCAGTGCATGGTAGCGCTGCCCATCGACTAAATAGCGGCCTTTACACAACGTGGGGTAACCCGCGTTTTCATCGTCCTGATAGCGGTCGATCAGGATATTGTTCAAACGCGATTCCATGCCGTTTTCCGTCTGCTGCCAGCGTACAAACCGCGCGGGCGAGCAAGCACCCACGGTATTGGGTGATTCACCGGTCAGATAAGAAGAGAGATAACAGCGCCCTTCCGCCATGATGCACAGGCTACCGAAGGCGAAAACTTCGAGCGGCACCGGGCTGGTGCGGGCGATTTGCTTCACCTGATGAATGGATAGCACGCGCGGCAGCACGATGCGTGAAACATCGAAATGGCGATGATAGAAGCGGATTGCTTCGGTGTTTGTCGCGGAGGCTTGAACCGACACATGGCGTTCGATGTTGGGATAGCGCTCGGCGGCATACTCCAGCATCGCGAGATCGGCGAGGATCAGTACGTCGGCACCGATCTGCGCGGCCATGTCTACGGCGCGTTGCCAGCGCTGATAGCCGTCCGGGTGCGCAAACGTATTGATGGCAATATGCAGCTTACGCCGATGGCGGTGCACGTACTCACGCGCTTCTTGTAGTTTCTTATCGGTAAAATTCAGTCCGGCAAAATGACGTGCATTGGTGTCATCTTTCAGGCCGATATAGACCGCATCTGCGCCATTATCGATGGCAGCTTTCAGTGCTGGCAGATTGCCAGCGGGGCAAAGCAGTTCCATACACAATCCTTCATTAATCCTGTCGGGGCCGTAGCTGCTCGGTACGATCAATGATGTTCAGACTGATACCGTTTTTATGACGGGCGTTTTGCCAGCCACCTTGCGGGTCGTCGTAAGCGATTTTTTATCAGTCGATGAATGTTGTTAACGATTGGGAATATTAATTAACCTATCAGGTAAGGACTTTGATTTAAGGCAGTTTATGGTGCTAATCGTCGCGCAAGGACAAAATCTGTTGGGCATAATCGGATAAGCGACTAAATTATTGACATAGACCTCTGCCGCTTGCGGTGGATGTGGCAAAATGTTTGCAGATTATCTGAACAGTCAGATTGCTTTAAGAGGAGTATGCCAGTGTTGGAAAAACTACGAGCGCAGATTGTGCGTCAGGGGCCGAGCTTGTTAGGTAAGCCACTCAAGTTCACTCCCTTTGCGCTACAGCGTCAGGTTTTGGAACAGATGTTGGGCTGGCAGTTCCGTCAGGCGCTGGAAGAGGGCGATCTGGCATTTCTCGAAAGCCGCTGGCTGAAAATTGAGGTGCGTGATGTCGGCTTGCAGTGGTTTATGACGCTATGTGAGGGTCGTCTGGTGGTGAGCCACGATGAGACGGCGGATGTCAGCTTCAGTGCGGGTGCGAACGATCTGATTTTGATCGCCGCGCGTAAAGAAGATCCCGATACGCTGTTTTTCCAGCGTCGTCTGCGCATTGAGGGCGACACCGAGTTAGGTTTGTATGTGAAGAACCTGATGGATGCCATTGAACTGGAAGCTATGCCTGCGCCGCTGCGTATTGGCCTGCTGCAATTGGCGAATTTTGTTGAAGCTGGGTTACAGGAGGGCGTGGTGCAAACAACGAATCACGCGCCAGTATCATGCTAATTCGGGTCGAAATCCCCGTTGATGCCGCAGGGATCGACAGCTTATTACGTCGCTCTTTTCCTACGGGTACGGAAGCGGATCTGGTGCATCAACTGCGTGAAGATGGTTTATTAACGCTTGGTGTCGTGGCAACCGATGATGAAGGTGGCGTGGTGGGCTATGCTGCATTTAGTCCGGTACTGATCGAAGGTGAGGATCGGCAGTGGGTGGCGCTTGCGCCGGTGGTGGTAGACGACAGTCTGCGCCGACAAGGCGTGGGGGAAAAGCTGGTCTACGAAGGGCTGGATGCGCTGAATGAGTTTGGCTACACCGCTGTCGTTGTGTTGGGTGAGCCTGCGTACTACTCCCGCTTTGGTTTCGTTCCGGCGACAGAGCACCAGTTGCATTGTCGCTGGCCGGACAGCGAATCGACTTTCCAGGTCTATCCACTGGCGGATAATCAGGTTGCCGATGAAGAGTCGTCTGAAGACAAAAACGGATTTGAAGATGCGATCGGTCTGGTTGAATATGCTGAGCCGTTTAGCCGCTTTCTCTAACCGATAGCGTATCACTACAAATCGTCTGAGGCTGGTCTTGTACCAGCCTTTCTTTTTGTTTTTTGCTTAACTGCTTAATGCGATATTCTAGTTTGAGTGCATTTGAACGATCGCCCACCAGACAGTGAAACACCAGCGTCAACTCTCCTTTCCCTCGTAGCGCTTTTGCCCCTTTTCCAGCCTGATGTTGATTCAGGCGGCGGCTGACATCCGTCGTGATACCCGTGTACAGCGCCCCATTGACCGTGCGTAGCATGTACAGATACCAGTGGGAATGTTCAGCGTGTTCAGTCATGGTTTTGTCTGCGGTTTCTCAGAAACAGTCTTGTTAGCGGTCAGTTTAGGGGGCTTATCTTGTTACGTGAAGTAGCACACTGCTGTTATTGGCAGATTGTAACCTTCTGCAGGGAAATAATTTTCCTACGGCTTTTCCCTGTGCCTAGGGAGAAGCCGCTATGCTTACTCTATGAACTGAGCCAGAGGCATCGTGCGGTCTTTATCCGTCTGTCACGCAGGTGTTATAGCATTTCCATATATTCACCTGATGAATTCTCCCAATAGGACAGTTTATGTGATTAAAATCACATATAATAATTATCTATTGCATTTCTCTTACATCAAGTGTGAATGAATGCACAAAATAGTCAGACACAGCATGTTCAAATATCTGGTGTGTTCACCGTTTCTTTCCGTCTTGTTCTTTCGGTGTTGAAGTCATCGCAGGATGAACGGTAAAGGAAAGCTGATTGCGGTGAGAAGGAGCTCGGTGCCGCTACAGGTTGTATCTCCTGAGCGCTATCTTCAAGGAACCACGTCCGCTCGCCAGATGTGCTGGTTTTGCACTAATGTTCAGGGGGGTTTGCTGACAACGCCCGAACACGCAGCTTCTGCTTAGCATAGCCGCGACTCATTATGCGCATACGGCGCACGATTTATGCGTGATGGCATGTTGTTCATGACAGCATGGGTTCACGACTGCAAATGTGCTCGTGGCGGTAGGCTGCTGAGCCATATCAGAATTCATCAGGAGTACAGACCTTGTTTCTGATTCAAGAAATTATTCGTAAGAAGCGTGATGGAAAAGCTCTGAGTGAAGAGGAGATCCGCTTCTTTATCAACGGTATTCGTGACAATACCGTCTCTGAAGGTCAGATCGCCGCTCTGGCGATGACCATTTATTTTCACGATATGTCGATGGACGAACGGGTGGCGCTGACGTTGGCGATGCGTGACTCTGGCACGGTGCTGGACTGGAAGAGCCTGAACCTGAACGGCCCGCTGGTGGACAAACATTCTACCGGCGGCGTGGGAGATGTGACTTCGCTGATGCTGGGGCCAATGGTCGCCGCCTGCGGGGGCTATGTTCCGATGATCTCTGGGCGCGGCTTAGGGCATACCGGCGGCACGTTGGATAAGCTAGAAGCGATACCGGGACTGGATATTTTCCCGAACGATGACCATTTTCGTCGCATCATCCAGCAGGTTGGCGTCGCGATTATTGGGCAGACCTCATCGCTGGCTCCGGCGGATAAACGCTTTTACGCCACGCGTGACATTACCGCCACGGTTGATTCGATCCCGCTGATTACCGCGTCGATTCTGGCGAAGAAGTTGGCCGAAGGGCTGGACGCGTTAGTGATGGATGTCAAAGTGGGTTCCGGGGCGTTTATGCCGACCTATGAACTGTCCGAACAGTTGGCGCAGGCGATTGTTGGCGTGGCGAATAATGCGGGATGCCGCACCAGCGCCTTGCTGACGGACATGAATCAGGTGCTGGCCTCCAGCGCGGGTAATGCGTTGGAAGTGCGAGAGGCTGTGCGTTTCCTGACGGGAGAGCACCGTAATCCGCGTCTGTATGATGTTACTATGGCGCTATGTGGAGAGATGCTGCTAGCGGGTGGGCTGGCAAGCTCAGCGGATGACGCGCATTCACGTTTGCAGTCCGTGTTGGATAACGGTAAAGCCGCTGATGTCTTTGGTCGCATGGTTGCCGCACAGCGTGGACCGGGCGATTTTGTCGAACACTACGATCGTTATCTGCCAGTGGCGACGTTAAGTAAGCCGGTGTTTGCAACGCGTGAAGGCATCGTGACCGCGATGGATACCCGTGCGTTGGGCATGGCGGTCGTGTCGTTGGGCGGTGGACGCCGTCAGGCTACCGATATGATCGATTACAGTGTCGGTCTGGATAGCATGATTAGCCTGGGTGAGCGCGTTGACGCACAGCGCCCGCTGGCGGTGATCCACGCGAATACGGAAGCGCAATGGCAGCAGGCAGCGAATGAAGTTCGAGCTGCGATCCAACTGGGCGACGCGGCACCCGAAAAGACCCCGATGGTCTATCGTCGGGTGAGTGCGGAAGCGTGATTGCGTGGGGCTTGCGATAGGTTGTCTTGAATTGATTTTCCCCGGCCGATAGGCAGGGCGTTAGCGCATCGCTGCGCAGGAGAAAAGAATGAAACGTGCATATATTATGGTTCTCGACTCGTTTGGCATCGGCAGCAGTGCGGATGCAGAACGTTTTGGTGATGTGGGGTCGGATACGCTGGGCCATATCGCTCAGGCCTGCGCGGCGGGAACGGCGAATAAAGGGCGTAGCGGTACGCTGCATTTGCCAAATCTGAGCCGTCTGGGTTTGGGTAAAGCCGCCGAAGCCTCAACGGGAACGTTTCCGGTAGGCTTGGATGAAAATGCCGACATCATCGGTGCTTACGCGCACGCCAGTGAAATTTCTTCGGGTAAAGATACACCGTCTGGCCACTGGGAAATTGCCGGTGTGCCTGTCCTGTTCGACTGGGGCTATTTTAAAGATGAAGAAAACAGTTTCCCGCAGGCGTTGCTGGATAAACTGGTAAAACGTGCCAATCTGCCGGGCTATCTGGGCAACTGTCACTCTTCCGGTACGGTGATTCTGGATCAGTTGGCTGAAGAACACATGAAAACCGGCAAGCCGATTTTCTACACCTCTGCGGATTCGGTGTTCCAGATCGCCTGCCATGAAGAGACGTTCGGACTGGATAAGCTGTATGAGCTGTGTGAGATTGCCCGCGAAGAGTTGACCGAAGGGGATTACAACATCGGGCGAGTGATTGCGCGTCCGTTTATTGGTGATAAACCTGGCAACTTCGAGCGTACTGGCAACCGTCACGATCTGGCCGTTGAGCCGCCAGCGCCGACCATTCTGAAAAAGCTGGTGGATGAAAAAGGCGGTGAAGTGGTTTCCGTTGGTAAAATTGCGGATATCTACGCGCAGGTCGGTATCACCAAAAAGGTGAAGGCTACCGGCATTGATGCATTGTTTGACGCCACGCTGAAAGAGATGGATAGCGCGGGCGATAACACGATCGTGTTTACCAACTTTGTTGATTTCGACTCTGCCTACGGCCACCGCCGCGATATTCCGGGCTATGCCGCCGCGCTGGAGCTGTTTGATCGCCGCCTGCCTGAGTTGATGTCCCGCGTGACGGGGGATGACATCCTGATTCTGACGGCCGACCACGGCTGTGATCCGAGCTGGCACGGCACCGATCATACCCGCGAGAATGTACCGGTGTTGATCTATGGGCCGAAAGTGAAGCCGGGGTCATACGGTCACCGTGAAACCTTCGCCGACATTGGACAGACGGTCGCGACCTACTTTGGCCTGTCGCCTATGGACTACGGCAAATCGATACTGTAAAACACGTCGTTTTTACGTGAACTTGATTAATTAAGGAATAAACGCATGGCTACGCCACATATTAATGCAGAAATGGGTGATTTTGCGGACGTTGTACTGATGCCGGGTGACCCGCTGCGTGCTAAGTACATTGCAGAAACCTTTCTGGAAAATGCTCGCGAAGTGAACAACGTGCGTGGCATGTTAGGGTTCACGGGGACGTATAAAGGCCGTAAAATTTCAGTCATGGGTCACGGTATGGGCATTCCATCCTGCTCGATTTATGCAAAAGAGCTGATCACCGAATTTGGCGTGAAGAAGATTATTCGTGTGGGTTCCTGCGGTGCGGTACGTGAAGACGTCAAACTGCGCGACGTGGTGATCGGTATGGGCGCTTGTACGGATTCCAAAGTGAACCGCATGCGTTTCAAAGATCACGACTATGCGGCGATTGCCGATTTCGACATGGTGCGTAATGCCGTTGATGCCGCTAAAGCACGCGATGTTTCCGTGCGCGTAGGTAACATCTTCTCCGCCGATCTGTTCTACACGCCAGACCCGCAGATGTTCGACGTGATGGAAAAATACGGCATTCTGGGTGTGGAAATGGAAGCGGCCGGTATCTACGGCGTTGCGGCAGAGTTCGGTGCGAAAGCGCTGGCAATCTGTACCGTTTCTGACCATATTCGTACCGGTGCACAAACCACGTCAGAAGAGCGTCAGACCACGTTCAATGAAATGATCGAAATCGCGTTGGAATCCGTTCTGCTGGGCGATAACGAGTAATATCACTGTGACACCCGGCGAGAACAGCCTGGCTGGGTGTTATTTCCTTAATGCATTCACCTTTAATATCTCCCTTCCGGGCATTTACGCCGCTTGCAAAAAAAATCGATAGTCGCATAATTAACAAAGATAATAATTATCATTTCTATTTAATCGGAAAAAATATGCTTGAGTCATTGATATCATCACGCCCATCCTTGCGTGCCGGGCTTCGTTCGCCAAATTTACTGGCGTTGTTTATTGGTTCCATATGCAGCGGCATGGCCATGCCGCTGTTGGCTGCACAGCAGCCAACAGCAACACAGGCAACTGCTTTAGAAAAAGTACCGGCAGCTACCGATAATAAGGATACGATTACCGTTGTCGCAAAACCGGGAAATACTTTCCGTGCTGGTGGCGACGATCTGGTTCCTGCCTATCTGGATGGTCAGATTGCTAACGGTGGGCGTGTTGGTTTTCTGGGGCAACAAAACGCGCGTGATGTGCCGTTTAACGTGATTAGTTATACCGACAAAATGATCCTCTCACAGCAGGCGGAAACGCTGGCTGATGTCGTTAAAAACGATGCTTCTATTCAAACGTTGAAAGGTTTTGGTAACTTTGCGGAAACGTATCGTATCCGAGGCTTCCTGCTGGATGGAGACGACATCACCTTTGGTGGATTGTATGGTGTGATGCCTCGTCAAATGGTGTCGACCAATATGGTCGAACGTGTGGAGGTTTTCAAAGGAGCTAATGCCTTCGCCAACGGTGTTTCTGGGAGCGGAACTGGCAGTGGGGTGGGCGGATCGGTTAACGTTGAACCGAAGCATGCTACTGACGACCCTCTGACGCGAATGACCGTAGATTATGAATCCAAGAATAAAGTGGGCGGTGCATTAGACGTTGGTCGTCGCTTCGGTGATGACAATCAGTTTGGTGTGCGCGTCAACGTTCTGCATCGGGAAGGCGAAAGTGCCATTCATGATCAAAAAGATCGCATGTCGATGGCTTCTGTTGGCCTTGATTACCGCGGCGATCGCTTCCGCTCCTCGCTGGATACAGGCTACCAGCACCAGTCCGTGCACGGTGGACGCATTGGAATAGGGATTGGGAGCGCCACTGTGGTCCCTTCAGTGCCCGATGCAACGTTGAATTATAGCCCTAATTGGGTGTCAACCGATCTGAAAACCACCTTCGGTATGTGGCGTAGCGAATATGATTTTGCTGACTCGTGGACAGTGTATTCAGGAATTGGTAGTAGTCGAACCGATGAATCAGGAAACTACGGAGTGCCAAAGCTTACGGATAACAACGGCAATGCCTCGATATCGCGTATGGGGGTTCCTTTTGTTCGTGATACGTTTTCCGGTCTGTTAGGTGTCCGTGGGCAGTTTGATACGGGTTTTGTCACTCATAAAGTTAACCTTGGATATTCAGGTATTTATGCGAAGAACCGTTCAGCCTATGACATGTCAAGCGCTGTTTCGACCAATATCTACAACCCTAGCCAGATAGACTACCTGTCGGCACAGTTCCATGGCGGAGATATGAACAATCCAAAGGTTCGTATCCGAATCAGAAGTAGTGGTTTAGCCGTGTCAGATACGCTCTCCGCATGGGATGATAAAGTTGCGTTAACGCTGGGCCTGCGTCGCCAGGAGGTCATGGTGCGTAATTATTCTTATGCGGGTGTAGAAGAGCCGAACAGTGCCTTTAATCGCACCAAAGTGACGCCAGCGTATGGTTTGGTCGTGAAGCCATGGGAAAATGTTTCGCTGTATGCTAACCACATTGAGGCGCTTTCTCCGGGTAAAACCGCGCCAACTAAGTTTGATGGTGTAGCTGTTACCAATGGCGGAAATGTTACCGGTGTCTATGTCGCAAAACAAAACGAAGTTGGCGTGAAGTTTGATTATGAACGAGTTGGGGGATCGTTGGCTTTGTTTGAAATTGAGCGCCCATACGAAACCGTGAACCGTTCGACGATGGTTTACGGTCTTTACGGCGAACGCCGCCATCGCGGTATGGAACTCAATGTGTTTGGTGAACCCGTATTCGGTCTGCGACTGAACGGAAGCGCAACATGGATTGCTGCGCAGCAGATGAAAACGCAAGATGGTAGCAGTGATGGTAACGATGTTCCCGGCGTGCCCCGTTATCAACTGGTGTTTGGGTCGGAATATGATATCAAACAGGTGGAAGGCTTAACGCTGGCCGGCACGGTGATCCGTTCGGGGTCGCAGTATGTCAACACCGACAATTCCCTGAAGTTGAAGCCTTGGACGCGTCTGGACCTAGGGGTACGCTATAGCACACCGATGAACGATCATACGCTGGTATGGCGCGCTAATGTGGAAAATGTCACTAATGAAAAATATTGGTCGTCAGTAAACGATACGGGTGTTTACCTTTATCAGGGCGACCCGCGTTCACTGAAGCTATCTATGTCAATTGACTTCTAACGTTTGTAACCGTTCCTATTAGGCACGTACAGAAAACCCACCTCAGGTGGGTTTTCGTGTGTTTGGGCGGTCGAAATTTTTTGGAAGGGTTACTTAATCGCTTGAGCAGGAACCTGCGCAGCGCTGTTAAAGCTGATCTCGTTGATAGCGCTCCATTTGTTCACATCGGTGCCAAACGTATCCAGCTTGAAGAATTTTGCTTTAACGGCTGAGAAGGTGAATTTTTCACCGTCTTTGGCATTGTTGGAGGTCACCAGATTATCGGCGAGCTTTTTCCAGGTTTTACCGTCGGTAGAGTAGGAGACAGAGAACTTCAGTTTGCGCTCGTCTGCTTTGAAAGGAACCAGAACAAAGTTCTCAACCGATTGTTCTTTATCCAGTTCTAACTGAACCCAGCTCTCACCATTTGCCGCCCAGCGCGTTTTTACATCACCATCGGCAATGTTGGCAGGTTTGTGGCCCTTGTCTGAATCGTATGCGGAGGCTGTCACCGCCGTGACTTGTACCGCGTAAGCGGAAAGAGAGAATAAGCCGCACAGGAGCGTCGTAGCCAGAGTGTATTTTTTCATAGTAGTCCTCGTAGATAACGGATAAACCATGGCATGCCTGCAAACCAGAAACATGAAATGGAACCTTATTGTGATAAAAAAGAAACGAGGTTTTATTTGTAGCGATCACGTTGCAGGGATTTTTCTGTCAGGAAAAAAAGCAGAGCGGGACGGGGCGCACATTATGGCACCCGTCTTGCCGCGAGGAGTATAGATAAAGAGGTTAGCCGAGTGGCAGCGCCATAAGAATGGCGTCTTCCCGGCCTTGTGCCGTGGGATAATAATCGCGACGCACCGAGACTTCGTTAAAACCCAGACTTTCATACAGCGCGATGGCTCGTGCGTTTGATTCGCGCACTTCCAGCCACAGCGTTAAAATGCCGCGCCGCTCCATCTCGTCGATCAGGTGTTCCAATAGTTGACGACCGAAGCCCTGACGTTGATGGTCGGGGTGCACGGCAATATTGAATAACGTCGCTTCATCCAGCACCACTTGTGTGATGGCGTAAGCGGCAAGCTGCCCGTCATGGTTCAGTTTCAGGTTGAAATAACGTTCACCCTGATTGCTGGCAAACGTTTTTTCCGTCCAGGGAAAGGCGTGGCTGGCTTGTTCAATTTTAAAGGCTTGTGCCAGGTCGGCTGGCGTCAGAGAAGATATCGTGTTCATGTTCACAGATCTGTTGCCATAACGCCCGTTTGGCGTCGGCATTTTGATGAAGTTCGGAAAGCAGAGGGCTGGAAAGCTGTACGCCCTGTAGCGCAATGGGCTCCGCGATGCCCAACCGCCAACTGTGGCAGTGTGCGTTGGCGGGCAACATTTCTATCTGCTGTGGCGTCAGGCGGTAGGCTTGCGCGGGCGTCAGCGCCAGACTGTGCAGAACGTCTGCCAGCAGCGGTTCATCATCAGCCAGCGGCTCGGCGGAGACGATCACCAGACGCACCTGATCGGGCAGACTGACGGCAATTTCGCCTTGCAGCACCGTCGGGCGACGCAGCGTCCACTGCGTAATCCCCAGTTGCTGTAGCAGCCTGTCACGTCTTGATTCCATGCGTTGTCCTGTCTGGCGTGCGAGAAAATAATTCGTGCCTATGCTAACAAACCCCGCCGTGCTGCGCCAACGTCGGTGCGGTTATTTCCTCTCCGCTCTGCAACTTCGGGGACGAAGCGTATATAATCCCCCGTTCAATGATTAAGGAGCCGTAGCCTGATGTCCGCATTAACCCCCGCCAGTGAAGTCATACTGCGCCATAGTGACGAATTTCTTTCACGCCGAGTTCTGTTTGCCGGTGATTTGCAGGATACCCTGCCCGCACAATTTGAGGCGGCGTCGGTACGTGTCCATTGCAACCAATATCACCACTGGCAACAGATGGCAAAGCCACTTGGGGATAATGCTCAATATAGTCTGGTAGCGGATGCTGAGCTGGTGGCGGATAGCGATACGCTGATTTATTACTGGCCAAAGAGCAAACAAGAAGCGGAATTCCAACTGTGTAATCTGCTGTCTTTGTTGCCCGTCGGTGCGGAGATCTTCGTGGTTGGGGAAAACCGCAGCGGTGTACGCAGCGCCGAAACCGTGCTGTCCGACTTCGTTGAGCTGGTAAAAATCGATAGCGCGCGGCGCTGCGGGCTTTACCACGGTCGAATTGATAAGCAGGCCGACTTCACGCTGGATGAGTGGTGGGACGAGTATGTGACAGAAGGCGGCGTGACGGTTAAAACGCTTCCGGGCGTCTTCAGCCGTGATGACTTAGATCCGGGTAGCCGACTGTTGCTGTCTACGTTTGAACCGCATATGAAAGGCAAAGTGCTGGATATCGCCTGTGGTGCGGGCGTGCTGGCATCGGTGCTGGCGAAACAGTCGCCAAAAATCCGCCTGACGCTGAGCGATGTCAGCGCCGCAGCGGTGGAGTCCAGCAAAGCTACGCTGGCGGCGAATGCGCTGGAAGGCAGTGTGATTGCGAGTAACGTCTATTCAGATATCGACGGCCGCTTCGATGTGATCGTGTCCAACCCGCCGTTCCATGATGGCTTGCAGACTAGCCTGCAAGCCGCGGAAATGCTGATTCGTGGTGCGGTGACCCATTTACCGATTGGCGGGCAGCTACGCATCGTCGCTAACGCCTTCCTGCCTTATCCGGCGCTGTTAGATGCTGCGTTTGGTAGCCATGAAGTGCTGGCGCAGACCGGGCGCTTCAAGGTTTATCAGGCTACCGTGGGGCGTCCTCCGCGCACCGGCAAAGGTCGCCGCCGGTAATCATAATTTCCCTACTGATTAAGCGTCGCCATACTCTCCTTGCCGTAGCGTTCACCTGCTGCGGCATCGGGCGGGAAGATGGCATCAATGGCGGCCAACTCCTCCTTCGTCAGTGTGACATCCAGCGCCGCAACGTTTTCTTCCAGATAGCGACGGCGTTTGGTGCCCGGAATCGGCACGATATGTTCGCCTTGCGCCAGTACCCACGCCAGCGCTAGCTGTGATGGCATGACCTGTTTTTCCTGCGCCAGTTGGTTAATTTTCTCTACCAGTTGCAGGTTTTTTCCGAAGTTTTCCCCCGAGAAGCGTGGATTGATGCGACGAAAATCGTCGGTAGCCAGATCGTCCGGGCTGCGAATTGCGCCAGTCAGAAAGCCACGACCGAGCGGACTATAAGGCACAAAACCGATGCCCAAACGCTCACAGGTAGGCAGAATCTCGGCCTCCATATCGCGCGTCCACAGTGAATATTCGCTCTGTAACGCCGTAATCGGATGCACGCGATGTGCACGCTCCAGCGTGGTGACAGAGGCTTCACTCAGGCCGATGTAGCGGATCTTGCCTTCTTTAACCAGCTCGGCCAGCGCGCCGACCGTCTCTTCAATCGGAACCGTCGGGTCGATACGGTGCTGATAGTAAAGATCGATAACGTCCGTACCGAGCCGCGCCAGGCTGCCTTCTACCGCTCGACGGATATAATCGGGTTTACCACAGACGCCGCGCGCGTTGGGATTCGCCGGATCGCGCACGATGCCAAATTTGGTTGCCAGAAAAATCTGCTCGCGTTTGCCTTTTATCGCTTTGCCCAGCAGAAGTTCATTGGTGTGAGGGCCATACATATCGGCGGTATCCAGCAAGGTGACGCCCAGCTCCAGTGCGCGATGCAACGTGGCGATGGACTCTTTTTCATCCTGCGCGGTGGAGTAAAAATCACTCATTCCCATGCAGCCTAGCCCAATCGCTGAAACCTGCGGGCCGTTCGCTCCTAATTTGCGCTGTTGCATTGTCATCTTCCTCATCTCATTGGCAGTGAGAGCAGTCTGGTTGTTTATCCAAAAAAGATAAATACTGCTTTTTATGCAACACTATTCAAAAATAACCAACAATGGTGGCGGCGATGGATCATATTCAGGCGATGCGGGTTTTTGTGCGAATTGTCGAACTGGGCAGCTTCAGCCGTGCGGCGGAGCGGCTGGCTCTGCCGCGTGCGACGGTGAGCAACACCATCAAACAGCTTGAAGGGCGGCTGGGGGTACGTTTACTGCAACGCACGACCCGTCAGGTACAGATCACCGATGAAGGGCGCGTTTATTATGAGCGTTGTCTGCAATTGCTCGCGGAAATTGAAGAGATCGACACGTTGTTCACGCAGCAAAAGCAGCAGCCGGTTGGTAAAGTGCGGGTGGATATGCCGCACTCGCTAGCGCGGGAGATTGTGGTGCCGGCGTTGGGGGAGTTCTATGCGCGTTATCCGCAGGTGACGCTGATGCTGAGCGCCAATGATGCGGCGATTAACGTACTGCGTGAAGGTGTTGACTGCGTGCTACGTGCCTGGCAGACGGATGACGAGACGCTGGCGACCCGTCATTTGCCGTCGATGCCGCAGGTCACCTGTGCGTCGGCTGACTATCTGGCGCGCTACGGCGTGCCGCACTCGCTTGATGAGCTATCGGGGCATCACATGGTGGGCTATTTCTCTCTGCGTACCGAATACCTTTATCCGTTGGAATTTATGTCGGGCGACGAGCGGATTACGCGTATGCTTCCCTGCACGTTGCAGATAAACGGAGCCGATGCCTACATCGCAGGCGCACGAGCAGGATTGGGCATTATTCAGGCACCGCGTCGCGGTTTGACCTCACTTCTGGAAAGCGGGGAATTGGTGGAGATCTTGCCGGAGACGCCGCCGCCCGCAATGCCGCTCTACGTGATGTATACGCCCGGTCGCTTTCTGGCGCCACGGATTCGGGTGTTTATAGAATGGCTCGATGAACTCTTTACGCGCAACGCCGCAGTGAGATGATGATTTTTACAGCAAACCCCGTATTCCAGAGGAAATAATCATTGACGTGAACGCGAAAACCTCTAGAATTCGCCCCCGTAGTGATATTGCGTAAAGCAGTGTTGCGAAGGTGGCGGAATTGGTAGACGCGCTAGCTTCAGGTGTTAGTGTTCTTACGGACGTGAGGGTTCAAGTCCCTCTCTTCGCACCAACATCACTACGGCGGTTCTGGTTTGTCGAACCGAAGCAGTAAATCAGTATCTAGTAAAAATTGCATGACAGCGTTGCGAAGGTGGCGGAATTGGTAGACGCGCTAGCTTCAGGTGTTAGTGTTCTTACGGACGTGAGGGTTCAAGTCCCTCTCTTCGCACCATGTCGTGATTAGGTTTACTGAATAAAACGATTACTGCATAAGACAAGCAACGTTCTCAGTGCGAAGGTGGCGGAATTGGTAGACGCGCTAGCTTCAGGTGTTAGTGTCCTTACGGACGTGAGGGTTCAAGTCCCTCTCTTCGCACCACCGAACGCCTCAGTATCCCTCTGGTTTTCTTTCCTGTTTATTCTCTTTTATTCATTTCTAGCTATAGCGCTTTTCTGCGTTTATTTACCATTCATACTTTTATAGCGTCGTTAGATTAAATATAACTGACAGTGCCGCCAAACCGCCAGCCAGCGCAATGCAGGATGGTAGCAGTAAATAGTGACGCAGACGTTGATGAAACAGCATGACAAGCGTCGCCAATAGGGCGGTGGCGATAATCACTTTCAGGTGCGTCAGGTTCAGATTGAGCAGTGCCAGTAGCGGCATGATGGCACAAGGCAACAGCACGCCCCAGGCACTAGACAGATGTTTCCCCATACACCAGCTCACGCCCCATAGCCCACAGGCTGTGATCATTGCTGTCAGCATTTTTCCACCCGCCAAAAATGATAATGATAACTAATATCATATAAGAATTTATATCAATTACTAGCTTTTTGACGGGGAGATGGCCGGAATTTTCTACATAACCGCATTAATCGGGATGCTGGTTGTTCAGATGTTGGCGTATTTGGTGGATTAGGTTCACGATCACTGCCGATCGTTCATGTTTACGCCAGATAGCCGCAATTTGTGTATGGACTTCGGGCATGCCGATATCATGATAGGTCACATTATCGGCCTTAATGCAGGTGAGCGACTCTGGTACAAGCGTAATGCCGAAGCCCGCTGCGACCATCCCAATGGCGGCCGTCAACTGTGGGGCAAAGGGACTGGGTCTTGGACCATAGCCTGATAGGTAGCAGGTACGAATAATCATATCGTGCAGCCCCGGACACACCTCGCGCGGGAAAATAATCAGCGGTTCCTGACGCAATTCGCTCAGCGAAACCTGCGTTTTATGGCTGAGCGCATGTTCAGCGGGCAACACTAATTTCATTGGCTCTTCTGCCAATATTTCCCCGTTTATATCGTCGCTGAGATCGCAAGGTAAGCGCAGAAATGCGATGTCGATATGGCGTTCTTGCAATGAGGCGATAAGCGCTGCTGGGTTTTCTCCCTTCGGTAGCGGTTGCACGTGTGGATGTTGTTGGCAGTAATGATGTAGCAGCCCAAGCACGGTAGGATGGAACATGGCTGATGGCGAGAAGCCTATGTTCAGGCTCCCTGTCTCACCCCGCGCAATGCTTCTTGTCCGCGCGATCGCTGAATCGGTGAGTTGCAGAATTCGGCGGGCATCCTCATATAGCGCTTGTCCCGCCTCCGTCATTTCTACGCCGCGCGTCAGTCGTTTGAACAGCGGTGTACCAATCTCCTGCTCGAATTTCTTGATCAACTGACTGAGGGGCGGTTGTGACATCCCCAGATTTTCTGCCGCACGTGTGAAATGTCGTGCTTGTGCAACGGCGACAAAATAGCGCAGGTAACGTAGTTCCATTCACGTAACTCCATATCTTTCCGATCTTGAAATGACCTTTATTGCATATTGGAATTTTGTTCTCTTCCGCGTCAATCTTTATCTAAATATTAGTAATGTTTAAGTAATTCGTGCGGTGAGAAGGAATTTATGAAAACGAGTATTGGTGAACAATCCTGTGAAGAAGCCTTTGTTAGCTACGCTTATAATTTTCAGCGTCAGCATGCAGACTGCGTTATTTATCAGACTTCATTAATGAGTGGGCTAATAAATGGTGTATATGAAGGTAGCCGAACGATGGCTGAATTATTGGAACATGGTGATTTTGGATTAGGAACATTTAATAGTTTGGATGGGGAACTGGTTGCATTAAATAGCCAGATTTTCCAGCTATTATCCGACGGTAGCGCACGGGCGGCGAAGCCAGAGCAGAAAACGCCATTCGCGGTAATGACGTTCTTTCGCCCAACGGAAACGATCCGTTTTCATCGCTGGACCTCGCGTGAAGAAGTACACCGCCAGACCGATGAGATCGTGGGAACGGATAATCTGTTCTGCGCTTTGCGGATTGATGGGAATTTTCGCTGCGTTGAAACGCGGACTGTTCCCCGCCAGTGTCGGCCTTATAAACCGATGCAAGAGGCCATTGAAGGGCAACCGACGTTTCATTTTGAACACCGTAGCGGCAGCGTTATTGGCTTTCGCAGCCCGGCCTATACCCAGGGAATTAATGTCGCAGGTTACCACGAACACTTCATCACTGACGATCGCCAAGGTGGTGGACATGTTCTGAATTATGACGTTGAAAACGGCACGCTGACGTTTGGTGTGATCGCCAAATTGATCATCGACCTGCCTCAGGATCGGGAGTTTCTCAATACCGATCTGTCCTCAGAAAACCTCAATAGCGTCATCCAGTCAGTAGAGAGCTAGTCATTTCATCGGAGTTATGTCATGGAAAAGTCCACCGAACAGCAAAGCTGGAGTTGCGGAGCCGAGCTGATTGTAAAACATCTGGAAGCGCAGGGCGTGAAGCATATTTTTGGTATTCCCGGCGCAAAAATCGATCGCGTGTTTGATGAGTTGGAAGACTCGACGATTCAAACGATCCCGGTACGGCATGAGGCGAACGGCGCATTTATGGCAGCGGCGATAGGCCGTCTGACAGGGAAAGCTGGCGTGACGCTGGTGACATCCGGCCCCGGCTGTTCCAATCTGGTGACGG
Organism: Pectobacterium wasabiae CFBP 3304; assembly: GCF_001742185.1. NCBI lineage: Bacteria > Pseudomonadati > Pseudomonadota > Gammaproteobacteria > Enterobacterales > Pectobacteriaceae > Pectobacterium > Pectobacterium wasabiae. Next base: position 2,570,132 of record NZ_CP015750.1, read on the forward strand.
GATTGGCGACGGCAACCGCCGAGGGCGATGCCGTTGTGGCGCTAGGCGGGGCGGTCAAGCGGGCAGATAAGCTTAAGCTGACGCACCAGAGTCTGGACACCGTCAGCCTGTTTCAGCCAGTCAGTAAATTCAGTGCGGAAATTACCGCATCCAGTGCGATCTCTGAAGTGTTGGCGAATGCTTTTCGGGCGGCGGAAAGTGGGCGTCCGGGGGCGGCGTTTGTCAGCCTGCCGCAGGATATCGTTAATGAACCGGTGACGAGTCCAGTGCTGGCCTGTCCGAACTTGCCGTTGTTAAACGGCGCGCCACAGAGTGACATTGCCGAAGCAGCCAAACGGCTACGGCAGGCTAAAAACCCGGTGCTGCTACTCGGATTAATGGCCAGCCAGCAGGAAAATACGCAGGCACTGCGTCGTTTTCTGCACCATAGCCAGTTACCAGTGACCAGCACGTATCAGGCTGCTGGCGTGATCGACCAGCAACAGTTCAATCATTTTGCCGGACGTGTCGGACTATTCAACAATCAGGCTGGAGATAAGCTGCTGCAACAGGCTGACGTGATTGTCACCGTGGGTTACAGCCCAATTGAGTATGATCCATCGTTGTGGAACAACGGTAAGGCGACGCTGATCCACATCGATGTGCTGCGAGCGGAGATCGACAGCGCCTATCGCCCTGATATCGAGCTGCTCGGGAATATCGCGATGACGGTGGACACGCTGAACGCCTGTATCAGTGAGCCCTTTCTCTTGTCTGCTGATACACAGTCTGTATTGCAGGATCGTCAGCGTCAGCGCCACGATCTCAGCATGCATGCTATCAACATGGCAGGATTTGCGATCCATCCTCTGCGTTTGGTGCGTGCGATGCAGGATATCGTGAATGAGGATGTCACGTTGTGTGTGGATATGGGGAGTTTCCATATCTGGCTGGCGCGATACCTGTATAGCTTCCGTGCGCGACAGATTCTGATGACCAACGGTCAGCAGACCATGGGCGTGGCATTACCGTGGGCGATTGCCGCATCGCTGGTACAACCCGGCAAGAAAGTGGTGTCCGTTTCCGGTGACGGCGGTTTTATGCAATCCAGTATGGAACTGGAAACGGCAGTGCGCCTGAAAAGCAATCTCCTGCATATCATCTGGGTGGATAACGGCTACAACATGGTGGAAATCCAGCAGTTGCACAAATACCATCGCCCAGCGGGCGTAGCATTCGGGCCGATTGATTTTAAAGCCTATGCGGAAGCGTTTGGTGCGAAAGGGTTTGCGGTGGAATCTGCTGATGAACTGGTCAGCAAACTCCGTCAGGCAATGGACGTTGATGGCCCTGCGGTGATTGCCATTCCGGTTGATTATTCCGACAACCACTGGCTGATGGAGAATCTGAATATCAGTGTGCTGGTGTAGAAGGTATCAATGTTGTGCCCGCATAGTAACGATCGCGGGCACAACGTCGAGCCTTGTTGTCATGCGCTAATAAGCGGTTGTAACCCCTTAATAAATAGACTGATACAGCGCTTTGATGTCGTCGATGTTGGTATCGCGTGGGTTACCGCCGGTACAAACATCGTCGAAGGCGGCCTGTGCCAGCGCGGGAATGTCCTCTTCTCTCACCCCGACATCGCGCAGTCTCGGTGGAATATCTACATCGTGAGAAAGCTGCCTAACCGCGTTAATCGCCGCTTCTCGCGCCTGAGTGATTGGCATGTCTGCCGCGCCTTTTACCCCCATCGCAACGGCAATATCCCGGAATTTTTCACCGGTGTAATCAGCGTTGTAGGCCATGATATGCGGCAGCAGGATAGCGTTAGCGACACCGTGCGGGGTGTTGTAGAACGCGCCGAGTGGGTGTGCCATGCCGTGTACCAGCCCAAGCCCGACGTTCGAGAACCCCATACCGGCGATGTATTGCCCCAGCGCCATCTCTTCCACGCCTTTCGCCTTCCCGGCAACGGAATCACGCAGTGAACGGCTGATAATTTCAATGGCTTTCAGGTGTAACGTATCGGTCAGTTCCCAGGCGGCTTTGGTGGTGAAGCCTTCAATGGCGTGCGTCAGCGCGTCAATCCCCGTGGCGGCTTTCAGTGAAGCTGGCATGCTCATCATCATGTCGGGATCGACGATGGCGACAATCGGAATGTCATGAGGATCGACGCACACGAATTTGCGGCGTTTTTCTTCGTCGGTGATCACGTAGTTGATGGTCACTTCTGCGGCTGTACCGGAGGTGGTCGGGATAGCGATAATTGGCACGGCAGGGCGTCGGGTGGCGGCAACGCCTTCGAGGCTGCGGACATCAGCGAATTCAGGGTTATTGATAATAATTCCGATGGCTTTGCAGGTATCCTGCGGTGAGCCACCGCCAATAGCGATCAGGTAATCGGCCTGCGATGCCTTGAAGCGTTCGATGCCTTTTTCCACCACGCTGATGGTCGGATTAGGAATCACCTCATCGTAAATATCGTAGGGCAACCCTGCCGCATCCAGCTTCGCCGTAACCTTGGCAGCGACGCCAAATTTAACCAAATCCTTGTCCGTCACCAACAGGGCTTTCCTGAATCCCCGCCGTTTTACTTCATCGGCAATCTGAGCGATAGCGCCTGCGCCAAAGTAGGATGTTTCATTAAGAATCATTCTGTTAGCCATTGTATGCTCCTGTTTAACGTTGATTTTGATAAATCGAAAAATAGATGTTACGCAATTCCTTGCTATTAGTATGGATAAGAGGGGCTACGAGCGCCTTCCGTCAGTTGCCATGTCATCTTGTCCGCTGGCACTGAAGTAAAGAGGCTTGAGAAGTGGCTCACAGAATCGTGATGATGCCAGTGTAAAGAAGGGGATAAGGCCGAGATTTGTTGCTGGCTTTTGATTGAAAAAATCTAATTTAAGCCTGTTTTTATCATTACATTATCTAATCCGAAATGTGTTTTTATTTGGGTGTCATTAGCTAAGTTATCCAGTTTTAATATCATTAATCTGCGTTATTCTCCCAATTAAATAATTTACGTGCTTATTTTTTTCAATAATCAAGCATATTACGCTGTGTTGTTTTTTGTGAGTGGTTCACCTTTCTTCACTTTCTATATAGTTTATCTTATGACTAAGTGTGTGGTTTAACCTGCACTTCGGTGGTAAGTTCAGTCAGAAGATATCGTTTGCGCAGTGTGTTTTATCGCTTAAATGCTATGCGCTGAAGAGGGATGAGGAATGGCAAAGCAGACCCCGCTGTACCAACAACATCTGGCCGATGGCGCCAAAATGGTGGATTTTCATGGCTGGATGATGCCGCTGCATTACGGCTCCCAACTGGACGAGCACCACATTGTGCGTCGGGAAGCCGGCATTTTTGATGTTTCCCACATGACTATCGTCGATTTGCACGGTGTGAGAACGCGTGAGTTTCTGCGTTATCTGCTGGCGAACGATGTCGCCAAACTCACCCAGCCAGGCAAAGCACTTTATACCGGCATGCTGAATGCTTCCGGTGGCGTGATTGACGATCTGATCGTTTATTTTCTGACGGAAGATGATTTCCGTCTGGTGGTGAACTCCGCGACACGCGAAAAAGACCTTGCCTGGATCGAGCAGCACGCTGCACCGTTCGGTGTCGAAATCAATGAGCGCGAGGATCTGGCGCTGGTCGCGGTACAAGGCCCGCAGGCACAGGAAAAAGTTCAAGCGATCCTGAAGGCAAAAGGCCTGAGCGATGCAGATGTGACAGCAGTTGCCAGCATGAAGCCATTTTTTGGCAAGCAGGCAGGAGACTTCTTCGTTGCCACGACGGGGTATACGGGCGAAGCCGGTTATGAAATTGCTTTGCCGAATGAGCAGGTGGTTGATTTCTGGCAGCGACTGTTGGCGGTTGGTGTGAAGCCCTGCGGGCTGGGCGCGCGCGATACGCTGCGGCTGGAAGCGGGGATGAACCTGTACGGTCAGGATATGGATGAGGGCATTTCGCCGCTGGCGGCCAATATGGGCTGGACAATCGCCTGGCAGCCGGAGGATCGCCAGTTTATCGGGCGTGAGGCGTTAACGCATCAGCGTGAAAAAGGTACTGAGCAATTGGTTGGTTTGGTACTGACGGAAAAAGGCGTATTGCGCAATGATTTACCTGTGCGCTTTACTGATAGTGATGGCGTGATGCGCGAAGGAACGATCACCAGCGGATCGTTCTCGCCGACGCTGGGCGTGAGTATTGCGCTGGCGCGTGTTCCGGCAGGAATTGGTGAACAGGCTATTGTGCAGATTCGTCACCGCGAGCTGCCTGTGCGTGTGACCAAACCTGGTTTTGTTCGTGCCGGAAAAGCCATCGTTCAGTATTAATAGCCGCGTGCTTATCAAAATAAGCCCATATGGATTAACGACTTTAGATAGGGGATGCAATGAGCAATGTACCAGCAGAATTAAAATACGCCACGTCACACGAATGGGTGCTGCACGAAGGCGAAGGTATCTATAGCGTGGGGATTACCGAACACGCACAGGAGCTTCTGGGCGACATGGTGTTTATCGATTTACCGGAAGTGGGCACGGTCGTCGCGGCAGGCGATGACTGCGCGGTGGCGGAATCGGTAAAAGCGGCGTCGGATATTTATGCGCCCATCAGCGGTGAGATCGTGGAAATTAACGAGGATCTGGAAAGCGCCCCTGAGCTGGTCAACAGCGCGCCTTATACCGACGGTTGGCTGTTCCGTATCAAAATTTCTGACGAGTCTGATTTGGATGAACTGCTTGATGCCGAAGGCTATCAGGCGTCGTTAGAAGAAGACGAGTAGTGAATGCGCCCCGGCTTTTGTGCTGGGGCGTTTTATTTTATTCGTCCGCGCCGTATTTCAGCGCGGCAACGATCTATCACGATTGATGCAGGAAATTGTTGTAATGACCCAGACACTCAGTCAACTCGAACATGACGGCGCGTTTATCGAGCGCCATATCGGTCCTTCCGTTAGCCAGCAGCAGCACATGCTGTCGGTGGTGGGGGCGACGTCGCTGGATGCGCTGATTCGCCAGATTGTCCCGGCGGACATTCAACTGCCTAGCCCGCCAGCGGTGGGGGAAGCCGTGACGGAGCATGAGGCGTTAGCTGAGCTGAAGGCCATTGCAGGACGCAATCAACGTTATAAGAGTTATATCGGCATGGGCTACAGCGCGGTGCTGATGCCGCCGGTGATTTTACGCAACGTGCTGGAGAACCCAGGTTGGTACACCGCCTATACGCCGTACCAGCCGGAAGTCTCTCAAGGGCGTCTTGAAGCGCTGCTGAATTTCCAGCAGGTCACACAGGATTTAACCGGGTTGGATCTGGCCTCCGCTTCGCTGCTGGATGAAGCCACTGCCGCGGCGGAAGCGATGGCGATGGCAAAACGCATCAGTAAACTCAAGCAGGCTGAGCGTTTCTTTGTTGCTGATGATGTACACCCGCAAATGCTGGACGTAGTGCGTACCCGTGCGGAAACCTTCGGTTTTGAGATTGTGATCGGTAAGGCCGAAGAGGCGCTGAGGGACGATGCTGTCTTCGGCGTCCTACTGCAACAGGCTGGAACCACGGGTGAACTGCACGATTACAGCGATCTGATGGCCGCACTGAAAGCGCGTAAGGTCGTCAGTTGCGTAGCGTCTGACATGATGGCGTTGGTACTGTTGACCGCACCGGGCAAGCAGGGGGCGGATATTGTTTTCGGTTCTGCACAGCGTTTTGGCGTGCCGATGGGCTACGGCGGCCCACATGCGGCGTTCTTTGCCTGTCGTGATGAACATAAACGTGCGATGCCAGGCCGTATTATCGGCGTGTCACGCGATGCGGCGGGCAATACCGCGCTGCGCATGGCGATGCAGACGCGTGAACAGCATATTCGCCGCGAGAAGGCGAACTCCAATATTTGTACTTCGCAGGTGTTGCTGGCCAACATGGCGGGGATGTATGCGGTATTCCACGGCCCGGAAGGGCTCAAACGTATTGCGGGGCGCATCCATCGTCTGACCGATATTCTGGCGGCAGGGTTAGCGCAGAGCGGGCTGTTGCTGCGCCATCGTAGCTGGTTCGATACGCTGACGATTGAGGTTGCGGATAAAGACGCGGTGCTGAGCCGCGCATTAAGTTTTGGCATCAACCTGCGCAGCGATTTGGCGAGTGCCGTGGGCATCACGCTGGATGAAGCGACCACGCGTGAAGACGTGCTGGCGTTGTTCGCGGTGCTGTTAGGTGACGATCACGGGCTGGATATTGACGCGCTTGATGCGGCTATCGGTCAACAGGCCGCGACGATCCCGGCTGGGTTGCTGCGTCATGATGCGATCCTGTCGCATCCGGTTTTCAACCGCTATCACAGCGAAACCGAGATGATGCGCTATCTGCACCGTCTGGCGCGTAAGGATCTGGCGCTGAATCAGGCGATGATCCCGCTCGGTTCTTGCACCATGAAGCTTAACGCGGCGGCAGAAATGCTGCCGATTACCTGGCCTGAATTTGCCGAACTGCACCCATTCTGCCCGCCGGAACAGGCGCTGGGCTATCGTCAGATGATCGAGCACTTATCGGGCTGGCTGGTGCAATTGACGGGTTATGATGCGGTTTGCATGCAGCCCAACTCGGGCGCACAGGGTGAATATGCGGGGCTTCTGGCGATCCGTCGCTATCATGAAAGTCGCAATGAAGCAGGCCGTCATCTCTGCCTGATCCCTAGCTCCGCGCACGGCACTAATCCAGCATCGGCGCAGATGGCGGGGATGGCGGTGGTGGTGGTGGCCTGTGACAAACAGGGCAATATCGACCTGCACGATCTGCGTGAGAAGGCACAGGCTGCGGGCGAACAGCTTTCCTGCATCATGGTGACCTATCCGTCTACCCACGGCGTCTATGAAGAGACGATTCGCGAAGTGTGCCAGATCGTGCATCAATACGGCGGTCAGGTGTATCTGGATGGCGCGAACATGAATGCACAGGTCGGCATTACGACGCCGGGCTACATCGGTGCGGACGTATCGCACCTGAACCTGCATAAAACTTTCTGTATTCCGCACGGCGGTGGCGGGCCGGGCATGGGGCCGATTGGTGTGAAAGCGCATCTGGCCCCGTTTGTGCCTGGTCACCAGGTGGTCAAAATCGAGGGTGTGCTGACGGAACAAGGGGCTGTCTCTGCGGCACCGTTCGGCAGCGCCTCGATTCTACCGATTAGCTGGATGTACATCCGCATGATGGGCGCGGAAGGGCTTAAACAGGCCAGCCAGATGGCGATCCTGAACGCTAACTATATCGCGGTGCGTTTGCAGCAGGCCTATCCAGTGCTTTACACCGGCCGTGACGGTCGTGTTGCGCACGAGTGCATTCTGGATATTCGTCCGCTTAAAGAGAGCACGGGTATCAGCGAAATGGATATCGCCAAGCGTCTGATTGATTACGGTTTCCATGCGCCAACCATGTCGTTCCCAGTGGCGGGTACGTTGATGGTCGAGCCGACGGAATCAGAAAGTCAGGTGGAGATTGACCGCTTTATTGATGCGATGCTGGCGATCCGTGCCGAAATCAACCGCGTTGCGCAGGGCGAATGGCCGCTGGACGACAACCCGCTGGTCAATGCGCCGCACACGCAAGCGGAGTTGGTGGCCGACTGGGTGCATCCGTACAGCCGCGAGCTGGCGGTATTCCCGGCTGGTAGCGAACACAAATATTGGCCGAGCGTGAAGCGTCTGGATGATGTTTACGGCGACCGTAACCTGTTCTGTTCATGTGTACCGATGAGCGACTATGCGTAATTAACCGCACTGGCAGTCATTTACAACGTCGGTAGCGTTGTTGCTCATTGTTCTTTAAAGCCTCCACTCTACATAGGAGGCTTTAATTTATTGATTTTGTTATTTTTATCTATTCCCTTATGGCAGCACGATACCGAATCGGCATCGTGTGTTTAGCCGTCATCAGCCAATGTTTTGCCATGTACCCTCATCCAGTCGGCCAGTGAATCCAGCGTTGGCTGGAGCGATTTTCCCAGTGGAGTGATCTGATACTCCACTCGCGGTGGTACTTCGGCATACACCTTACGTTGCACCAGTTTACGTTGTTCGAACAGGCGCAGTTGGCGCGTCAGTTCCTTCTGAGTGATAGGGGCAATGGCGCGTTGTAGTGCACTGAAGCGCACGGGGTCGCCGATCACGATCAGGCGGTACAGTATGGGAATCGCCCATTTTCCAGCGATGAGATTGACGAAATTTACCATTGGGCACGGTTCTGCCATGTCAGATGGCGTATTTGCTGATGGGCCGTGAACAGACATAGGGTTCCACTATCCTCCTTAGTATCCAATTGGTGCCTACTTACAAAAGGATACTATTGATGAAATACTGCCGTTTTTCAAGCAATGCGACAGGACACATCATGATGAAACGGCTGCAAGATAAGTTTGCTTTGATCACCGGCGGCACCAGCGGCATTGGGATAGAAACTGCACGTCAGTTTCTGGCCGAAGGGGCGACGGTCGCGATTACTGGACGCGATGAGAACGCGCTAGCACGTGCGCAAGCTGAGTTAGGCCATGCTACGCTGGCGATCCGTTGCGATGCCGGAGATGTCCACGCCCAGCATGGTTTGGTCGACGTGCTGGCACAGCAATGGCCGCGTCTGGACGTGTTGTATGCCAATGCAGGCGATGTCACCCATCGTCCGCTGGAAGGCTGGGATGAAGCTGCCTGGGATCGACTCATGGCGACCAACCTTAAAGGGCCATTCTTTCTGGTTCAGGCACTATTGCCGTTGCTGAACAACCCGGCCTCGGTGATCCTGTGTGGATCGACCAGTGCTCACATCGGCCTACCGCAGAGCAGCGTCTACGCCGCGAGTAAAGCGGGATTACTCTCGCTGGCGCGCACGTTGTCGGCTGAGCTGGTGACGCACGGCATTCGGGTTAACGTCCTGAGTCCAGGCCCAACCGAAACCCCTGCTCTCGATAAATTGGGTCTCTCTCCCGAACAGCAACGTGCTATGCAGGAACAAATTCGACAGTTGGTGCCGATTGGTCGCATGGGTACGCCGTGGGAGCTGGCGAAGGCGGCCGTTTTCCTTGCTTCTGACGAGTCTCGTTTTGTTGTTGGAACGGAACTGTTGGTCGACGGTGGCGTTGCTAATTTGTAGAAGATGGGCCTGCGAAATCATTTGCAGGCATATTTTCGCAATCGGAAAACAAACTGTCATTAAACTGACGCCTCAGTGACACGCTAGCGCTCTAGGGTAAGGCCTCTGTGTTTCACACTGAGCGACCCTAGAGTTATGCGTGCAAAATATTTTCCCTACCTTGTGCTGTTGCCGACGCTGGTTTTTTTGCTTGCCTTCACCTATTTCCCTCTGCTGCGTTCGGTCATCGACAGCCTGTATGACACCCGGCTAAATGCTGATACGCCGCTGTTCGTCGGGTTGGATAATTTTGCACGTCTGGTGCAGGACGCGGTGTTCTGGCAGGCGTTGCTGAACAACGTGTTGTATATCCTGATGACGGTGGTGCCCGGCGTGCTGTTGGCGTTGTTGCTGGCGGTGCTGTTGTGGGAAAACACACGCGTGAATCGCTGGCTGCGTACTGCCTTTTTCTTTCCGATGATTATTCCGCTAGTGAGCGCCGCGACGCTGTGGCTGTTCATCTTTATGCCGGGGTTGGGGCTGCTGGATTACTATCTGGCGAAAGTGTTTGGCCCGATGAACAACAACTATCTTGGTATGAGTGACAGTGCGTTGGTGGCGGTGAGCGTCATCGGCATCTGGAAATTTGCGGGATACTACATGCTGTTTTTTCTCGCCGGTCTGCAAGCTATTTCTAGCTCTGCCCGTGAGGCGGCGCTGATGGAAGGGGCTTCACGGCGTCAGGTGTTTTTCTATGTCACGCTGCCGCTGCTGCGGCCAACCATCGCCTTTGTGGTCACCATCGCTTTTATCTACGCCATTACCCAGATCGACCATGTTGCCGTGATGACGCGCGGCGGACCGAATAACGCGACGACCGTGCTGCTCTATTACATTCAGGATCTGGCGAATGATACGCACGATCTGGGCAAAGCCTCCGCGGCCACTTTCCTGACGCTGGCGCTGCTGTTTGCCTTTTCCATTATGAATCTGAAGGTGCTGGAGAAGGGGGCACATTATGAGCGCTGAAAATCAGATCGTTGACATTCGGAGCGTAAATAGTCAGCGCGCTGAAAGCCGAAACGTCACTAATCCTCTTCGTATCACGACGCGGCTTACGCTGCCGCTGCTGCTGATTTGCGCCGCGCTGCTGTGGATCAGTCCGTTTATCTGGATGCTGTCGTCTTCTATCAGTACCAGCAGCTTTGGCGTGGATATGGCCTCGCTGCTGCCGCGTTTCCCGCTGACGTTCGATAATTTCCGCGATGCGTGGGACAGCGCCGACTGGCTGCGGCTCTACACCAACACGCTGATCTTTGCGGTCGGCACGTTTCTGGTACAACTGGTTACGATCACCACGGCGGGCTACATCTTCGCCTACCACGAATTCCGTGGCAAAACGCTGCTGTTCTATCTGCTACTGATTCAAATGATGATCATGCCCGTCGTCATGATGGTGCCAAACATGATGACGCTAAAACAGCTTGGCCTGCTCAATACCCTGACTGGCGTGATGATGCCGTATTTCGCCTCAGCATTTGGCGTGTTTCTGATGCGTCAGGCGTTTCTCAATATCGCTAAAGAGATCGAAGAAGCCGCGTTGATGGAAGGCTGCCGCTGGTGGCAGGTGGTGTTTCACGTCCTGATCCCCATGACCTGGCCGTCGATCCTGGCCTTCGCCACGGTCAGCATTACCTACCACTGGAACGAATATCTCTGGCCGCTGATGGTGCTCAACGACCCGGACAAACAGGTGCTGACCATCGGGCTGGTGTCGTTTGCGATGGGCGCTGAGTCCGGCGGACAGTGGGGATTGATCTGCGCGGGTACGCTGCTGGTGTGCCTGCCGCTGATGGTGGCCTTCGTGGTGTTCCAGAAGCAGTTCCTGAGCAGCTTCGGCTTCTCAGGCATTAAGTGAATCGCTGATAAGGCCATGCGGGTAATACTGGTTACTTAAGCCCGTTGTTAGGGGAAACACAGAGGGAGGTTCCCGTAGGGATGCCTCACCCCTGTGGTCGCCCCGTGTATCTCGATGCTTAAGCGATCGGCGTTAGGTCATGTGGGTTGCTTAATTCTATTTATCAGGAGCGACATGCTCCGTGTATCTCGATCCTTAAGCGATCGGTGTTCGCCAACGGGCGAAATAATGATAGAGGTGGTTGTTATGTTGTTGGCTCAGATTTCCGACCTGCATTTTCGCAGTGAGGGACGCAAGCTCTATGAATTTATTGATATTAACGGGGAAAACGCGCAAGTCATCAACCAGTTAAACGCGTTACGTGAGCGGCCAGATGCCGTCGTGATTAGCGGCGACATTGTTAACTGCGGGCGTCCGCAGGAGTATCAGGTCGCCCAGCGCGTGTTGCAAATGCTGGATTATCCGCTGTATGTGATTCCGGGCAATCATGACGACAAGCAGCATTTCCTCAATGCGATGCGCCCGCTATGTCCGCAACTGGGTGATGACCCGGAAAATATTCGCTATGCAGTGGATGATTTCCCGATGCGTTTGTTGTTCATCGACACCAGTCTGGCGGGGCAATCAAAAGGCTGGTTGACGCCCTCCACGCTGGCTTGGCTGGAGCAACAATTGCAGGATCATTCGACGCGTGAAACGGCGATCTTCATGCACCACCCGCCGCTGCCGCTGGGATCGGCACAGATGGATCGTATCGCCTGCGAAAACGGACATGAACTGCTGATGCTGATCGAACGTTTCCCGCAGCTCACTCGCGTATTTTGCGGCCATACGCATCGTCTGATTATGACGCAATATAGGCAGGCGATTATTGCCACCGTACCGGGAACCGTCCATCAGGTGCCGTATTTCTACGAAGACGATGCGCCGTATTACAACCTGGAGCCCGCTAGCGTGGTGATGCACCGCTATGTGCCGGTGACCGGACTGGTGAGCTATTGCCAGTCGATTGCGTCCTACCCCGGCCCTTATCTCTATGACCCTCGAATCAGTTGCCCGGTGGATGCGTAATGGCCGTGATTCAGCTACGTAATATCAGTAAACGCTTCGAACACATGCAGGCGCTGGCATCGCTATCCTTGGATATCGCCGACGGCGAGTTTTTGGTGCTGGTTGGGCCATCCGGCTGCGGCAAGAGTACGCTGCTGCGTATGCTGGCCGGTTTGGAAGACGTGAGCGATGGGCAAATCCTGTTGGGCGACGACGACATCACGACGTGGAGCCCGAAGCAGCGTAATTTCTCGATGATCTTCCAGAACTACGCGCTGTTTCCGCACCTGACGGTCGAGCAGAACATCACTTTTGGCATGCGGATGCGCGGTGAGCCGAAGGCGGACTATCCACAGCGGGTACAGCGTGTTGCCAGCCTGCTTCAGCTTGAGCCGTTGCTTAAACGCAAACCGGGAAAACTATCCGGTGGTCAACGTCAACGCGTGGCAATGGCGCGGGCGATCGTGCGCGATCCACGTTTGTTTCTGATGGATGAACCGCTGTCGAATCTGGATGCCCGCCTGCGCAGCGACGTGCGTGACGGCATTATGGATCTACATCGGCAGTTGAAAACCACCACGGTTTACGTCACGCACGATCAGATCGAGGCGATGACGATGGCGGATAGGATCGCCGTGCTGGATCGTGGCGTGCTGCAACAGGTTGGTACGCCAGAGCAGTTGTATTCTCACCCGGCTAACGTCTTTGTCGCTGGATTTATCGGTACGCCCGCGATGAACATGCTGACGCTACCCTGTGCCGATGGTCACGCGATTTTACCGGCATTGTCCGTGGCGCTGCCTGCCAGTGAAGAGACGGGTTCATTAACCCGCGTGCTGCTAGGGGTTCGCCCTGAGCATCTTACCGAACACGCCGCATCAGACGGCGATTTATCGTTATCGGGAACGGTGAAGCAACGGGAATTGTTTGGTGCCGAGTATCTGATTCATGTGGATACGCCGTTGGGTAATATTCGCTATCGTCGGCCAAATCGCGATGGTGTGCCGAACATCGGTACGTCCGTGGTACTTCATTTTTCACCGCAGGATTGTCATTGGTTTTCCGGGCAAACCGCCCGTAATTTATCCCAGGAGAAAAGAAATGCGTAAGCCTCGTATGATGGCGCTGGCGATAGCCTTGCTGATGTCCGGCTCGGCGTTAGCAAAAGAGAATATCGATTTTATGTTCCCCGCGCCGGTTGATGGCAAGTTGACGATGGAAATGACACGCATCATCAAGGAGTACAACCAATCGCAGGATCAGGTTGAAGTGCGTGGGATCTTCACCGGCGGTTATGACACGACGAAAGTGAAAGCGGAAGCCGCCGCTAAAGCGGGCGATCCGCCCGCGCTGGTAATTATGTCTGCAAACTTCACCGCCGATCTGGTCATCAAAGATGAAATCCTGCCGATGGACGAACTGTTCAAATACGGCAACGAAAAGGCCACGCCTTTCCTGACCAAAAACTTCTGGCCTGCGCTGCATCAGAACGCGCAGGTGATGGGGGTGACTTACGCGATCCCGTTCCACAACTCGACGCCGATCCTCTATTACAACGAAGACATGCTGAAGAAGGCAGGTTTTAATGAACCGCCAAAAAATTGGGATGAAGTGGCTGCGGTCGCCAAGAAACTGACCGATCCGGCGAAAGGGCAGTGGGGCATCATGATTCCATCCACGAACGATGACTACGGCGGTTGGATGCTGTCTGCGCTGACGCGTGCCAACGGCGGAGCGTATTACAATGCCGATTATCCAGGCGAAGTCTATTACAACACGGCATCAACCAAAGGTGCGCTCCAGTTCTGGCGCGATCTGGTGTATCGCGACAAAGCCATGCCAGCCGGCGTATTGAATTCCAAGCAAATCAGCGCTGCGTTTTTCTCTGGCAAATTGGGTATGGCGATGCTGAGCACCGGTGCGCTGGGCTTTATGCGTGAAAACACCAAAGATTTCTCGCTCGGTGTAGCGATGATGCCGGAAAAAGAGCGTCGTGGTGTGACTATCGGCGGGGCGAGTCTGGTGAGCTTCAAGGGGATCTCCGAAGAGCAGAAGAAAGCGGCCTGGCAGTTTATGAACTATCTGATCAGCCCAGAGGTCAGCGGAAGCTGGAGTCGTTTTACCGGCTACTTCGCTCCGCGTATGGCAGCCTACGATCTGCCGGAAATGAAAGACTATCTGGCGAAAGATCCGCGAGCCGCGATTGCGCTGTCACAACTGCAATATGCTCATCCGTGGTATGCAACCTATGAAACGGTCGCGGTACGCAAAGCGATGGAGAATCAACTGGCGGCGCTGTTAAACGATCCAGCGAAAAAGGTTGATGACGCTGCTGCCGCTGCACAAAAAGAGGCCGATAGCATCATGAAGCCTTACGTGGATAAAACCGCGTTAAGTTTGCCAAAATAACCAGAAGGCAACCCGTTCCGTTTTATGCTCGGGTTGCCTTTTCACTTTCAGCTCGCTTAGCCAATACATGTCAAAAGTCAGTTTTTAACTCGTTGATCATTTGCTTTTTTTGAATGTTAAATGTTCAGAAGAGATTGACTGTCGATCTACCCCTTCATAAAAAGACATACATCAAGTCTAGTTGCCATTTTTTGTGATAATGTTCTCATCTCATTATGATAATGAATATCATTATTGTTCGCGTTCGTGTTCGTCTTTTCGAGGTTTGATACAGAAATTCGTTCCAAACAGACTGAACCCATGAAACGTGATATTGCGCTAATTTCACTTATCCCAAAAAAGGAAAAACTATGTCCCTCCAGGATGGGAAAAATAGTGCCGATGCATTTACAACATCAGGCACAAAAATAACATTTTCCATTTCATTATTGGCATTGGCCATTACGGTGACGTTCCATCCGACATCGCTTTATGCAGCACAGGCCGCCGTATCAGATGCATCATCCGCACAGGACACATCGCAGGAGATGGTCGTGGTGGCCAGAGAAGCTGATGTAAGCGTTGGAAAGTACGATTACAGCGCAAAAACGACGCGGGCAGGTACCAAGATGCTGATGACTCAGCGTGATATCCCGCAGTCTGTCAGTATCATGACCGAGCAGCGCATACAGGACCAAAACCTACAATCAGTGGGCGAAGTATTGCGTAACACGACGGGCGTTTCTGCCAGCCTTTTTGACGAACGCTCCAGCTTCTATTCCCGCGGTTTTGCCATCAACAACTACCTCTTTGATGATATTCCGACCTCCGTCAGTGAAGCCTGGAACTTTGGTGATGCTGATGACGATACGGCGATTTTTGATCGTATTGAAGTGGTGCGCGGTGCAACTGGCCTGATGACTGGTGCAGGCAACCCGTCGGCATCGGTCAATATGGTGCGTAAGCATGCTGATAGCCGTGAATTTTCTGGTAATGTCAGTGCCAGTTACGGTTCGTGGGACAAACAGCGCTACGTAGCGGATCTCTCTGCGCCATTGAATGAAAGTGGCAGCGTGCGCGGTCGCGTTGTGGCCGGCTATCAGGATCAGAATAGCTGGTTAGATCGTTACCAAAGAGACAAAAAGTTCCTTTACGGCGTGGTGGATGCGGATATCACCGACAACACGACGTTATCGCTTGGTTACAGCTATCAGACGATCCACACCGATGGGGCAACCTGGGGTGGCGTGACACCGTGGTTTAGCAACGGTGCGCGCACGCACTTCAATCGCAGCATGAACCCCGCTGCGGAATGGACCTACTTTGAGACCGAATCGAAAAAAGTCTTTGCGAATCTTAGACAGGATTTTGACAACGGCTGGACGTTCCGCGTTAACGGCACCCATGCCGAATCGAATATGAATGGCAAGCTGCTGTATGTCACCGGTTTTCCCGACCAAACGACGGGGATTGGCACGATCGGCTATGGCACTAACTACACGGGCGAACGTAAACAGTTGTCTGTTGATAGCTATGCCAATGGGCCTTTTGAACTGCTGGGTCGCCAGCACGAACTGGTGACAGGTGTCAGCTACAGCCGTCAGCACAATAGCTATTACGGTTCTCCTCTGGCGTTTCCGAATATTGGCAGCCTTTACCATTGGAACGGTAGTGTTCAAGAGCCCACCTGGGGGGAAAAGTCGCTGACGTCGGATGATACTGTACGGCAGAAAGCAGCCTACAGTGTGGCACGGTTCTCGTTGGCCGATCCGTTGCATCTTATCCTTGGGGCGCGCTATACGCAGTGGCAAACCAATGGTAGCAGCGCCGATATGAAGAAAAGCAATATCACACCTTATGGCGGCTTGATTTATGACATTAACGATACGGTATCGGCTTATACCAGCTATACCTCGATCTTCCAGCCACAAAGTCGTCGCGATAGCAGTGGCAGCTATCTGGCACCTATTACCGGTAAAAACTACGAGACAGGCCTGAAAGCGGACTGGTTCAATGGGCGCTTAACGTCGACGCTGGCTGTGTTCCGTATTGAGCAGGATAATGTGGGGCAGGTGGACGGAAATAAATCTGTCAATGGCACTGCCGAACGAGCTTACTATGCGACACAGGGCGCGGTGAGCAAGGGCGTTGAGTTTGAGCTAAATGGGGCGGTGACCGATAACTTGCAGCTAACCTTTGGCGCTTCACGTTATGTGGCACGCGATACCAAGGGCCGCTTCAATAGCAATATGCCACAAACGCAGGTCAAACTGTTCACCCGCTATCAACTGCCCGCGCTACCAGAGCTGACGGTTGGCGGCGGTGTAAACTGGCAAAACCGTACGTTCCAGGAAGGGGCAGGACCGTTGGGGACCACGCGTATTTATCAGTCGAGTTATCCGCTGGTTGATCTGTTTGCCCGTTATCAGGTGACAAAACAGCTTGCTGTGCAGGCTAACGTCAAAAACCTGTTTGACCGCAGCTATTACACGTGGCTCAGCAACGATTCTGGTACTTATGGCGAGCCGTTAAACTATTCACTCAATATGTCATACGCATTTTGATCTAACATCCCCCGGCCGTAAGGCCGGGGAAATGGCGTTTCAGCCGAATTATAGCAACCACCCTTTGGCTTTGGCGTCTTCCAGATGCTGTTTCAGGTATTGCCACAGTTCCGGGTTGATAGCGGCGATGAACTCGGCGCGGTCGAGAACCTGTTCCAAACGGATGCTGTTTTCTACCCAGCTTTGACCACCGTTGTACAGATTCATCAGCATCGGCATGACGCGATCGAGCATCAGAGCGAACTGGGCGCTGGGGGTTTCATTCGCTTCATATTCTTCCCACAGATCGTGGAATTGCTGACGCTGTGGCTCAGGCAGCAGGCCGAAAATACGGGCAGCGGCAGCGACTTCCTGATCGTGAATTGCAAGACGCGCGGAAAGATCGTAAACGAGCACATCACCCGCATCGATTTCGACGATGTCGTGAATCAGCGCCATTTGGATTACGCGCTGAATATCGACACCTTCACCTGCGTAAGGGGCCAGCGCCATCGCGGCGACGGCAAAATGCCAACTGTGTTCGGCAGAATCTTCGTGGCGTTCGCTGGCGATAATCTTGGTGCGGCGCTGTACGCTTTTTAATTTATCGATTTCTATCAGAAAGCCAAACACATCGGTCATGGAACCGAAATTCAGAGTAGATGGGGAAGATGACATGAAAAGCGTACCTCTTGCAGTGAAAACGATGCGTGACAAAGTCGTGCATGACAAAGTTATGCAATAAGACCAGAGGAAGGCGCTGTGGGCGTCAGAACCGGATAACCGTTAACGCGAATAACCGGTAAGAACGGCAGAGCCCTTCAAAAAACAGGGGAATATCGAAGTCGGTCATTGTAGGGGATGTTGCCTGAGATTGACATGCGTGATTGCACGTTAAGTCAGAGAGAAGGTGAAAGGGGGGGGAGGATAATTATTTTAGCTTACACGTGTACACTGAAACTATTCTCAGTTAATCTGCTCAAAGGTTAAACACCTATGCCTGTGTCATTCCGCTCAACAGCGGGAAAGGCAGGACGGATACTGTCAGCACACACTCTCTATTGCGAAATACTGCGGAACCTATCGATGTCAAAAAATGCCCAGATGCCGGACTACTCGCTGGCAGAGGAAATTGCGAACAGCATCAGCCATGGAATCGGTGTGATTTTCGGGATTGTTGGTCTGATTTTGCTGCTGGTGCAGGCGGTCAACAATGATGCCGGGAGCGTGGCGATTGCCAGCTACAGCCTCTATGGCGGCAGTATTATCCTGCTATTTTTGGCCTCGACGCTGTATCACGCGATCCCTTCTCAGCGCATTAAACCGTGGTTGAAAAAGTTCGATCACTGCGCCATCTATCTGTTGATTGCTGGAACCTATACGCCTTTTTTGCTGGTGGGGCTGGATTCACCGCTGGCGCATGGTTTGATGGTCGTCATCTGGAGCATGGCGCTGTTGGGCGTGCTCTTCAAACTGGCGTTTGCCCACCGTTTTGAAGTGCTGTCGTTAATTACCTATCTGGTCATGGGCTGGCTGTCGCTGGTGGTGATTTATCAGATGGTGATGAAGCTGTCGGCGGGGAGTGTGACGCTGTTAGCGGTGGGTGGTGTGGTGTATACGCTGGGGGTGATTTTCTACGCCAGTAAGCGTATTCCTTACAATCACGCAATTTGGCACGGGTTTGTGTTAGGCGGCAGCGTCTGCCACTTTCTGGCGATTTATCTTTATATTTAAGTTCGTCTAAAACGCATGAGCGCATGAGCCTCACTGACTCGGCTCATGCGTGATGCCACTCGTCGGATTAATCCGTTATTTCATACGGCAGAGGCTGAACCGTGAGCTGGCTTTCGGCATCGTCGCGCACGCGTAGAACGTTCTCCGCGTTCAGATCGTTATTCAACACGGCCTGTACCCAAACGTCACCGTTCTGCAATTGGCTGGCTGCCAATACGGTCCCGGTACGACGCCAGTTCTCGCCGAGCTGCAGTTCGAGATCGTCTCCCGCCTGCGGCACCCGGTTCGCTTTACCCGCCAGCCAGTAGAGTGCGCGCTTATTCGCCCCACGATATTTTGCCCGAGCAACCATTTCCTGACCGGTATAGCACCCTTTGCTGAAGCTAATTCCATTTAATGCCTGTAAATTAGTCGCTTGCGGGATGAACTGCGCACTGTTTGCGCTGTCAATGATGGGCTGACCGGCCTCAATATCCAACGTCAGCCATTGGCGGCTGTCATTCAGGCTGACTTTATCGTCGAGCTGTTCAAGCAACGAAGCGCTTTGCTCAGAAGACAGCACCAGCAGGAAACGCTCTGCGGGATGAGTGAAATGCAGTAAGGTGGCACCTTCGTGCTGCACGACAGGATGCTCAGCGTCTGGAAGTTGATTAAATACCGAGGCCAACTGTTCGCGGATGCCCGCTCCTGCTGCACCCAGAAGTACGGCGCTGTCGTCTGGCGCGATGGTGGTTTTCGAAAAAACGGCGTATTTTTTCAGTTCGCTAAGCTGGGCGTCGCGCAGATTACGCCGCTCAATGAAAGCAAACCCCTCGCCGTGATGGAACAGGCGCAGGTTGCTCCACATTTTTCCTTTCGCGTCGCAGTGGGCGCAAAGAATGTGCCGATCGTCAGCCAGTGCACCGACATCCGCGGTGACCTGTCCCTGAAGATATTTGACGGTATCCGGCCCGACCAGCGTGGCTAGTGCCCAATCATCCAGTGAGATGAGCGTGGCGGCGAGCTGAGCGGAAGCAAGGGGAGGGTGTGAGGCAAAAGGGCGTTGATGAGCCGTATGTTGGTTAACCATAGAGTACAATCCTGCGCTAAGGGCGATGGCCTAATGGTAAAAGAGCGCTCAGGGTTTGCAAGTGGTTATTCACGCCGCGCTACGACATAGCACATCCTGATGCTGATGAGCGTACTCGGAGCGGTGTATGCCGGTAAGTTATGTCAAAATGTTACTATTAGTTGATGTCCGCTACCGGAATCAGAGTACACTAGCGGCAAGCAGCGATAACAAGGTGGACATGAAATATGGAAATCGATAACAAATCACGTATTCATTGGGCATGCCGCCGTGGTATGCGCGAACTGGATATCGCCATCATGCCGTTTTTTGAGCATGACTATGACACATTAAACGATACAGATAAGCGCACGTTTGTACGTCTGCTACAAAGCGACGATCCCGATTTATTCAACTGGCTAATGAACCACGGTGAGCCAGAAGACGGAGAGCTAAAACGCATGATTTCCCTTATCCAGACGCGAAATAAAGATCGTGGCCCAGTGGCAATGTGACCTTCGCGTGTCCTGGCGCATGCAACTGCTGTCATTGGTTGTGCATGGCCTATTAGTGTTGCTCATTCTGCTGGCACCGTGGCCGGACGGCTATGCGTGGCTGTGGCTGTGTTTGGTTACAATGGTGATGTTTGGTTTCATCCGTAGCCAAAGGAATATCAAATCGCGGCAAGGGTGCATCACCCTGCTCAGCGAAACGACCCTAAACTGGCGGCAGCAGGAGTGGCAGATTGTCAAACGACCGTGGTTGCTGAAAAATGGCGTGTTATTGGCATTGCAATCGGCTGATGGGAAAGACAAGCAACAACTATGGCTGGCATCGGACAGCATGGGCGATGACGAATGGCGTCATCTGCGCCAGCTTCTTTTGCAGCAAAAACACTGGGCGAGATGACGGCGTATTTTGCGTAGGTATCGCGCCCAGTGTGTAGAAACATCACCACGGTGATTTACGGAAATAATCGCAGCAGGTATCTTACGCCGCTATCGTGAGGATAGGATATTTGCTGCTCCCGTCACGGGAATGTCGGCTTTCCTTTCTTTTCCCCGTGCTATTCGGGAAAATGTTCTTATTCGGCCACCGTCTGGCCGTGCCTTGAAATTTATTGGGTATAACTGATGACTAAGCCCGCAGTGCAAAAAAGTGGTCTGCATCCTCGCAATCGCCATCGTGACCGTTATGATTTTCCCGCGCTCAAGCAGAGCTATCCTGCGCTGATCCCGTTTGTAAAGGTGAATGCCTACGGGGATGAGTCAGTGGATTTTGCCAATCCCGAGGCGGTGAAAACGCTGAATCAGGCATTGTTACAGCATTTTTATCAGATTGCGCACTGGACGATCCCTGACGGCTTTCTGTGCCCACCGATCCCCGGTCGCGCCGATTACATCCACCATCTGGCCGATTTGCTGGCGGAAGATAACCGCTCGGTAGTGCCGCGCGATGCTTCCGTGCTGGATGTCGGTTGCGGTGCCAACTGTGTCTACCCGCTGATTGGCCATCGCGAGTACGGCTGGCGTTTTACCGGCAGCGAGATTAATCCGCTGGCGATGAAAGCGGCGAACGAGACGATTGAAGCGAACCCCGGTTTGAATCGATCGATTCGCCTGCGCCGTCAGAAAAACAGTAAAGCGATACTGGCAGGTATTATTCACAAGAACGACACGTTTGATGCCGTCATGTGTAATCCTCCGTTCCATGCTTCCGCTGAGGATGCCCGCGAGGGATCGCAGCGTAAATTGCATAATCTGGGATTGGATAAACGCTCACCGCTGAATTTTGGCGGCCAGCAGGATGAGCTGTGGTGTGAGGGCGGCGAGTCAGCTTTCATTAGCCAGATGATTAAAGAGAGCGCCGGTTTTGCCCGTCAGTGCCTGTGGTTTACGTCGCTGGTGTCGCGCAAAGAGAACCTGCCGGAGATTTATCGTGCGTTGGAAGCGGTTGACGCGGAAAAGGTCAGAACGATAGACATGGCGCAAGGCCAGAAGCAAAGCCGCTTTGTCGCGTGGAGCTTTCTGGATACCGCCGCGCGGACCCGCTGGTTGCAAAAGCGCTAAGCTGATTTAACCGTCACGGATACCTGTCACACAGGTATCCGTGAACATGTTATTCAACAGTCACCGTATCCGATTCCTGTTCGGTCACCTTCAACGATGTACCCTGAATTGCCATAAATACCGCTTCCCGCCTCGTTAGGTAGCCTTTTACAGGATGCGGTTTAACCGCGCCAGTCAGGGTGGTATCGGTAATGATGCCGCAGCCTGTCGCGTGCGCGATTTGCTGTGCCGTCTCATCAAATCTTGAGAAATCGATATCGTAATATTGTGGCACATCGCATTTCCCGCCCAGATTTTTGGCGTATTCTCCTGTGCCTGTTTGCGCACAACCCGTGAGTAACAATCCTGTGACCGCTATGAGTAACATCTTCATCGTGTTTACTCCTGTTGACGCGTACTGTTTACAGCAGTGACGCCATTTCCTGCAGGATCTGTTCGCACCACTGCTCCAGCCGTTCATCGCTGAGATCGTATTGGTTCACTTCGTCCAGTGCCAGACCGACAAAGTGTTTACCGTCAGTGCTCAGTGGTTTCGGGCTGGTGAAATCGTAGCCATCTATTGGCCAGTAGCCAATGAAGGTGACACCCAGCGGCAGCAGTTGTTCATGCAGCATGCCCAGCGCATCAAGGAACCATTCGCTATAGCCCAGTTGGTCGCCCATACCGTAAAGCGCTACCACTTTTCCTTTGAGGTTTAGCGTTGCTAATTGACCCCAAATGTTCTCCCAGTCTTCCTGAATCTCACCGAAATCCCAGGTTGGGATGCCGAGGATCAGCGTACTGTAGTCTTCCATTCGCTGAGGTTCGATGTCCTTAACGTTGTGCAGATCCACCAGTTCTTCGCCCAATATGTCGCGAATTTTTTCCGCCGCCATCTCGGTGTAGCAGGTGCTTGAGCCGTAAAACAGACCGATTTTCATATGTCATAAGAGAATTTTTGTGACTAATGTCAGCGAGGATACCACAAGTCATGTGCCGTGCAGAGGGCAACACGGGCTGATGCGTGAACGAGGCTGCCAGCATGGCTCCTCGCTCGGAACGGCGCGTCTGTTTATAAGAGAATGTAGGATTTAAATATATCTAAATGGAATAATCAAAGATTTATTTATTCTTTATGCCTATATTAACTCCCGTTACGATACGATCATCTGGCTATAGATTGTTGCTCTGATGACCTCTGTCCTCTTTCTGAGCTGAAGTGAAGTCATCAAGAGAAAGCGGCAAGGGCTATAAGGACCTGTTTCGTTATGATCGTTCTTTCGAACGTAGGCAAGACTTTTGACAGCGCACATGGCCGCATTGTCGCAGTAGATGACGTGAGTCTTACGGTCGAGTTGGGGCAAATTTACGGCATTATTGGCTACAGCGGTGCGGGGAAAAGCACGCTGATCCGCCTGCTGAATGGATTGGAAACGCCGACCAGCGGGAGCATCGTCGTCAACGGGGCTGATATTGCTCAAGCCAATGCGGAAGACCTGCGTCGCGCACGGCTGAAAATTAGCATGGTGTTCCAGCACTTTAATCTACTGTGGTCGCGTACCGTCAGTCAGAATATCGCTTTTGCCTTGCAAATTGCGGGTGCGCCAAAAGCCGAAATTAAACAACGCGTTGCTGACCTGATCACACTAGTGGGGCTGGAAGGGCGAGATCACGCCTATCCTTCCCAACTGAGCGGGGGCCAGAAGCAGCGGGTCGGTATTGCCCGTGCGCTAGCAAACAATCCCAGCATCTTGCTGTGTGATGAAGCGACCTCGGCGTTGGATCCGCAGACCACTGATGCAATCCTCGAACTGCTGCTGGATATCAACCGTAAATTGAATCTCACCCTTGTTCTCATTACTCACGAAATGCATGTGGTACGAAAAATCTGCCATCGTGTCGCGGTGATGGAAAATGGTCGGATTGTGGAGGAAGGCTCGGTACTGGATATTTTTGTTCGCCCGCAGCAGGCGATTACTCGCCAGTTCGTGAAGCAGTATCAGAAAATGGAAGACAGTTTCAACCCACTCCTGACAGAGCACCTGGCGGGCGCTGTGCTTAAATTGACATTCGTCGGTCAGCAAACGCATCAGGCCATTATTTCCGAAGTGATTCAGACCTATCACCTGACGATAAATATTCTGCACGGCCAAATTAGCCATACGCTGAACGGATCGTTTGGTGAGTTATATATTCATGTTGAAGGCAGCGAACAGGAAACGGACCGCGTATTAACTTTCCTGCAGGAACGTGCGATTGCTGTTGAGGTGATTAAACATGCTTGAGTCTTTATTCCCTCACCTGAACGTTGAACAGTTGCTAGATGCCACGTGGGAAACGCTGTATATGACCAGCGTTGCTGGCGTGGCGACGCTGATTGTGGGGATTATTTTGGGCGTGACGCTCTTCCTGACGTCCAAAGGACAACTGCTCCAGAATCGTCCAGTTTATCTGTTGATTTCAGCCTTGGTGAATATCTTCCGTTCTATCCCCTTCATTATCTTGATCGTTTTACTGATCCCGTTTACCAAAACGCTGGTTGGCACCATTTTGGGCGCAAATGCCGCGCTGCCAGCGCTAATTGTCGGTGCCGCACCGTTCTATGCACGTCTGGTCGAAATTGGCCTGCGCGAGGTTGATAAAGGCGTGATCGAAGCGGCGCGTTCTATGGGGGCGAAAACTCACACGCTAATCTTTCGTGTTTTATTACCAGAATCATCCCCCGCACTCACCTCTGGGATTACCGTCACGCTGATCGCCTTGGTCAGCTATACCGCGATGGCCGGTGTGATTGGTGCTGGCGGACTAGGGAATTTGGCTTATCTGGAAGGCTTTCAACGAAACCACGGCGACGTGACGCTGGTTGCGACACTGATGATCCTTGTGATTGTGTTTGTCATCCAGTTTATAGGCGATCTGATTACTACCACATTTGATAAACGTTAAGGGCAGGAAGAACGATGATGAAAAAACAACTTATGATGATAGCCTTCGCCTCGCTCACTGCGCTGGCGTCGGTAAGTGCAGTCGCGGATACCAAACTCGTGGTGGGGGCGTCCAATGTGCCCCATGCCGAGATTTTGGAAGTGGCGAAGCCCATTCTGAAAACAGAAGGGATCGATTTGGAAATCAAACGGTTTCAGGATTACATTCTGCCGAATACTGCGCTTGCCAGTAAGGATATCGATGCCAACTACTTCCAGCATATTCCGTACCTGGAGTCGGTATTGAAAGATCATGCGGGCGATAAAACTTACGATTTTGTCAGCGCGGGAGCGATTCATATCGAGCCAATTGGCATCTACTCCAAAAAGTACAAAAGCCTGAAAGATCTGCCAGAAGGTGGCCGTATTATCATGCGTGATGCTGTGGCGGAAGAAGGCCGAATTCTTGCCATTTTTGAACGTGAAGGGGTGATTAAGCTAAAACCCAGCGTCAACAAGGTTAAGGCCCGTATCTCGGATATTGTAGAAAACCCGAAAAAACTGAAGTTCCTGGCGAATGTCGAAGGTGCGCTGTTGCCGCAGATGTACAATAACGACGAAGGCGATGCGGTGGTGATCAACGCTAACTATGCTATTGATGCTGGTCTGAACCCGACCAAAGACCCGATCGCGGTGGAAAGCGGTGAAAATAACCCGTATGCCAATATCATCACTGTACATAAAGGTGATGAAAACAAAACAGAAATTGTGGCGCTGGTAAAGGTGCTGCATTCCAAACCGATTCAGGATTTCATCCGCGAGAAGTATAAGGGCGCGGTCATCCCAGTCGATAAATAAAAATATACTGGCATCGTACATGAAAAAAGAACCGCCGAAATGGCGGTTCTTAGCTTGCTGACAACGTATGGCGAGCGGCGTTCAACGGTGTTCCTGATGCAGATGCTTTACTCTTCTACCTCACTCTCACCGTCTTTGTTCCGTAATGATTTATCCCAGTGACTGATGACGCGTTTCTTTGGTTAGCAGCAGTGCAATCAGCGTCAGTGACGCCATGGCTGCCAGATAAACGCCAACATAGAACAGACCATAGTTAGCCGTCAGCCACGCCGCGATATACGGTGCAACCGATGCGCCCAAAATCGACGAAACGTTATAAGAGAATGACGCGCCGGTATAGCGCACTTCCGTCGGGAACAGTTCCGGCAGCAGGGCACCCATCGGGCCGAATGTTAATCCCATCAGGCTCAGACCCAGCACCAAAAAGCCCATCACCAGCGCTTGATTACCTGAACCGAGCAAATAAGGGAACAGCATGGAGAAGACCAGCATGATGCAGGTGACGGTAATCATGGTCTTGCGGCGACCAAAGGCATCTGCCAGATAGCCTGCTACTGGCACCATCAGACCAAAGCCGATTACCGCGACCATCAGCATCAGCAGGAAACTGTTGCGCGAGAAACCAAGCCCCTTAGGTGCAGGTGTCGTGCCGTAGGTCATGGAATACACGGTCATGATGTAGAACAGTGTGTAAGTTGCCAGCATGATGAACGTGCCGAGGATCGTCACTTTCATATGCTTACTGAGCAGCGTTCCCAGCGGCATACGCACCTGCTTACCGGCTTTGACCGCTTTGGTAAAGACGGGCGCTTCGTGCAGAGAGATACGAACATACAGGCCGACCAGCACCAGCACAGCAGACGCAACGAACGGTACGCGCCAGCCCCAGTTCATGAACTGTTCTTCCGTCAGCAGCCAGGACAACAGCAAGAAGGTGCCGTTAGCGAAGAAGAAGCCAATCGGTGCGCCAAGCTGGGGGAACGACCCATACAGCGCACGTTTATTGGATGGGGCATTTTCGGTCGCCAGCAGCGCCGCACCACCCCATTCCCCACCCAGACCCAAGCCCTGACCGAAGCGAGCCAGAGCCAGCAGGATCGGTGCAAGAATACCGATAGTTTCGTAGGTCGGTAACAGCCCGATGAGAACGGTTGAAACCCCCATGGTCAGCAGAGAAGCGACCAGGGTGACTTTACGCCCGACGCGATCGCCAAAGTGACCAAATAGTGCTGAGCCAATAGGGCGGGCGATAAAGGCAATGGCAAACGTTGCCAGGGACTGTAGCGTAGCAGCAGTCGGATCGCCCTGCGGGAAGAAAATGTGCGGGAAAATCAGCACCGCGGCAGTGGCATAGATATAAAAATCGAAAAATTCGATTGCGGTGCCAATCAGTGACGCAACAATGACCTTATTGCGTGAGTTTACGGGTGGTGCTTCCGCTTCGGCATCGAGAGTGGGAGTGATGGTGGCTTGCATAATGTTTCTTTATTTTAACAACACGAACAGCCATTCTACGCATAGAAAAATCGGCTTTTCAACGTTGATTAAGTAAGGTCAATACCAGTAGACATGCAGCTATAAGGCACCTGTTCCGATATATTGGCGATACATAAAATATAATGTGCCATGGCCTTATTTTTGCCGGAGAATGTTATGGTGATGTTGATGTTCACGGAATATGTGAGATCGCACACAATTCTGCTTGCGAGAGAATATCGCTCTGAAGGCGTAAAGTCGGTGCCTCTCCGGCATAATATTGCCAATCAGTGAAGAAGGACACGGCGATGCAAGAACACGATCAGGCACTTATCGAACAGTTTCTCGATGCGCTGTGGCTGGAAAGAAACCTGGCCGAGAATACGCTGGCGTCTTATCGGTTGGATCTGCGAACGCTCGCGGAGTGGCTTGCACATCATGATAACGATCTGCTACAGGTACAGGCGCTCGATCTCCAGGCGTTTCTCGCTGATAGAGTTGATGGGGGTTACAAAGCGACCAGCTCTGCACGTTTGCTGAGTGCGATGCGCCGCTTCTTTCAGTACCTTTATCGCGAAAAGCAGCGTAGCGACGATCCGAGTGCGGTGCTGTCGTCTCCGAAACTGCCGCAGCGTCTACCTAAAGATTTGAGCGAGGCGCAGGTTGGTGCGTTACTCAACGCCCCGAGCATTGAACAACCGCTGGAATTACGCGATAAGGCCATGCTTGAGGTATTGTATGCGACAGGACTACGCGTTTCCGAACTGGTTGGTTTGACGATGAGTGATGTCAGTCTGCGGCAAGGCGTGGTGCGTGTGCTGGGGAAAGGTAATAAAGAACGGCTAGTGCCGCTGGGTGAAGAAGCGGTGTATTGGATCGAGTATTATCTGGAACACGGCCGCCCGTGGTTGCTGAATGGGCAGACACTGGATGTGCTATTTCCCAGCAATCGCGCACGGCAAATGACGCGCCAGACGTTCTGGCATCGCATCAAGCATTATGCGGTGCTGGCGTCCATCGACAGCGAAAAGCTCTCGCCGCACGTTTTACGTCACGCGTTTGCGACCCATTTATTGAATCACGGTGCAGATTTACGGGTCGTACAGATGCTCTTGGGGCACAGCGATCTTTCCACGACGCAGATTTACACCCATGTGGCGACGGAGCGGTTGAAGCAGCTTCATCAGCAGCACCATCCGCGTGCCTAGGCATGCGTAACAGAATAACAGGATGTTATCTGACTGGCGGGTGATCCCGTCGACTATCACGGCGTATTGCTACAAGCTATATCGCTGCAGGCAATGTTGCAAAAAACAGGATTGATGAAATGAAAAAAGGGTTATTACTGCTTTCTTTGCTGGTGGCGACGGCGACCAATTTTGCTCACGCCGATGATGCTGCCATCAAACAGACGCTGACGCGTCTGGATATGCAGGGGGCGGAAATCCTGCCTTCACCGATGGCGGGCATGAAAACCGTCATTACCGAGAGCGGTGTGCTGTACATCAGCGAAGACGGCAAGCATTTGCTGCAAGGCCCGCTTTATGATGTGAGCGGCACCATGCCGGTCAACACCACCAATAAAATCCTGATCGGCAAGCTGGATGCGCTACAGGAGCAGATGATTGTTTATAAAGCCGCGCAGGAAAAACACGTGATTACCGTTTTCACCGACATCACCTGCGGCTACTGCCACAAGCTGCATGAGCAGATGAAGGATTACAATGCGTTGGGCATCACCGTGCGCTATCTGGCCTTCCCGCGTCAGGGCATGAAATCTCCGGCAGCGAAAGATATGCAGTCCATCTGGTGCGTGGCCGATCGCAATAAAGCGTTTGATAACGCGATGAAGAGCGAAGCGATCTCGCCAGCAACGTGCAAAACCGATATCGCCGCACATTACCAACTGGGTGTCCAGTTTGGCGTGCAGGGCACCCCCGCCATCGTGTTGCAAGACGGTATGGTTGTGCCGGGATATCAAGGGCCGAAAGAGATGTTGGCAATGCTGGAGGCACACAAAGCCTCGAAAAAAACCGGCGGTTGATGCTACGTGAACATGATTACCCAACTCCGCCGGCGTCCGCTGGTGGAGGATATTGATTTACCTGACACCGTTCCGCCTTTACTGCGTCGCCTCTACGCGCAACGTGGCGTTAAAGGCGCTCAGGAGCTGGAACGTAGCCTGAGTGGTTTACTCAATTACCGTTTACTCAGCGGCATTGATAAAGCGATCGATCTGCTGCAACTCGCGCTGGCAGAGAAGCGCTGCATCGTGATTGTGGGCGACTTTGATGCTGATGGTGCCACCAGCACCACGCTTGCCGTACTGGCGTTGCGCAGCATGGGCGGCACGAACGTAAAATATCTGGTGCCGAACCGCTTTGAAGATGGTTATGGGCTAAGCCCCGCGGTGGTGGCGCAGGCTGCTGCGTTGGGAGCGGAGCTGATTGTTACTGTGGATAACGGAATCTCTTCCCATGCGGGCGTTGAGGATGCACATCGGCGCGGTATCTCGGTGCTGGTGACCGATCACCACCTGCCGGGCGAAGCCCTGCCTGACGCCGATGCGATGATTAACCCCAATCTGTCAGATTGTGCATTCCCCTCTAAGGCGTTGGCTGGCGTGGGGGTGGCGTTCTATCTGATGATGGCGCTGTTTGTACGCCTGCGTGACAGCGACTGGTTTACGCAGCAGGGGCTGGCGAAGCCGAATCTTACCGAATTACTGGATCTGGTGGCGCTGGGCACGGTGGCTGATGTGGTGCCGCTGGATGCCAACAACCGGATTCTGGTGGCTCAGGGGCTGAATCGCATTCGGGCTGGAGAATGTCGTCCGGGCATTCGAGCGCTGCTGGAAGTGGCTAACCGCGATGCCAGTCAGCTAGTCGCCAGCGATTTAGGTTTTGCCATCGGGCCTCGACTCAATGCAGCCGGGCGACTGGATGATATGACGGTCGGGGTCGAACTGTTATTGAGTAACGATATTACTCAGGCGCGCATGCTGGCTAACGATTTAGATGGGTTGAATCAGGATCGGCGCGAAATCGAACAGGGAATGCAGGTCGAAGCCTTGCGCCTGTGCGAATCGCTGGAACGTACCCGCACTGAATTACCTTACGGTCTGGCGATGTATCACCCAGAATGGCATCAGGGCGTTGTGGGTATTCTGGCTTCACGCATTAAAGAGCGTTTTCATCGTCCGGTGATTGCTTTTGCGCCTGCGGGCGACGGCATGCTGAAAGGGTCGGGACGTTCTATTGCCGGTCTGCATCTGCGTGATGCGCTGGAAAGATTAGATACGCTGTATCCCGGCATGATGGACAAGTTCGGCGGACACGCGATGGCGGCAGGACTATCGCTGCATGAAACGCAGTTCGAGGATTTCCGTCAGCGCTTCGGCGAACTGGTGGGCGAGTGGCTCGATCCGTCTCAGCTTGAAGGCGTCGTTTGGTCTGATGGCGAACTGGCATTGCCGGAGCTGAATTTGCTCTCAACGGCAGAGATGCTGCGTTATGCGGGGCCGTGGGGACAAGCGTTCCCTGAACCGACGTTCGATGGTTGCTTCCGCATTCTGCAACCCCGTTTGCTCAAAGAACGCCATTTGAAAGCGATGTTTGAACCGATCGGTGTAACAGGAACCGTGCCGCTGTTAGATGGCATCGCGTTTAATATTGATACCACCATCTGGCCCGATCCGAGCATTAAAGAAGTGGAAATGGCGTACCGGCTGGATATTAACGAGTTTCGTGGTAAACGCTCGGTGCAATTGTTGATTCAACATCTGTGGCCGCGCGCATGAACCGAATACGGCGGGCGGAAAGCCTATAAAATGCTTCTTTTATCCGCTAGAATGGCGGGTTACATCATTCCGTTGTCAACGACTTAACGTAAGAATATAAAAAATCATGTTTGAAATTAATCCGGTAAAAAACCGCATTCAGGATCTGTCTGAACGTAGCGCCGTTCTTCGGGGGTATCTTTGACTATGATGCCAAGAAAGAACGCCTTGAAGAAGTAAACGCCGAACTGGAACAGCCTGATGTCTGGAATGAGCCTGAACGCGCTCAGGCATTGGGAAAAGAACGTTCCTCGCTGGAAGCCATCGTAGACACCATCGATCAACTGGCTCAGGGGCTGGAAGATGTGGTCGGTCTGCTTGAACTCGCGGTGGAAGAAGACGACGAAGACACCTTTAATGAAACCTCGCTAGAACTGGACGCGCTGGAAAATAAATTAGGCCAGCTTGAATTCCGTCGCATGTTCTCCGGCCAGTACGACAGTGCAGACTGTTATCTGGATATCCAGGCGGGTTCTGGCGGTACGGAAGCGCAGGACTGGGCCAGCATGCTGGTGCGTATGTACCTGCGTTGGGCGGAAGCCAAAGGGTTTAAAACCGAAATTATTGAAGAATCAGACGGTGACGTGGCTGGTACGAAATCGGCCACCATCAAAATCATCGGTGACTACGCGTTTGGTTGGCTGCGTACTGAAACCGGTGTACACCGCCTGGTGCGTAAGAGCCCGTTCGATTCCGGCGGCCGCCGCCACACCTCATTCAGCTCCGCGTTTATCTACCCGGAAGTGGATGACGATATCGATATCGAAATCAATCCGGCCGACCTGCGTATTGACGTTTACCGCGCATCCGGTGCGGGTGGTCAGCACGTTAACCGGACAGAATCCGCGGTGCGTATTACCCACATTCCGACCAACATTGTTACGCAGTGTCAGAATGACCGTTCCCAGCATAAAAACAAAGATCAGGCGATGAAACAGTTGAAAGCCAAGCTGTACGAGTTTGAGATGCAAAAGAAAAATGCTGAGAAACAGGCGATGGAAGACAACAAATCGGACATCGGCTGGGGCAGTCAGATTCGTTCCTATGTTCTGGATGATTCGCGCATCAAAGATTTACGTACCGGAGTGGAAACACGTAACACTCAGGCCGTACTGGATGGCGATCTGGACAAATTTATTGAAGCAAGTTTAAAAGCGGGGTTATAAGAATTCACATGGCTGAATCACAATCACAGGGTGCCGATCAGGCGCAAGATCTGAATAATGAATTAAAAACGCGTCGTGAAAAGCTGGTGACGCTGCGTGAAAACGGGATCGCGTTCCCGAATGATTTCCGCCGTGACAGCACCTCCGATCATCTGCACGCAGAGTTCGATGCCAAAGAGAATGAAGAGCTGGAAGAATTGGGCATCGAAGTGACCGTTGCAGGCCGTATGATGACTCGCCGTATCATGGGTAAAGCCTCTTTCGTGACCTTGCAGGACGTCGGTGGCCGTATCCAACTGTATGTTTCCCGCGACGATCTGGCGGAAGGCATCTATAACGAACAGTTCAAGAAGTGGGATCTGGGCGATATTCTGGGGGCACGTGGCAAGCTGTTCAAAACCAAAACGGGCGAACTGTCGATTCACTGTACCGAACTGCGCCTGCTGACCAAAGCGCTGCGTCCGCTGCCGGATAAATTCCACGGTTTGGCCGATCAGGAAACGCGTTATCGTCAGCGCTATTTGGATCTGATCGCTAACGACGAATCCCGCAACACCTTCCGCATTCGTTCTAACGTGATGGCGGCTATCCGCCGCTTCATGGTAGATCACGGCTTTATGGAAGTGGAAACGCCGATGATGCAGGTGATCCCCGGCGGCGCGTCTGCCCGTCCGTTCATCACCCACCATAATGCGCTGGACATCGACATGTACCTGCGTATCGCGCCAGAACTGTATCTGAAGCGTCTGGTTGTCGGTGGTTTTGAGCGCGTGTTCGAGATCAACCGTAACTTCCGTAACGAAGGCGTTTCCCCGCGTCACAACCCTGAATTCACCATGATGGAACTTTATATGGCGTATGCCGATTATAAAGACCTGATTGTGTTGACGGAAAACCTGTTCCGCACGCTGACGCAGGACGTGCTGGGCTCGACAACAGTGGTGTACGGCGATCAGACATTCGACTTCGGTAAGCCGTTTGAAAAACTGACGATGCGCGAAGCGATCTGCAAATACCGTCCTGAAACCAACGTTGCCGATCTGGACGATCTGGAGAAAGCGACTGCAATCGCACAGTCTCTGGGCATCAAGATCGAGAAAAGCTGGGGATTGGGTCGCATCGTTACCGAGATCTTCGAAGAGACGGCAGAAAGCAGCCTGATCCAACCGACCTTCATCACCGAATATCCGGCGGAAGTGTCGCCGCTGGCGCGTCGTAACGATCAGAACCCGGAAATTACCGATCGCTTTGAGTTCTTCATCGGCGGCCGTGAAATTGGTAACGGCTTCTCCGAGCTGAATGATGCCGAAGATCAGGCTGAGCGTTTTGCCCAGCAGGTTAACGCTAAAGATGCGGGCGATGACGAAGCAATGTTCTACGATGAAGACTACGTGACAGCGTTGGAGCACGGTCTGCCGCCGACGGCGGGTCTGGGTATTGGTATCGACCGTATGGTGATGTTGTTCACGAACAGCCACACCATCCGCGACGTCATCCTATTCCCGGCGATGCGTCCGCAGAAATAAGCTCGTTTTAGCTGAACCTTCGAAACCGGTGCAACTGCGCCGGTTTTTTTATTATCGACAATGTTAAATTTTAGGGGAAACTCGGGGATGAGGTTCCCGTAGGGACACCTAGCACCGTGGTAACCCCGAGTATCTCGATCTCACCTCGATAGTACTTCTCTTGTTTTATCTCTGTATTCTTGTCGTCATTCTGTGATTGTCGCCCGACGGGGGAAGATGCTATTTTCAGGAATTCATTCACTGCCGGAACGCCCTCATGATGACTTACCGCGATGCCTGGTTTGAGCTGGCGCTGTTAACCAACGGCCGCAGCTTTCCACGTCATACGCACGATGAGTTCGTCATCAGCGCTAATCTCAGTGGGTTGGAAACGGTCTGGCTGGATGGAGAGACCTTTGTTGCCACCAACGATATGGTGACGACCTACAATCCTAATCAGTTACAGGGCAGCGATAATGCGTTTGACCGCTGGCAGTGCGTATCGCTGTACGTTCACCCGAAGGCATTCGAGCATTATTTCCATCAAACGTTTCTATTCTCACAGGGCTGGAATCCATCGGCGCAGTTGGCGTCTGAGCTAAAACAGCTCGTCATCTCTGATTTGGACGACAGCTCCCGTCAGGAGCGCATTATCCTGCTGCTGGCAGGATTGATGGAAGGTCAGCACCGAATGCTGCCTCAAAGTCAGGCCAAAGAGGCCGAGCGGATCACGCGGATCAAAGAGGGGCTACTGAACGATCTCAGCGATGTCCCCACACTTGACCAGCTCGCGCAGCAGGAGAACCTGTCAGTTGCGCATCTGGTTCGTTCGTTTAATCAGGCGGTCGGCCTGCCACCACTGGCGTGGCTAATGCAACGGCGTATGTGCAAAGCACGAGAACTACTGCGGCAGGGCATTGCGATCAGTCAGGTCGCAGGCGATGTCGGGTTTGCCGATCAGGCGCATTTCACTAAAGCCTTCAATCGCTATAACGCTATGACACCGGGACAGTTCCGTCGTATCAATTTTTGACAATACAGCGTTTCCCTTGGGTTCTACACTCGCCTTATTGCTTAACGCTCTAAGGGAATATCATGCTGTTAGTTGTCTTCACGGGGATGCTGCTATCTCTGTCGCTGTGTCTCGATCTGGGGATGGTCAATACCGCAATTATTAACCGTGGGCTGCGACACGGGGCGCGTTCGGCGTTTTATATCGGGCTGGGTTCCTGTTTCGGCGATCTGTTTTATGCCACGCTGTCGGTACTGGGGCTGGCGGTGGTGTTTAACCTTACGCCAGTACGCTGGGTGTTATGGATTGGCGGTGGGCTGATTCTGATCTGGATGACGATCAGCATGGCGCGTGCGGCATGGCGTGACTATCGGGTTAAACGCTTCGCCGATCTCTCTACAACAGCGAATGTTATGGATTCCAGCACGCCACCTGCCCGGTACACTGAATTTTTCAGCGGTGTCGGCATGGCATTGGCGTCACCAACGGCGCTGCTATGGTTTGCGGCGATTGGCGGCACCATTATCGCGCAGTCTACCGATGGCACTGCTTTCATGATCGGCCTGTTTCTGTTGGGCTTTTTCGTTGGCGGTGTGCTGTGGACGTTCTTCCTCGCAGTGCTAGTGAAGTACGGTCAGCGCCTGCTGAAAGAACGTATCTCATTCTATTGCAGCCTGATCTCTGCTCTGCTTTTTGCCTACTTTGCCTGGCACGTCATTTCCAATGGCTATGAGACGTTGTTCCTACCGCTATCCACGGCTGCATGACCGGTCAAAACAACAGCACTTTGCCGGGTTTTTTACTTGCTCGGCAACGGCATAGCGCTATAATGCCACTCGCTTCTCCGTGCGAGTGTAGTTCAATGGTAGAACGGCAGCTTCCCAAGCTGCATACGAGGGTTCGATTCCCTTCACTCGCTCCAAGTTCTCTTCTCTCAATGTCTACCCAAGTCCAAAAAATCCAGTTACCACAAGACTTTCCACGATTTTTCTGTCGTTCAGGGAAAACCCACACCTATCTAAATCTATGCCTCACTGTGTATAGTTATGTGTATAGGACGTGATGACATCTGAAATCCTATACTTAGCCGCAGGGAAGTGCGTCATTCATGAATGGGAGCATATTATTGCGCGGATAAGCGCTGGTAGACTTAGGCAGTGTGCGGTCTACTGATATGATTAAATACCAATTTATTTTTGGCCTGATTTTTTTGAAAAAAATTTGATATCAACATAAACAACAATAACTATGGACAGAATAGTTAATTTTCCCGAGTGTTCAGGAATAAATTCGTAGAAAAAAATCCCCAAACCTATCATTAATACTATCGTGATATATGTGCTAATAAATTCTTTAACTGCATAAGATATTATTTTACTTAAGCTCATTTTTTACTATTTCGTTTGTGGTTTTAATTTAGTTATATGTTGGATTTGAGGCCGACGAGTGGCCCCAATCTCTTTCATTTTCCCGGTTTAATCACGGTCGCAGTCCAGTAGGGTAAATCCCAGGTGCCGCCGAAGCGGATCATGCGGCATGAACCTGTGGTTGATGCTCGGCTTTGCTGGAATGCGTTGCCATCCCATACCCAGGCACTATCGCTCATGCAGTCCGCGAGCCTGCGCCCTTCTTGTACCGCGATAATCTCACCGTTTTCGTAGCCTACTCCGATTGTGGTCACAAGCTGGGGCTGAGTTTGCATGGCGCTATCAATCACCCAGTAAGCGTAGCCTTTGTTGTAAGCGGCGCGCCAACAGAGGGCGCTGAGTAGCGACGTACTGTCATTGAGTGGCGTGAGTATCATCGGTTCTGCCTTTTGATAATCCTGCGATGGGAAATTATAGCAATCATATCCCTTGAGCGTTTTAAGCAGTTTTTCCTGTATAGCCGCCTGTTCCGCATCCGTTAGATCTCGTGATGGTTCCTGTTTGGTTACCGCCGCGTAGATAACGGGGGCTTTTACGGCAGATAACGCGCTGCTTTTGTCGCCTTTTTTGGTGATAGCGTCTGTTGCACCAATACGGCCTTGCCTCTCATCCATTTTTAACAGTACGGCGTAGGCACCTGTCCCAGACAGTTCGGAAACCACGCCATCGTGCAGAAAAGTGACTTTCCCGCTGCCTTTTAGCGCCTGTAATACGACAGGAATTTGTTTCTCATTGAGTTGCCAGAGATTGTCTCCGGTTGAAGTGAGTTGGCCTTTATCCACATCGTCAACGGTTAGCGTAAGTTTGGTGCCTTTCGGAATCTCTTTTTCCACCTCTGCGAGCCTGACTTCGGCTGTTATTGGCGTATTTTTCCCGGCATGACGTGTGATGAGCAGTGAGACGTCCTGGGTTTCCCTATTTTCTCCGGCGCCTTTCTCCTCTGCTGAGTAGCCTGCTGCCCGACAGGTTAGTGTGTTATCGCAGACGACTTCCCAGTTTTTATGGAAGAAAGTGCTATCGTCGAACGATGTGGCAAACGTCAGGGTTGGGATAGCCGCGATGAGAATACTGAGTATATTGACGCGGTAAGGGAGAGAAAAAGTCATTTTCCATCAAATCCTTGGTGATATTACGGCTTACCCTCTGCCTATTTGTGACACAAGAACGCCGTCGCTTTTTTGACATAGGCTAGGATGTTAGCTTTAGACCGCGTGATATGGCGAATATTTCTTGTTCGGCTACTCCTTTATTAAGGACGAATCGGGTATGATGCCGCTACCGTCAGCCGTTCATCGGTTGCTCAACATCTCCTCTGCGTTATCAGCATGTTTATCCTGCTTTTTAACCTCATGCGTGATAACGGTTAGACATCAGTTTCCCATACAGTTGAAACGATCCCTAT
This sequence comes from Pectobacterium wasabiae CFBP 3304, assembly GCF_001742185.1. Taxonomy (NCBI): domain Bacteria; kingdom Pseudomonadati; phylum Pseudomonadota; class Gammaproteobacteria; order Enterobacterales; family Pectobacteriaceae; genus Pectobacterium; species Pectobacterium wasabiae. The sequence continues at coordinate 2,607,574 of NZ_CP015750.1, forward strand.
AAATAAGTGTCATGATAGATGTAGCGCGATGAGAACGACTCTTTATGCGGTACGCTGTTAATCACTTAAAGATGAGTATCATGAAGATTAAGCAAACATTTACCAGGGCATTACTTCACCCACGCTATTGGGCGACTTGGTTCGGTCTTGGCGTGCTGTTTTTATTAGTCCAACTTCCTTACCCGCTGTTGATGAAACTTGGAAGCAGCGCAGGTCGTTTATCCCGCGTCTTTCTTAAACGGCGGGTGTCGATTGCTCGGCGCAATCTTGAGTTGTGCTTCCCCGCGATCTCCGACAGCGAACGAGAAGCGATGATCGATAGCAACTTTGCGTCGCTTGGCATGGCATTGATCGAAACTGGCATGGCCTGGTTCTGGTCCGATCGTCGTGTGCGCCAATGGTTTGATGTCTCAGGGCTGGAGCATTTGCAGCACGCTACCGCCAAAGGGCAGGGCGTGATGGTGATTGGTATTCACTTTATGTCGCTGGAACTGGGCGGCAGGGCGATGGGGCTGTGTCGACCGATGATGGCGATGTACCGTCCGCACAATAATAAAGCGATGGAAATGGTGCAAACGTGGGGCCGTTCACGTTCGAACAAGGCGATGATCGACCGTAAAGATCTGCGCGGTATGGTGCAGGCATTAAAACGTGGCGAAGCGGTATGGTTCGCGCCCGATCAAGATTACGGCCCGAAAGGCAGCGTCTTTGCGCCGTTCTTTGCCGTGAAAAATGCCGCGACCACCAACGGCACCTACACCATCAGTCGTCTGGCAAAACCCGCGATGATGACGACGGTGCTGATCCGTAAACCGAATGCCTTGGGTTATCAGCTAGTGATTCAGCCTGAATTACAGGATTATCCTTATCACGATGAACAGGCCGCGGCGTGTTACATGAATAAGGTGATTGAGAAAGAAATCATGCGCGCGCCTGAACAGTATCTCTGGCTGCATCGCCGGTTTAAAACTCGCCCGGCAGGCGAAGTATCACTCTACGCTTGATGGTTGGGTGACGTAAAATCGTGTGAAATGGGGCGGCGCTTTAGCACCATCCTGTCAGGAAGGAAGACAGTTGTTATCTTGGTACAGAAACAAAAATGGCCGCCGGATGGCAGCCATTTTAGGGTGGTTAACGTACCGAGTACGATTAACGGAAGATAGCGTGGGGGTTAACACCGCGATAGGTTTTGCCCAACGCTTTTAATATTTGATTGATTTTGCGGACAACGCGCATCTTTTTTATCCCCACGATTCTTAAATAATTATTGGTTGAAAGTACCAAAGTTGATGTGGATGTTTTCAAACATAGCGATGATTTTGTTCAGCAGTTTCATGGTCAATTCCTCGTTGTTAGTTAATTTGTTTTCTGTGATGCTGTTCACGTTTTTAAGAATACTCGCACTGATACGACTGGTCAACTTTTTTGTGACGCTAATCACAAAAAAATGAACGATCAGTTTGTGAGGAGTAAACCGCTGTTTTGATTTCCGTCTAAAAATCTTTTCTGTTTTTTCTTCATACTGGCGCGCTTTCAGCGAGTTGCCTGATTGCACGGTACGTGTACCGACTGCGCATTTCCTTAACGGAAAGATGAAATGAGATAGGTAAATTGTCTCGATTAGCAGTTGAAATAAGCGCAGGGGAAGCGGGATAATCGTGCGCTTCGCATTACCTGGCGCTGTTCATCCGGTGATGTTTTACTTCCGCTTGTTTTATACAGCATTGTTTTGATACCGCTTGTTTTGCTAGAGCAACGTTTTCCGGTTTTGCATCCAGCGAGTTAATCGTTTGCGTGCGGAGCCATAAGGTTCATGGCGCGTTATGTTCATTGCTAATTCGTGTGCTGATGCGCTCGCGGGGCAAGGCCGCGAGAACCGTTCAGAATTGATCGTAAATAATAATGGCATTTCAGGGGATTCCACTATGTCAAACACCACCCGTCAGGCAGAGAATGCGGCGCGTCCGCAAGGCGCGCTTGACGCTTTTTTCAAAATTACACAGCGTGGCAGTAACACGCGTCAGGAAGTGTTAGCTGGTCTAACGACGTTCCTGGCAATGGTTTATTCGGTGATAGTCGTACCGAGTATGCTGGGCAAAGCCGGGTTCCCGCCAACTGCCGTGTTCGTTGCAACCTGTTTGGTTGCCGGGCTGGGGTCGTTGCTGATGGGATTGTGGGCTAATCTGCCGATGGCAATTGGCTGTGCAATTTCTCTGACGGCGTTCACCGCCTTTAGTCTGGTGCTGGGGCAACAAATCAGTATTCCCGTGGCGCTGGGGGCGATCTTCCTGATGGGGGTACTGTTTACCATCATTTCTGTTACGGGCATCCGCTCCTGGATCTTGCGTAATCTGCCGCTGGGCGTAGCGCATGGCACAGGGATTGGTATCGGTCTGTTCCTGCTGATTATTGCCGCCAACGGTGTTGGGCTGGTCGTAAAAAACCCGATTGACGGCCTGCCGGTCGCGCTGGGTAATTTTACCTCTTTCCCCGTTGTGATGTCCCTGTTGGGATTAGCGGCGACCATTGGTTTAGAAAAACGTCGCGTACCGGGCGGTATTTTGCTGGTTATCGTCGTGATCTCTATTCTAGGGCTGATTTTTGATCCGAATGTAAAATATGCTGGCTTCTTTGCATTGCCGAGCCTGACAGCAACTGACGGCTCGTCGCTGATCTTCAGTCTGGATATCATGGGCGCGTTGCAGCCTTTGGTTCTGCCGAGCGTGCTGGCGTTGGTAATGACAGCGGTGTTCGATGCTACGGGAACCATTCGTGCGGTAGCCGGGCAGGCGAACCTGCTGGATAAAGACGGGCAAATCATCAACGGCGGTAAAGCATTGACCGCAGATTCCGTGAGCAGCATTTTCTCCAGCCTGGTTGGGACGTCACCGGCGGCGGTCTACATCGAGTCCGCAGCGGGTACAGCGGCTGGCGGTAAAACAGGCTTAACCGCGACTGTCGTGGGCGTGCTGTTCCTGTTGTTGCTGTTCGTGTCTCCGTTAGCGTATTTGGTTCCTGGTTATGCTACTGCCCCTGCGCTGATGTACGTCGGCCTGCTGATGTTGGGTAACGTCTCCAAACTGGATTTTGATGACTTTGTGGATGCCATGTCCGGTCTGGTCTGTGCCGTATTTATCGTACTGACCTGTAACATCGTGACTGGCATCATGCTGGGCTTTGGTGCGCTGGTATTAGGCCGCATCTGTTCCGGCGAATGGCGCAAACTGAACATCGGTACCGTGGTTATCGCTGTGGCACTGGTGGTGTTCTACGCTGGTGGTTGGGCACTGTAAGTTGTTTTTTCTGTAGACCTTCGGGCTTCGCCCGGAGGTTTGTTCCTCGCGTTTTCCTTTCTTCTCTCCCTGCCTCGTGATATTTCTCCCAAATGGGTGTTTATGTGCCTTTTTATTGGCTTTGGGTTTACGTTTTTTGTGTGATAATCAACCTTGTTATTAATCTCGGTTTTTCGACTAAAAATCCATTTTCATACCGAGCTAAATGCGTTAAATATGGAAGGGTAGTTCGCTCGCTAACAGGCAGAATTTTTTGATTTAGGAGTACGTCTAAGGAAAGCATGGAAATATTTTTTACGATTCTTATTTTAACCCTGGTTGTCTCCCTATCCGGGGTGGTTACCCGCATTTTACCTTTTCAAATTCCTCTGCCTTTAATGCAAATTGCATTGGGTGCCATTCTTGCCTGGCCCCAGTTCGGTTTGCATGTTGATTTCAATCCTGAGCTGTTTATGGTGCTTTTCATTCCGCCTCTGCTGTTTGCCGATGGCTGGAAAACGCCCACGCGTGAGTTCCTAAAACACGGTCGGGAAATTATTGGGTTGGCGCTGGTACTGGTACTAATTACTGTGGCGGGTATTGGCTATTTTATCTACTGGATGGTACCAGGGATGCCGCTAATTGCCGCTTTCGCGCTGGCTGCCGTGCTGTCGCCGACCGATGCCGTCGCGCTGTCTGGCATTGTGGGTGAAGGTCGTATTCCGAAAAAACTGATGGGTATTTTGCAGGGCGAAGCGTTGATGAACGATGCGTCCGGCCTGGTGTCATTGAAGTTTGCGGTCGCGATTGCGATGGGCACCATGGTGTTTACGGTGTCCGGTGCGACGCTGGAATTTATTCAGGTGGCGCTAGGTGGGCTGTTGGCGGGCGTTGGGGTGACCTGGATATTCGGTAAATCGCTGCGCGTGATTAGTCGCTGGAGCGGCGATGATGCGGCAACGCAGATTGTGTTGCTGCTACTGTTGCCTTTTGCCTCGTATCTGATTGCAGAACACATCGGCGTGTCGGGTATCTTGGCGGCGGTGGCCGCAGGGATGACCATCGGCCAGTCGGGTGTGATCCGTAGCGCCCCGCTAACGATGCGGATGCGTGCTAACGGCGTGTGGTCGATGCTGGAGTTTGTGTTCAACGGTATGGTATTCATCATGCTGGGCCTGCAATTGCCGGACATTCTGGAAACCTCGGTTACGCAGGCGGAGCTGGATCCAACGGTTGAAACCTGGATGCTGTTTACCGATATCGCGATCATCTATGGTGCTCTGCTATTGCTACGTTTCTGCTGGCTGTGGATGATGAAAACATACAGCCTACACATCCAGAAAAAGCGCCCGATGATCTTCGCCGAATTTTCCACGCGTGAGCTATGGATCGCTTCCTTTGCTGGCGTGCGGGGAGCGATTACGTTGGCGGGTGTGCTGTCTATCCCGCTGTTGCTGACTGATGGCACTGCGTTTCCGTCACGCTATCAGTTGGTGTTTATCGCCACGGGCGTTATTTTATTTTCTCTGCTTTGTGGCGTATTGGCGCTACCGTTTCTGTTGCGCGGCGTGGTGGTGGCGGACAAAGCGGCACATGCCAAAGAAATCCGCATGGCGCGTATGGCCGTGGCGGAAGTGGCGATTAAAAGCATGCACAAAATGGAGGAGCGTCTGGCAGCCGATAGAGAGGAAAACATTGACGAGCAGGTGCTAAAAGAAGTCAGCGCGCGCGTTATTGGTAACCTACGCCGACGGCTCATTAATAAAGACGATCCTGAAAACGGTATGTTGATTGAGGATCTGGAGCGGCGTTTCCGCCTGACGGCGTTGAATTCCGAGCGTGCGGAGTTGTATCACTTGCGTGCTATTCAGCAGATCAGCAATGAGACGTTGCAAAAAATGCTGCGCGATCTCGATCTAATGGAAGCGCTCCTGATCGAAAATGAGTAATACGTAGCGAGGTGCTCCCCGCTACTACGTTGATTTCTTTCCCCTCTCTTTCTTTCCTCTACATCCCCCTTGCGTAAGCGATGGGGATGTTTTTTATACGCCGGTTCTAAGAACTCCGTCGGCGATTGTAAACTGCTTGTCATTAAATGATAATGATTGTTATTATCCGTAGGACTTTTCTTAGAAGTAAAAAGCGGCCCGCGTGGTATCAAAACCGTGTGGGGAGAATGGCTGTTTGAAAGACCAGATAAAAAATAAACGCGTATTAACCCTATATTAACGAGGGAATAAGCCGTGTTTATAGGGGAGTATTATGCGTGTATTAGTGGTTGATGATGATTCTGTGCTGTGCCATTGGCTGGGGTCTAAATTACATTCCCACGGCCATTCTTGTCGGATGGTTCACGATGGTGCACACGCATTAAAAGCGATCAAAGATGAAGTTTATGATGTCGTTCTACTGGACAGAATGCTACCTATCATGGATGGATTTACGGTATTACGTGAATTACAAGGGTCGCGTCATCCGCCTATTATGCTGCTTTCGGCTCTGGATCGTGATGTTGATCGCGTCATGGGATTAGAACTTGGCGCGGAAGATTATCTCGGTAAACCTTTCAACTTTAATGAGCTGAGATTACGTCTGGATATTATGGCGCGGCGTGGTAAACGTCATGCGGATAATCCTTCGATCCTGACTTTTGAAGATCTGCAACTTGACCGCATGCAGCGTGTGGCATGGCGCGGTAGCAAACGTATCGATCTGACCGATAAAGAGATCAAGTTACTGATTATATTGATGGAAAATCCGGGGCAAGCGATTACGCGCACGATGTTGCTAGAACGAGTATGGGGCTATAATTTTGATCCGCAGACCAATCTGATCGACGTTCATATGTCAAAGCTGCGGGCGAAAATTGATAAAGGATTCCCTCGTCCATTAATTAAAACGCTGAGAGCAATGGGCTATGCATTAGGCGCGGTAGATAAGGGCAAAACCGATGTTGGCAGCCACGCTGAATAAAATAAAAATAAAGAGGCTGGGGCAGCGCTGGCAGATAAAAATAACACACTGGCAATTACTTGGGGCAAGCCAATATCCTGGTTTTTTATGCACCTCTAATTTTCGCCAGGCAATAACCATTGTTTTTCTGTTCTTATTGATGATGCTGATGTGTATTGTTGGCTTCAGTTCATTAAGTGAAACATTGATTAGAACGCATGTTCGCGAAGTTATTCTGGGTAATATTTACGATTACTCAATGCAGTCGCATTTAACAAATGCTGATAGCTTGATTACGCAATTGCGGCAGGATAACCGAGCGAAAGGTGACGAGTTACCGCTGTTTCTGGTGATGGATAAATACGGTGATATTCTGTATCACAATCATTCGTTAAAGACGCATCCATTAACACCCCATCCTGCAAGTATGCATCCTCTGGAAATGCGGCAACATACTGATTGCCAGATGGACGTCAGTTGTCTCAAGGCCGAAATTTCCAGTCCAGACGATCCCAATCTGATTGGTTTGTCCGTCATGTTGGATGACGGAGGCGTATTGTTTACTGCGTACAACATTCGGCCCATGTTGGAACGGGTGAGAACGATTCCGCTGGTTGCGGGGGCTGGGCTATTTATTGTTCTGCTCTTCTGCCTGTTTGTTAGTCGGCATTTCAGCTTACGCAGTTTACGTAGTGTGGAGAAAATCCGCACGGCCTTGCATCGCTACAGCAGCGGTGAGCAGCAGGTGCGTATGCCGCTGTCGCCTTACGACGATGATTTTGACAGCCTGAGCGCGGATATTAACCAGAATCTGGAGCGTATCGAGCGCCTGATGGAGCAGGTACGTAACACATCGAGCCATGTCGCGCACGAACTGCGGACGCCGTTGACGCATTTGCAAAACCGCCTGTTCAACCTGACGGAACGTACAGGGCTAGATAACGACATTCGCGATGAATTGAATTTGGCCGTGGACGAGGTGCATAAAATCCTCGGGCTGTTCCGGACCGTGATGCGCATCGGTGAAATTGAAAGTGGGCGCTGCGTGCATCAATTTGAACATATTGAAGCGCGCCAACTGCTGGAAGAAATTGCTGAATATTATCAACCGCTGGCGGAAGCGCGCGATTGCCAACTGAAGATTGAAATCAAGGCCGGTATCCAACTCTTTGGCGATCGGGCGCTGCTGTTTCAGGCACTGGCGAATCTGGTGGAGAACGCGCTGAAATACGCCGCCCAGGGGAAATATATCACGTTGAGTGTGACGCTTTATCGCGGCTGGATCGCTCTGAGCGTCGCCGATCGGGGGCCGGGTATCCCGCCAGCACTTCATGCTAAAGCATTACAGCGTTTTCAACGGCTGGATACCTGGTTTCAGTCTGGTTATGGTCTGGGACTCTCTTTGGTTCAGGCGATTACCGACCTGCATGGTGGAAAGCTTTATCTGGATTCCTCCGAGCCCGGCTTGAACGTCTACCTTTGCCTTAACCGCAGTTAGTCCGTCTATTGGTTAATAGCGCTGCGGGTTAACATCTTGCGGGGTAAATGGTCACATATTGCTCGCTACGGTGTTTCTCTCCTCGATTTTTTATGAATATCCCTGCAAAAAACATGAATATTTATTGATTTTATTCGTAAGGCTGAAGTGTGTTACTTATTGATTTATATTGATAATTATTTGTATGGAAAGATTAACGAATATTAATGTTCTACTGCTTGCGGCGCTTGATAATAAGTCTCATTATTAATCTTATTATCATCATGGCTCCCCCGATTTCCAAGTAGGCCATGATTTCTTTGGCTGCGGATAGAGAATCTTTCCATGAAAAACATGAAAACAAAATTACGTTCTTTCCTGCGTGACGAAAGCGGTGTAACGGCAATCGAATACGGCATTCTTGCGGCGGCAATGGCGGCGGCCATTGGTGCTATTTTCGGCGGTGACGGTATCTTCGTGAAAGCGCTGAATGAAAAATTCACCCAAATCGCCGATCAGATTACCGGCACCGGTACGACGGGCGGTGGTTCATCTGGCGCTGCGAAATAACGCACGCAAGATGACGGATTACACGCACTGGCCGCAGATAGCACTACTGGTAGGGTGCTTGCTGTGGTGTATCAGCACCGATCTGTTAGTACGAAAAATTACCAATCAGGCGGTGTTGATTTTATTGCTGGGCTGGCTGTTCTTCAGCGCTTTACATGTCCTGCAATCCGGTGCGTTAGATATGGCGGCATTACGGAAAATGCTATGGGCGTTGCCCGGTGCGGCGGCTGTTCTGGTTGTGGGATTTTTACTTTTCCTCACGGGCAGATTAGGTGCCGGGGATGTGAAGTTGATGAGTGTGCTGTGCCTGTGGGTTGGGCAAGGGCACCAGATCGTTTTCATCATGGTAACTGCGCTGGCTGGCGGTGTTTTGGCGCTCAGTCTGCCGCTGCTTAATACCGTACCCACAGCGGTTGCGCTGGGCGTGCAAACCACTAACCGGATATTCAAGAGTCGGTTGCCTATGCCACCCGCGTTGCCCGCCGATCTTTCTCAAGGCATACCTTACGGTGTCGCGATTGCATTTGGCGCGATATATGTCCTGATTTTTCCTTTGTTTTAATTCTGTCGCAGCTTTAAGACACACACGCTAGGGTAGGCCAGTTGAAATGAAAGTGAACTCTACATACGTACTGTCAGGCGCGCTCGTTCTGGCAGGTATTGTTGCGTTGGTGGTACGCAGCCATCTCTCTTCCGCTCCCCCTCCGCCACCTCCGGTTGTTGTTCAGGCACCGGAAAAAACGGCCATTCTGGTGGCGGCGAAAGATCTGCATCCCGGTGACTTCATTGACCCCGCATCACTACGCTGGGACGAGACGGATAAACCGGTTTCCCGCACGTTCAATTTTGTGCGCGGTAAGGACAGCCAATCATTGCTATTCGGTGCGACGCTGCGTGAAACCGTGGCAGAAGGCTCCGCGCTGACGAGTAACGTGCTGGTGAGGCAGAATGAACCGGGCTTTGTCGCGGCTGTGTTGGGCAAAGGCAAGCGCGCTATTTCGGTGCCGACCAGCGCTGTTGCCAGCAACGCCGGGTTAGTCTCGCCAAACGATCGTGTTGATGTGATCCTCAGTATCAAAAAGGATGAGCAGCCCGAATTGATGCGTGAACAAACACGACCTTCATGGGTAGTGTCTCCTTCGACGGCTACGATATCTGTAGCTAAGCCTTTATTAGCATCAGAGTCTATTGTCTGCAATCTAAGAGTATTGGCCCTGAATAACCAAACCGATTCGGATATTCGTCCACGTCAAGATGTTATTGCGGAAGATAATCTTGATTCTACGGAAAAGAGTCGTGTCCCGGCCACGACATCGTCCCGCCAACGCCCCATCAGTTTCCAAACTGTCACGCTCGAAGTGACGCCGAAACAGGCTGAAATTCTAGCTGTGGCAAAGGAAGTGGGCATGTTGCATTTAGCCATACGTAGCACCACGCCTGATGATACGGATAAAACATGTAACCGAGCAGATAATACGCTGTTGTCCGCGCTATCAAGGCACTCCAGCGTAACGTCGCTATCCCAAAGTACGGATATTTATAACAGTATGTCCGGTATTACTGTTGGGCGCCAAGTCAAGACGTATCGCGCTGAACAAAAAGACGTGGTGGCGTTCCCTGCCCGATAGAACGAACACGTAATCTGACAGCCTGCGGAGAGCCGTGTGCTGATCGTAGAAAAATGAAGCCCATTACGGAAATTAAGTAAATGACGATGTTTTCGCTGTTTTTGAAATCGGACGCTCGGGGAACGTGCAAACGGTTGCTGGTTGCCAGCCTATTTAATGCGGTACTGCCTGCCATGCTGATGTTGCCTGCCACCACGCAGGCTGCCGGGGTATCTGTAGCACCTGTCACCGATGAGGTACGCCTGACGGTGCATCAGGGGCGCTTACTCCACCTTGATGCGTTGCCAGACAGCGTGCTGGTGGCCGATCCGAATATTGCCAGTTTTGAACTGCCTTCGCCGGGTAATCTGTTTGTTTACGCCAAAAATGTCGGGACTACCACGCTCTATGCGATGGATGAAAATGGCAATGTCATCAACGCCATTCGCCTAGTGTCTGAGCATGATTTGAAAGCACTGAGTGAACGCATGAAGCGTGAATTCCCCGGTGCGGATATCCAACTGGAAGCCTCGATCCCCAGCGGCGTGATTGTGCGCGGTAGTGTGGATACACCACAGGATGCCAAGCGCGTCATCGACAGCATTCAGACGTACATCAACGCCTCTTCAAACGGTGCACAAGGTGGCGGCGGGGGCGGTGACCAATTGCCAAGTTCCAGCGAATCCTCCGGCAAAGTGGTCAATCAGCTCAAAATCAAAACGCCTTCGCAAATCAATATTCAGGTACGCGTGGTGGAAGTGTCTCGCAAGTTGACCAGCGAGCTGGGGTTCAACTGGGCGGCATCGCTGAGCACTGGTAGTGGCAATATGAGTGCGGGCAGTGGTTCGCGTCTTAATCTGTTCAACGCCACAACGGGTAGATTTGCTAACCCAACGGATTCTGGTTTTCTGAATTTTGGTCGCTCCAGATTGAGTGGGCTATTAACCGCCATGAACCAGCAGGGTATGGCAACCGTGTTAGCCGAACCCAACCTGACGGCGATGTCAGGGGAAACGGCTGCGTTTGCCGCTGGCGGGGAAGTGCCGATCGTTCTGATCACCAATAACAGTGTCAGCATTGATTACAAATCCTACGGTGTGATCCTGCGTATGACGCCGACGCTGCTGTCTGCCAACCGCATCAGTCTGCACATTGCGCCAGAAGTCAGTGAACTTACCGATGTGGGTTCCGTACAGTTGGAAGGCGGTTCGCGTATTCCGGCATTAACGGTACGCCGTGCGGATACTACGGTAGAACTGGCCAGCGGACAAAGCTTTGCGCTGGCAGGTATGTTGCGCAGTGCCGGTAGTCAAACGATAAACGGCGTGCCGGGGCTAAGTGGTATCCCGATGTTTGGTCGCCTGTTTGAAAGCGAATCCACCAGCCACGAAGAAACGGAACTGGTGATCATTGCGACCGCCTACGTCGTCGAACCGGTTAACGCGGGCGACCTTCAGACGCCGGGACAAGGCATAAAAACGCTGGATTCGTCCATGCCACGTTCTGCATCTATCGGCTATCTCTATTGAGTCCGTGAGGGGCAATCAACTATGAAAACAATTAATAAAAATCACCCTCCTCTTCGCCGACTACACATCAGTGCGGCGGTGCTTACTGCAGTCTTTCTGCTATCAGGGTGTGGGTGGAATAAACCGATTAACAGCGTGCGTATGCAGCGCTTTGATCAGCCCGCGCTTCAACCGGTTGCTGTCCAACCTTCATCGGTGTCAGTGCCGCTATTGGTCGCGCCGAACGGACGGGGGTTCCTCCCTGAATCCTTACGACAGCTCAATATCATGTTGAAAGATCAGGGACGTTTGTCCGCGCAGACGCTGACGTTGATCCCGCACAGTGCGAGCGGTGAGCAGATGGCCGGGCGACTGGCGACCGTGCTGAAAAACGCCGGTGCCGATGCACGGAACGTCAAGCAGATGCGCCGTTCTACGGCGAGTGGTCAGACTGGCGATCTGGAAGTGATCTCCGAGGCGCTGGTGGTCAAAACTACCCGCTGCACGATCAACGATCCAAACCAACTGATGGTGAAGCCGTTTGATGGCGTCGGCTATCTGGGCTGCGCCACACAAAACAATCTGGCGATGATGGTCGCTGAACCTCGCGATCTGATCCAGGCGAAAGCGCTGGATAATGCGGATGGCGTGGCGGCGGTCAATAGCATCGAACGCTATCACAAAGGTGAAGTGAAAGAGCTCATCGACATTAACTTTGAAGAAGATTAAGGGCGTGACATTCCATGAGTGAAATTACCCCTAACGATGGTGACGAACTGGCGTTACCGCTGGTCGCGTTCGCCAATGATGTGCGCGATGTGGCTGATATCAGCGATCTTTTCACGCGTCTGAAACAACCGGATGTCCCGGTGATGCCCGGCGGTATTGCTGCCGCTCGCCAGTGGTGTGAACTGAATGTACCGCCCCACGTTTTACTGGTGGATCTGGAAGGCACGCACTGGCCACTTCCGGCACTGGAAGAGTTGCTGAGCGTCTGCGGCCCCACCAGTCAGGTGATTGCTACGGGCAAAGAGCAGGATGTTGGTCTGTACCGCGCCTTGCTTCAGGCGGGCGTGGTGGATTATCTGGTGAAGCCGTTCACGCTGGATCTGCTGGCGGCAACGCTGGCGAAGTGTGAAGGCCAGCAGGCGGGGCCGGAATATGCCCGCACTGGCAGGACGATTGCTGTTGTCAGCGCCAGCGGCGGAAGCGGCGGAAGTACAGTGGCGATGGGACTGAGCCGTCTGCTGTCTGGCGAACGCCACCTACCCGTAGCGCTGGTGGATTTTGACCGCCGTAACGGTGACCAACTGCTGTTGCAGGGGCAAACCGATGATGCGGGGCTGGCTGCTGTGTTGGGGACTCAGGAACTGGATACCCGACTGCTTCAGCGCGCCATGCTGCGTGTCGATACGCGTCTGCACCTGCTAGCACAGAAGCCAGAACTGGGTGAACTGAGCCCGGTTGACGTAGATAACGTACTGAATCTCGGTGGTGCGCTGTGCCGCATGTTCAATCAGGTCATTTGGGATCTACCCAGCAGCTACCCGACCGGGGCGCTGGATGTGCTGACCTATGCGGATCTGCGCATCATCGTGACGGAATTGACGCTTCAGGATGCGCGTAATGTGCGGCGCGTGCTGAATGAGATCGGCGATGAAAGTGAAGGGCAGCGTCTGCTGCTGGTGCATAACCAGAGCCGCTTTGCCACGACTGCGCCGCTAAGTCGCGATCAGTTTGAACAATTTATCGGCCGGAAGATTGATGTCGTGCTGCCTAATGCCGGCCATGCGCTGTCGCAGAGCCTCGCTCTCGGCGCATTAAATCTCGCGGCAGCGCCTGCTTTCCAACAGGGATTACGCCAACTGGTCGATTTGGCCTGCGGCGTGCGCGCCAGACAGGCGGAAAAACGCTGGTTCTCGCGTTGGTTAAAGCGAGCTTGATGATGTTCAGCGTTCGGCGTTTCTCAAAGGGTGAACCGACTATTTTAGGGTTACGAACTGTTTTTGGGGTTAAGGATTATGTTGATTCGCAAGAATAACCTGCAAAAAAGTGAAGCAGGAAAAAGCACACCTCAGCCTGCGCCTGCCGCTAATGTGGCGGAACTGAAAACGCGTCCGGCTGCGGAGAACCGCACGCAGCCAGCGGCGAATACGTCTTCAGGATCTGCTGTACCCGCAGCCCGCCAGACGGACAACCGGACTAGCCAACGCCGTATTATCCGCGCACAGCTCTACGATCAGATCGACGCCGGTAAAGCGGCGATGATGGGGCGTGACAAACTGCTGGTACAGATCGAAACGGTGATCCGCCGCATCTGTGATGAGCAGCGTTTGCAGCTTTCTCGACAGGAAGAGGAAGCCATCGCCACCGAAATGCTGGATGAGATGACGGGGATCGGGCCGATCCAGCCTCTGCTGTCGGATGACACGGTCAACGATATTCTGGTTAACGGGGCTGGTCAGGTGTTTGTCGAACGTTTTGGCAAGCTGGAGCTGTCGCCGATTACCTTCATTGATGAAGAGCACGTATTTAACACCGCGCAGCGTATTGCGGCGGCGGTCGGGCGGCGTATCGATGAAGCCAGCCCGATGGTGGATGCGCGTCTGCCGGACGGTAGCCGCGTTAACGTTATTACCTATCCGCTGGCGATCGACGGTACGACGATCTCGATCCGTAAGTTCATGCGCCGCAACCTGTCGCTGGAAATGCTGGCAGAGCGTCGCTGCATGTCCTATGCCATGGCGGATGTTCTGAACAAGGCCATGCAGGCACGCGTTAACGTGATCGTTTCTGGCGGTACGGGGGCAGGTAAAACCACCTTGCTGAATGCGCTATCGCAGAAGATCGGTAGCACCGATCGCATCATCACCATTGAAGATGCCGCCGAACTGCAATTGCAACAAGAGCATGTTGTGAGGCTGGAAACCCGTCCTGTCAGCGCAGAAGGCACGGGACGTATCGATCAGCGCGATCTGATGCGTAATGCGCTGCGTATGCGCCCTGACCGCATCATTTTGGGTGAGGTGCGCGGTGGCGAGAGCTTTGACATGTTGCAGGCGATGAACACCGGTCACGATGGGTCGCTGTGTACGGTGCACGCCAATACCTCGCGTGATGCGATACAGCGTCTGGAAAACATGGTGATGATGGCCAACATGCAGTTGCCGCTGATGGCGATTCGCCGTCAGATCGCCAGCGCCGTTCACCTGATCGTGCAGATCGAACGTATGCGTGACGGCATGCGCCGTGTCGTGTCGATTACCGAAGTGTGCGGCATGGAAAATGAAGTGATCCAGCTTCAGGATCTGTTCAGCTTCAATATTCAGGGCATGGATGGACAGGGCTTGTTGACGGGGGAATATGTTCAGCACATGCAGCGTCCGCAGTTCTACAGCGATAAAGCGCATTTGTTTGATGCGCAGTGATGGGCTGAGGAGACGCCGATGAGTGATTTACGCCTGAACCTGATTACGCTGCTGGTGTTTTGCAGCGTGCTGATGATGCTTTTGGCGGTCAACGCCTGGAGAAAGTCACGCCAGCAACGCATACAGCGTGAACAACGCTGGCTGCAGATTTTGAACGAGGTTAGCCCATCGGTAGCCGCAGCAGAGTCTGATTCTATCCTGCGTGACGAGATCAGAACGCCGCTGATGGGGATCCCTGTTATCGGGCGCTGGTTAGCTATCCTCTGGGCGCAGATGGCGTTCATCGGCTGGAAAAAGAACCTGCTTCAGCGTTCCCTCTCGCTGGCAGCGGCCAGCCTGATACTCGGCATGATCCTGGGGCAACGTACCCTGCTGCCGCTTACGATGGGACTGATATTTACACTGCTGTTGTTTGTCAGTATCGGCATGCTGATGTTCCGCTCGACGTTGCAAAAACACCTGAAAGCGCTGCGTGAGAGCCTGCCGGAAGCGATTGATGCCATTACGCGCAGTTGCCGGGCGGGCGTGCCTGTCGCGAATACGTTCTCGATTGTCGCCGAGCACCTGACCGGGCCGCTGGCGAATGAATTCAAGACGATCGATCACTGGCTGCGGCTCGGTATCCCGCTGCGTCAGGTGATTCAGGCCTCGGCGACGCGAGTGCCGATGGCCGAGTACCGTTTCTTCGTGGTGATCCTGATCATCAATCAGGAAGCGGGTGGACGACTAGGAGAAACGCTTGAGCGTTTGTCCGCTACGCTGCGCGACCGCCGGGAACTGCAACTTAAAGTGCAGTCCAAAACCTCTGAGGCACGCGCATCAGCCAAGATTGTCGCCGCACTGTTCCCCGGTTGTCTGGCCTATCTGTATATGAAATCGCCGGAGGATTTCAGTTTCTTGTTCTCCGATCCGGTGGGAACGTCGGTACTGATTTATGCCTTGTGCAGCGTTTCAGTCGGCATGCTGGTGACACACGTTATGGTTAAACGGATAGGGTAAAGGGTGAGCCACTCATGACTGTTTTTGACGATCCTTTACTGCTGCTGGCGCTCGTGCTGATGGTGGCAGGCATTTATCTGGCCCGTGCACACCATAAAACGCAGCAATACAAGCAGTTGGAAATTCGCATGCGCGGGCACTTGCCCACGGCCTCTATAGAGGCGGCCTCTCAGGAGAACATCCTGAGAGGCCAGGGAACTGCATTATCCCCCCTGTTGGAAAAGCTGTTGCAGCCCCTTGCTATACAGGGCGAGCGCTTGTCGGGATCGGATCGCGATCGCCGCAATCTGCGCCGTCTGCTTGATCTGGCCGGTCTCCGCCGTAATGAAGCGGTGGGCTTGCTAGTGATGGGGAAATTTGCTGCCGGGGCGCTGCTCGCTATCGCTCTGGTGTGGGGATGGCTACCGCCTGCTGACCGTGCTGGCCTGACGGGTGTCGCGGCGGGGCTCATTGGCTTCTTTGTTGGCTCCATGGTGCCGGAGTGGTGGCTAAAGTGGCGTGCGGCAAGCCGGGGTGAAAAACTGGCGCGTGCGGTACCGGATGCACTGGATCTGATGGTGGTCTGCGCCGAAGCTGGTCTGCCTATCGGACGCGTGTTGCAGGTGGTGTCAAAGGAGTTGGGGCTATCGTCGCCGGAAATGGCGGATGAACTGCACTACACCGCAGCCGAATTGCAGATCCTGTCAGATCGTACACTGGCGATGAGGCATCTGGCTGAACGTACCCGAGTCAGCGAGATCGAAAGTATGGTGGCGACGCTGATTCAGGCGGAACGCTACGGTACGCCGCTGTCTCAGGCGCTGCGTACTATTGCGGATGAAAGCCGCAAGACGCTGATTTTAGGGCTGGAAGAGAAGGCGGGAAAATTACCTGCGCAACTGAGCGTGCCGTTGATGGCGCTGATCTTGCCACCGATTATCGCCATTATGGCATCGCCTGCACTGGTGCGAGTGATCCGCCTGCTGGCGCAATAGCATTTTATTTACAACACATTGATTTTAAAAACATCGATTCCCGATATATACCCTAAATAATTCGAGTTTCAGGAAGGCGGCAAGGGAAGGAATCCCGATGAGCTTACACAGGTAAGTGATTCGGGTGAGTGACAAATCTGCCAGAGGCAGGTTTGAACGCTGCTTGCAGCGGCCCCAACGGGGCGAGGTCCACGTAAGTGGACCGAGTAGCGCAGCCAACGCACATGCAACTTGAAGTATGACGGGTATGCGCCGGAAATCACAATGGTTACAACCGATGGAGTTATCGAAAATGGTCGATCTGGTAGCAAAACTCAAGCGCGGCGCGCCCATGCTGGCACTGCTGATCGTTAGTACCGTGCTGGTGGGATGCAGCAGCTCGACGGCGATTAAAGGCAGTAAGGATGAAGGCCTGCGTTTGGCACGCCTGCTGCGCGATCAAGGGCGTGTTGAAGCGGCGACGGAAGTGTATGCGCGTCTCGACAGCCGTGATGCGCTGAAAGGGGCAGAGATGCTGGAGTATGCCAGCGTGGCTGCGTTAGCGCGTTCGCCACAGCAAACGCTGGAATTGTACGGACGAGCACGGCAGGCGCTGGGCGGTGATACCAACAGAATGACGCCGGAAGAAGCGCTGGCGGTGTGTCTGGGGATGGGGCGTGCGCAGTTGGCGTTGGGACGTAATACGATGGCGCAAAATGACTTTTCTTGTGCGCTGAAAGCACAGCCGAATGACGCAGGCGCACTCAATGGTATGGGCGTGGTGATGGATGCATCAGGTAAGCATGCAGAGGCGCGTCAACTGTTTGAAAAAGCGCTACAGGTGAACCCGGCAGATATCGCGGCGCTCAACAACCTGGCGCTCTCATGGCTGGCAAGTGGCAATGCGGACAAAGCGATTTCCCTGCTGCGTTCAGTGGATGGCAGCAACGCAACGGGTAGGCTGAATCTGGCGCTGGCCTACCTCTCTGGCGGCAGAAATGATGAGGCTCGTGCGGCATTGGAGACCATTGCCCAGCCGCAGCGTATTGATGGACTGATCGATGAGTTGAACCAGCGTTTACTGCAGATGCAGCAGGATAAATCTCGTGGCGAAGCGCTGCTGTTATCCAGCCGTCAACGCCTGCAATTGAGTTCGCCTGAGTAATGGCGTGGCTTCAGCGTCGTTCCCCGTGGCGTGATGCAGGCATAGTCCGAGGCGTAGTTCGAGGAATAGTGCCGCGCCATGATCGCAACTGGCGTAGCACATGCGGCGTGATCGCGACGGAAGTGGCGTTTCTGGTGCCAGTGGTGCTGGTCGGCGTGATGATGCTGTTCGAACTGGCGCGTATCGGGCTGGTGATCGCTGTCGGCAGCGCCGCGCTGGATAAAGCCGTGCAGACCTTCCGTCTTGATAATCTTGTATCGGACAGTGCGGAACAGATGGGAACACGGCTGAAGGCGCGCATGGTTGAGGCTGGCTACGGCTACCTCAAGGAAGACGATTTAACTGTTAGCGTGTTGCACTTCGACAATCTGACTCAGCTTGGCGGGTTAACAAACGGAAATAGCAGCCAGGACGATCCCGATGGTGAGGAAACCACGACGCTACCCGTGTGGTCCGTAACGGTGCAGATCAAAAAGGCATTTATTACGCCGCTGCCGGAGGTGCTCACGCTGGGTGATACCTTCCGCTATCAGTACAAACATGTGTTCGGAACGGAACTGCGTAATGACTGAGCACTTATTGAAACTCCATCGTTGGTTGAACATCAACCGCTGCCTGAGCCGACTCCGCTGCTTCTGGTTTTCTCGCCGCGCTTCTACTGCGGTAGAAACGGCGCTGGCATTTCCGATTGTGCTGGCGATAGGTTCTCTGTGTGCGGATATCTATACCGTTGGGCTGGAGCGGACGCGAATGGAACAGCGTACAGGGGCCATTGCATCAATATTAGCGATGCAGCAGAGGCTGGATGAACAAGGTCTACAGGGCTTGCTCGATACGGTGTTACCAACGGAAGGGATGGGTAATTACCAGTTGTTAATCAGCAATGTGCGTCAGACCGGCGAACTGTACTGGCAATTGAGCCGAGGGACGGCGGAAGCGCTCTGTGCTGAAAGCGAAACGCTGCCCGGTGAAGAATATACGCCTGAATTGCCGGAAAGAGATCGGGAAGAAGGCAATAAGAACATCTCTATGCTGGTAGTCGAAATCTGCCGCGAGGGGAAAGATGTTGGGTTGTTGGGGGGCCTGTCGCTGGGCGGCATGTTGCATGCCTCCTCCATCAACCGAGTGGCTATTGGCGTGGTGACGCTGGATGAGACACTCAGAAAAGAAGCCGGACTGGAAGAGGATGAACGGAATCCGTAATCCAAAGCTGGAATAATAACGCTATCACTATGAGCAATGTCGTTTTTATTTTCCCGTTTTATGGGCGGGATGAGTACGCGCTGAATCCAGGTAGACAGGATAGGAATGCATGAAAAAAAACCTACAGAACAGAAGAGTAAAAAAAGACGATACCGGACTCGCTCTGTTCTGGCGTGAGCGCTTGTCTGCGTTTATTCATCAGGAAAAGGGCGCGGGCACCGCATTCTATGCGCTGGGAGCGATGGCGCTGCTAGTGACGGCGGCCTTCATTGTGGATACCTCAACGGCAACGGGTGATGCGACGCAGATTAAGCGGGCGACGGATGCCGCCGCGTTGGCCGTCGGGCATCAGGCCACCATTAATGGTGAAGAATACAGTCAGGGAGACACCAATACGCTGGCGTATGAATACGTCAAAAGCAATCTGGGGATGAATAAGACCCTGAGTGAAAAACTGGTGGCGGGCGATGTGTCTGTCACGGAAGGGCGCAATAGCGCGACGCGTAAAACCTATACCGTGACCGTTGCCTTTGAAACCAAGCCCAGTTTGCTGAGTTTGGGCGCGAAGAAGCAGGAAGTGTATTCGACCTCGGAAGTCATCAACCGCCCAACGGAAGTGGCCTTTGTGATGCCGGTGACGGGGGATATGAGCGCGGGAGATATTCGCTCGCTGAAAAGTGTTAGCCGTTCGTTTGTTGAACGCCTGCTCAGCAGCGGGGACGCTAAGCGCGACAACCTGTGGCTGTCGCTGGTGCCGTACAGCCAGTCGGTAAATGTGTACGATGCGGAAGACGCGAATCGCATTCGGCGCTGGGCTGCACCGGGTGCGCTGAACCCGCCAGAGCTGCGTTCGCTGTTTGCTAGTGGTGTGGTGAGTAGCCTGGCCGATCGCCGTTTCCCCGATCGGCGTGCCAATCTTTTGTGCATGTACCGTGGGCTAGGGAGAGAGGAAAACTTCTTCTGGGATGAACCGCCCGTCGGCCAATTCCGCATTTACTATCGCCACGATTTGCCACAAAACGGTAGCCCTGGTGCACCACCGATCAGTTGGCGTGGCCCGAACCCCGATTTTGACGATTCTGACGCGGTGGATACTCGCTGGATCGTGGCGGATAAAGGATGCCCGAATGCGGCACTGATGCCACTGACCAATGACGCTGACAAATTGGATGCGCGTATTGATCAATTTTCTGCCCGTTTCAACGTGAACTACGCCATCGGCATGTCGTGGGCGGGGGCGGCGCTGTCGCCAAATATGCGCGGCTCAGACGGCTGGGGTGATGCCAAGCTGCCGCTGGATTTCAATCTGGACGGCAACGGTGACGGGCAAAAAGTGATTGTGATGATGGCTAACACCATCGGCAACTGGTTTGACACCGACAGCTACAACTTCAATCGCAACGAATTTCGGGGGGGACTGGAACGGATCTTGCCCGTTTTTTTGCCGCACAGCGTTTCCGCGATCTGTGCTCTAGCTTCCGCGCACGCAACATCAAATTCTATTTTGTCGGCATTCGCCCCGGCGATCCTGAAGACTTTGGTCGCAACCTGTTTGATCAGGAAGCGACGCCGGGCCTGCTGGTTTGCACTGAGGGTGAAAAACGCATGAGCTTTATCGATGGTTCAGGCTTCGGCGCAGAGGGTGTTGAGGATCAATTGATTCGGCGGTTGGATCGTATTGCCAGCCAGATCGAAACCGAGGGCGGCTATGTTCGGCTGGTTGAATGACCGCTGAAGGTAGCCAGGAATAACGCGATTTGCCCCTTTCATTACAGGACATGACACGATGACTTTTTCCCGCTCAAAATCTGGTTCAGCCTTAACGCGCGCTCCGCGCCAGGCGTGGGTATTGGAACCGCGCATGATGTTTGATGCTGCTGCTGTGGTCACTGCGGCGGATGTGATTGCGCACGTCGCCGTTGCGCCAACGGATACGGCACCCGGCGTTGATGCCACGCCGGTTAAGGCGACGGTCACCATTACCGATTCTAGCGACAGCTTTGTACCAGTCGATCTGTTCAGCGGCGTTAGCGTGTCAGCGGATAAAAGCGGGCAGGAACTGAAAGATTTGGTGATTACCGTTAACCGCACGGGCGCGAATCAGGCATTGATGATTGATGGGAAAAGCATTGCGCTGGAAGCGGGAAGTGGCACAACACGGGCGGATGATGATGGGTTCGCGTATCGTGTGGCAGTGAGCGGTGATACGACGACGATTACCGTTAATATCGACGGTTTTACCGATCGGCTTGCGGATACAGAAGCGCTGATCGACGGTATTGCCTATAAGCCACTCAATAACACCGTGGCAGGCGGCGATGTGGTTGTGACGCTGAAAAGCCTGAGCGATGAGGGCGGCACGAGCGCTGACACTGCCGAACTCAATATCCACTCGACCATCACTATCGATAGCAAAATTAACGTGGCACCCGTGGTGTCTGGCGAAACCTTATTGGAAGCCGAGTCATTAACGACTGGGACGGACGTTGCCTATTCCTCCGATGGTAAACAAGCTTACGTTGCTGGTTCGGATAACACGCTGACCATCTTTACCGTAGGCGAATCTGGTCATTTGACGCAAAAACAGAGCCTGACAGTTGAAAACCTAGGGCATGTTAATCATATGGTGGTTAGCGCAGATGGTAAGTCGCTCTATACCATATCGAGCAATGGCAACCTGATGCAATTTAGCCTACAGAACGGCACGCCCAGCCATACTGCGACGATTTCTGTCGGAGCCGGATCGAACGGTGGGTTAGCGATAGCTGATGACGGCTCGCAGATTTATGTAGATGCCAGTAGCAGCTATGGTCGTGAAGTGTTTGTCTATCAGCGCAATACTGAAACGGGCGAGTTAACCCGTACCGATTCGCTCCGTCACCGTAATGGTGTGATCGCGACAGCGGGCGAGTATGTCTACATTGCGCACAGCGGGGCGATAGTCAACGACAACCATGAGTTGCAAGTCTACCAGCGTGATAGCGCCGGTAAATTGACTCTGCTGGGGAGTATTTCACTTGTAATAAAGGGACAAGATCCCGTTGATTACGCGATGGCGGTATCGGCCGATGGGAAATCTATTTATATCGCGAATCCAAAAACCAACGATATCACGCTCTACCGCGTTGGGGTTGATAATGAGCTGACGCTGGTTAATACCTTCAGCACCCCTCCTGTAGGCAGTTTGGTACTCAATGCTGAGGGAACGCGGTTATATGCTGCGGCAACAGACGGCATGGTTTCTGTTTACGCTGTTTCATCAACGGGTGCTTTGACATTGGTGGGCCAGGCGGAAGGGAGTACCACTGGCGGAGATATCGCGTTATCGCAGGATGGTCGCTCTTTACTCGTTGCGGGTGAGGGTGTCAGCCGTTATTCAACGTTATTGACGCAAATCCGTGGCTCGGATGCGGCGATCGCCTCCGGGATAACCTTGTCGGATGCCAATTTCGATGCTCTGAATGCGGGGAATGGAAACTATGGCGGTATGCAACTGATCGTTTCCCGCGACGGTGGTGCGTCTGACAAGGATGTGTTTAATTTCAGTGCGGCGAACGATTTGCAATTTAAAAACGGGCAAATCTTTCAGGGCGATCGCGCGGTTGCCACGTTCAGCCAGAGCGGGGGTATTCTGACGATCGCGTTTCTGTCTGGAACAAGCCGGACGGAGGCAAATGCGGTTTTACATCAGGTCACTTACCTGAATACCGATACAGTGGCGGATGGTTCCGTGGTGGCGCTGTCTCTGCGGGCGAATGATGGTAAAGTCGATAGCCTGCCCGTGACGCTGGCTGTGCTGGTGACAACCAATACCGCACCGATACTGGCAGTGGAAGCTGCGCCGCTCTCAAACTACGACACGACGGCAACAGTGGTCAATGTATTCACCAATACGCAGATTACAGCGGGTGAAGCAGGACAAAAAATACTCGATATCACGCTAAAGGTTGGTGGGTTAGAGCAGGCTGCTAACGAATTTTTGGTGATTGATGGTACGCGCATTGACCTCACTAAGTCTGGCGAGGGCACAACGGCAAGCGGCTATACCTACACCTATGCATTTAATGATGGCAGTGGGACGCTGGAGATTCATCATGCAACTGGCATGACGATGGCAGCGGCTCAGGCATTAATCAACGATGTTGCCTACACCAACGAGACGACACAGGCGACGGCGGGTACCCGTACCGTGACGCTTGTCAGTGTACGTGATGACGGCGGCGCAGCAGGACAAGGCGAGGATACCGCTACCCTCAATGTTGTCGCGACACTGACGTTAGCCATTAACAACGCACCGACCATCCAGACCGATATCCCGGTCGATCCTAATTTGTATTACTCCGACGGATTGCTTACCGGTTATGACAGTCATGTCAGCAGTATTGTGCTGTCCGATGATGGTCGCACTCTACTGGTGATTGGCACAACAGCCGCCAATTATGGTGGCGATGCGCGGGCCAGCCTCTACCAGCGCGACCCCGATACGGGGAAATTAACGTTATTACAGCGCCTCGTTCCGGGAACGGATGATGGTGATGCGAGCAATGGGACGGAGATCAGTGGGCTTATCGGACGTTCTGCCGTTTTTTCCAGTGATGGTTCCACCGTTTATCTGAGCGCTAATTCGGAAGTTCTGGTGTTCAGCAAAGATGCCAACACGGGCATGTTAAGCCTGACTGCGCGCGTTGACGGGCTGGCAGGCAATGTGCTGAAGATGGCCCGTTCGGATGATGGAAAAGGCTTATATGCGCTCACGGCGGGCACGTTGTACCACTACACCATTGGTGATAGCGGCGTACTGAGCAATTCCGCGACGTTTACTCAGGTTGATGGCACAACACCTATTGGCTTGTCTGTTGATGCCAACGGCACCGTTTATGTATTGGGTAACAGCGGCAAGATAACGATTTACACGACGGCGGCAAATGGTGCGGTGAGCTATGCTGGCCAACTGGCGCGTGGTAGTGACGGGGTTACGCTGACCTATACCGACAGTGAGGGGAACCAGAAAAGCGCCGGAACGTTAGCTACCAGTAATGAACTTAATCATGCTAATTCCGCTTTTACCGTGACGGATGAAGGGTATATCTACGTGGTCACCAGCAACGTGGGTAACCGACTCACTGTGCTGCATTACGATAGCTCGACGAACGCTGTCAGCCGGGTTGAGGCCCTGACGTTTAGCAATCCCTGGGGCGTGACTGCTTCTGCAGACGGTAAGGTACTGTATGTCGGCAGCAATAACGGTGCCGTGACCGTTTACGCGATTGGTTCGGATGGTAAGCTCACGCAAACTGGGATGCTGGCGGCAGGGCGTCCTGTCACGACGTTGACGTTATCGGAAGATGGCAAATCGTTGTATACCGGCGCGCGTTTCTTTAATACGGGGGTGATGGTATCCAGTGCATTGGCTTATGCCCCTTATAGCGCGGTATCTGCCAGCACACCTTTTGCTCAGGGGATTGCGTTTTCTGATGTCGACATGGATGGCCGGAGTAATTATCAAGGGATTACCTTCACGATTGCGCGTTCTGGCGGGGTCTCTGCCGACGATGTATTTGGGCTGGCGGAAGGCCAAGATTTGACGCTGAAAGACGGTTCTCTCCTGCTGAATGGCAACAAAATTGCTGACGTGAAGATCGCAGAAGGAACGATCACTGTTAGCGTAACAGCATCTATCTCTAAGACTGTTGCCAATCAAATTTTGCAGCAGGTGACGTACCGTAATAGTGCTGAGACTGTACCGACACGCATCGATATGGTCATTGAAATCGGTGATGGCAATAAATCTGCCACGTTAAGCATGGGGCTGATCCTTAACAACGCACCGGAAGCAACGGATACAGAACTGACGTTAGGAAATGCGCAGGTGGGCACACATTATGAGGTGAAGCTACCCGATGCGTTGTTTAGTGACAAAGAGAATGATCCCTTCGTGTTATCGGTTGAGGGATTGCCGGAAGGGCTGCGTTTTGATGCCGCCAGTCACACCATCAGCGGTATGCTGGAAAACGGTCAGGCAGGGCAATATGAGCTGACAGTAAAAGCTGCCGATACCAACGGTGGCAGCGCGGAGCGTCATGTCACGCTGACGGTGGATGGCGATCCTACACAAGTGCCGACGATTGGCGGTGAATCCAGTTCTCTTAAAAATGATTACGCCCTTGATGGCTACGATCCCGATAGTTCAGTTGATGTGTTGGGTGGGGTCAAAGACAGCCAACTGTCTGCGGATGGCAAAACCCTCTATGTCGTGAGTTCACCAGAGAGTGGTTCTGCGGTGCTGAGCGTGTTTGTCCGTAACGAGGAAGGCAAATTCACCCTATCGCAGACCTTCTTTAATTACCACTCCGTTTACAACAATGAGACGGAGCAAAACGATAAGATTGTGGATAATGCCGGATTGGCCGGCGCGTCAGATGTGATTCTGGCCGCCGATGGGCGTTATCTGTATGTGGTAGGCAGTGAAGACAATACGGTGACCATTTTCAGCGTTGGCAGCGACGGTCAACTAACGCAAGCAGGTGTCCTTGATTCGGCTGCTCTGGGGGACGTTCGTTGGATGTGCGTTCCCATATTGTTTCGCAGGGCGATTATCTCTTTATAACGGCGGCACAGCCCAATGGCGAGAATGACGAGCGCAGCGTGCTGGTGTTTAAGCGCGGAACGGACGGCAAACTGACATCGGTTTCTCAGGTCGATAATTTGATCGGTGCGAGCCGTC
This sequence comes from Pectobacterium wasabiae CFBP 3304, assembly GCF_001742185.1. NCBI lineage: Bacteria > Pseudomonadati > Pseudomonadota > Gammaproteobacteria > Enterobacterales > Pectobacteriaceae > Pectobacterium > Pectobacterium wasabiae. Next base: position 2,633,432 of record NZ_CP015750.1, read on the forward strand.
TTGTGCTTGATCCGGCGGAGCGTTACCTGTTCGTATCCGGCTCCGGCGGTACTGTTGGTGTCACTGCCTTCAGCATTGACGCGCAAGGCGCTTTATCGCAGGTCGGCCAGATTAGCGGTGCGAGCGAGTATTACATCAACGAGCTTGCGCTATCGTCCGATGGCAAGACGCTGTATGCGATTAATGCCGATGGCGTTCAGTACACGCTTAATACGATAACGGTGGGGGCCAATGGTGCGCTCTCGCTTACGGATACAACGTCAATCACCGATGATGGGGGCGATACCGGTGAAGGGTTGGCAACCGGTTTGGTGGTTTCTGCCGATGGAACGGCGCTGTTTGTGATCGGTAAGAACATCACCGTCTTCTCCCGTGCCGAAGATGGCAGCCTAACGTTGAAGGACACGATTAGCGGCAGTTGGGATAGCCCGATCGATCTTTTCTTTTCGGATCTGCAAAACGTGGAGCTGAGCGCTGATGGCAAGCAGTTGTACCTGATTGGCGGCGATAAGATCCATGTGTTGGATATTGGTACGGCTGGTGCCACCTATACCGAAGGTAATGATGCAACGGTGCTGCTGCCCTCTGGTCGTTTGTCCGATCCACAGCTCGATGTGTTAAATGAAGGAAAGGGCGACTATCGTGGCGCGAGTATCACAGTGGGCCGACAAACGGGTGGGTTACAGGAAGACACCTTTGACTTTAAGGCAGATAACGGCCTAACGCTGGATGGTGACAACATCGTCAAAAATGGCACCGCGATAGCCACCTTTACGCAGGTTAATGGCGTCTTGACCATTAAATTCATTGGTGCGACAACGAAAGCCGATGCGCAGAATGTGCTGCGTCAGATCACCTATCTCAACAGCAGCAAAGATCCTGAACAAGCAGGATCGACGCCGACATTCACGTTTAGCATTAATGATGGCGACAACAATGTCGCAACGATAGACGTGGCCGTCACTCTTATTGGCGTAAACGATCCGGCTGTATTGACAACCACGGTACTGAACCCACAAATTCCGAGCAACGGCGAGTTCGTCAAACTGTTTAAAGATACTCACGTCGACACTATCGAGAGTGGGCAAACCATCTGGCAGGTGGTGCTGACGTTTGATAAGTCTGGGCCGAATGAAGCCATTAACGTGGAAGGCAATACGATTGTACTTGTTCCTTCTACCGGAGCTCCGCGAACAGCCAACGATATGCAGTATAGCGTGTCCGTAGACAGCGAAGGTAAAGCGACGGTAATACTCTATGCTGCGCGGGGGGGCACTGAGACAGCCGCACTGATTGACAGCATCAGTTACAACTATTTTGGGAATGATACCAGCGGGGAACGCCACGTTACCCTGATGGTTATGGAAAATAACTATAGCGGTAGCGCCCCAGAAACCACATTGGAGCAGGCGATTACGCTGACGCTGGTGCCTGCCCTAGAAGCTAATACCGCACCGGTCATCACGGTTCCGGTTACGACGCCGACGTATACCGAACGTGCCGATCCTATTGCGTTGGTGCCTGATGCAACGGTGTCCGATGGGCAGATGGATAAACTCAACGGCGGTAAAGGTAACTATGACGGTGCGACGCTGAAGGTGACGTTGGGCGACGGCAAAACTGCACTCGATAAGCTTGGCTTCGATGCGGGTAATGGCCTGACGTTATCGGGGGATTCGCTCCAGAAAGACGGCGTGACCATTGGTCAGGTGACTAACCAGGATGGCGTGCTGACGATCCGCTTCAACGCGGATGCGGGCACAATTCCGACCACAGAAGACGTGCAGAACGCGCTGCGTCAGATTACCTATGCTAGCGACAGCCATACGCCTGCCGCACAGGTGGCAGTGACAGTGACGCTGGCGGATCGCTATCTGGTGTCTCAGGTTACGGCTTTAACCATAGACATCACACAGATTAATGATGTTCCAGCCGTCAATACCGATCCTGTTCTGTCATTCGGTGATTTAGATCGGCTCCAGACGCTGGAATTGTCGGCATTTGGGCTAACAGGTTCAACGAACAGCGCAGTGTCTGCTGACGGTAGCCGTGTATATATTGCTGACCAGCAAGGTCATGTTGCGCTGTTTAGCCGTAATGTTGATGGCACCTTGACGCACGTGCGCACCACCGCTATTGCCAGCGGCGTCATTCAACTTCAAATGACGTCTGATGGTACAAATTTATACGCCCTGCAAAGAAATGGCAGCGAAGGCGTTATTGTTACTTTCACTCTCGATAGTGAAGGCAATCTGACAGAGCAAAGCTCTCTTAAACAGATCTGGGATGCGGCGCAGATTACGCTGTCGGATGATGGTAAAAACCTTTATCTGATGAATCGGGAGACGGTTATCGTTTATGGGCGAGATACCGCTACCGGTACACTTACCCGTCTCCAAGCGCTCGATAATGATATGTCAACACCGCCTTATCTCTGGGCACCGACGGAAGTCATCACGCAGGGGGATAAAGTGTATGTGGTCACTGACCCCAGCAACGGTTCATCACTCATTGTTTATCAACGTAATAGTGAAACAGGTCAACTGACCCCGCTGGCGTATCTCCATTCAGGGGAAACGGATAGCACTGGTAAGGTCGTTAATCTGGACTATGTGCAACATTTATCTGTCAGTGCTGATGGGCAAACGATCTTTATCGCGAATAGCCGTACCAGTTCCTTTAACGGATGGACAGGGGAAATGATGGTCAGCAACCACCCGTTGAAGATAGATGCTTTCCGCCTCAACGCTGCCGGGACGTTAACGCATTTGGGCACCATCAATGGCACCGCGACGGTGGAAGACATTTCACTGTCAGCGGATGATAAAACGCTGTATGTCGCCTTATCCGATGGTTCCCTGGCTTATTATTCGGCGGACACGTTGGAACGTATTGATGCCCAGAATAATCTGGCGGATGCCCAGAAAATTGCGGTATCACCACGAGGTGAGCTCATTATTCTTGCCGATGCGCTGGTGGTTATGCGCCAGACTCCGCTAAGTGCTTTCTATACCAATGGCGGATCTGCGGTAGCGGCAGTGCCGACATTGACACTCAGCGATGCGGAATTAGATGCCGCAAACGGCGGTGCAGGGGATTACCGCGGCGCATCGGTTGTGTTTCAGCGTAGTGAATCTCCTTCATCAAACGATCGTTTTGAGATGATTGCTGGCAACGGTTTTACCGTCTTGGGTAACGTTATCAGTAAAGATGGGCAACCGGTGGCAACGTTGAGTCAGGCTGATGGCCGGGCTTCTGTGACGTTTACCGCCAGCCTTTCCCGTGATGAAGCGACTGCTCTTGTGCGCCAGATGGGTTGGCGTAGCACGGTAGTGGTTAATGAGAGTTCTGTGGCACTCCGCGTGGTGCTGAATGATGGAGAGCAGGACTCCACACCTTACGAGGCGACGGTAACGATTTCCGATCGTGTGAATCAAGCGCCTGTGGGGAATAGTGATGCCTTTACCCCGCCTGTCGCACAGGTTGGCACCCGTTGGAGTTATACCTTACCGGATTCGCTGTTTACCGATCCTGAAAATGACGCACTGACGTTTACCGTTGACGATACGCGATTGCCTAACGGTGTGAGCTTCGATAGCGCAACTCGTACTCTTAGCGGTACTCCATCAACGGCGGGAACGTTCAACCTGACGATTACCGCCAGAGACAGCGCGGGCAACGCGACGGCGCTGAATGTTGCGTTGACGATCAATGCAGCCTCAACGCCGGTTGACCCTGGAACGCCGACGGAACCTGCCAATCCTGATAACACCGCAGCACCCGTGATTCTGGTACATCAGGGCGTGAGCCTGCCCGCTGATGCGAATGAAAGAGAACGCGAGCAGCCGCTGGGGGCGATTGTCGCCGATCTGTCTCGCTCAGAAACACCACAGTCACCGACTAACACCATCATCGATGCGGTGCGCCAGCGCGATGCTGATACGGTACGCCAGTCGGATGCGCCTTGGGTGCTCGATCCTGTGATGTCACAACTGATGCCGACGCTGGAGCAGGTCAACTTCTCTTCTCGTGCTAACACTGCCGCGCGCGACGGCGCGACAGTCTCCTCGGCGGATTCCAACTTGTTCCTGAGTGTACGCGGTCAGGCAACCGCATTGGAATCGGCGTTCAGTAGCGTGCAGGGCGCATTACAACCCGATGCCTCCGGTGCGCTCACTTTTAGCTTGCCGCAGCGCATGTTCAGCGTGCGTGAAGGTAATGCCATGCTGACGCTGCAATTGGCGAACGGGCGTTCGCTACCTGCGTGGGTACAGTTTGATGCCCGCAGTGGCGTGGTGCGCATTACCGATGCCAGCACAGTGCAGGTAAATCAGATCCAACTGGTGCTGAAAGCCCAAGCCGCAGACGGCACCAGCCGGACGGTGCCGATCACGTTGCAAACTGGACTGGGCGATGGTGCAGCGATGGCGACGGACAGTGGTGCGATGCAACTACCTTCACACGCCGCTGAAAATGAGGATGTGGAGCCGTTAGCGCCAGCGGGGAAAACCGCCTTTACCGAGCAACTGCGTCAGCATCAGCCGGAACAGGATGCGTTGCTGGCAGCGCTCTGTGAATTGAGCAGCCTGCGTGCGTAGCGCATTGCAGGCTGCATTTGAGACGAAATTTTATTTACTTAACCACTAACCCAGGCGCTTGCAGGCGGTAATCAATCCACCGCCTGCAAGATGAAGGGAACAGACAAATAGAAGATGGGGAGAACCCGGGTGAATCAGCACATAGCGCATTTCTGGGATAGCCAGCAACACGACAGTCAGCAACAAAATGTTCAACACGAGGCTACACCACGCACCGCAGGTTCTCGGGTATTACGGATCGCGGTGACCCTCGCCTGTCTGGGGTTGGCCGGCTGTGCCGTTAAACCAGAGCCCGTCACGGTCGAGCAGCAGGCTGCACAGGCATTGAGTGACAGAACGCAGATGTTTGCCAATCAGGAACCGGTGCGCGGCACGATTACGCTGGATGAAGCGATTGCCCGTGCGCTGAAATATAACCTGCAACAGCGGGTCGCCCTGATGGAACAGGCGATGGAAGATGACCTGTTAGGCGTGCAGAATCTGGACATGTTGTTACCTAAACTGACCGCCCGCGCCGGGCTGCAAACTCGCGATAATGTGGCAGGTTCTAGCAGCCAGTCGGTCACAACAGGTCGGCAATCGCTGGAATCCTCCACCAGTCAGGATCAGACCATGCGCACCGCCGATCTGACGATGAGCTGGAATGTGCTGGATTTCGGCATCAGCTATTTCAACGCCAAAATGCAGGCGAACAAATCGCTGGCAGCGGAAGAACGCCGTCGTCGTGTGGTGGCGGATATTACCCGTCAGGTGCGGACGGCCTATTGGGAAGCGGCAACGGCACAACGCTTGCAGCCGGAAGTGACTACCGCGCTGACGCAGGCGCGTCAGGCGCTGGAATATGCGCGTCAGACCGAACAGCAGCGTTTGCTGGCACCGGTTGAGGCGCTGCGTTTCCAGAAAAATATGCTAGAGATGGTGCGTCAGTTGGAAATCGTCGATAGCGATCTGGTCGTAGCGAAATCTCGTCTGGCGGCGTTGATGAACCTGCCGCCGTCCAGCAAATATGATGTCGTCGTGCCCAATGAAAGTAGTTTGATTGCGCCAAAGATGGCCTACTCGCTCGACGATCTGGAAAACTTCTCGATGGTGAAACGTCCGGAAGTGCGCGAAGAGAGCTATCTGGCTCGCAATAGCGTATTGGAAACCCGTAAATCGCTGCTGCGTCTGCTACCGGGCGTATCGTTGTTTGCCGGTATCAACGGCGACAGCAACAGCTATCTGGTCAATAGCCAGTGGGCGAGCGCGGGTGTTCAGGTCAGCGGTAATCTGCTGAACGTGTTGTCATGGTCATCGGTGAAACGTGCCGGGCAGGCGAATGAAGACTTGGCGGAAGTTCGTCGTCAGGCGCTGCGTATGGCGGTGTTGACGCAGGTGAATGTCGCCTGGCAGGAATATCAGCAGAGTACGCAGATGTTCAGTCGTTATCAGGAACTGGCGCGGATTCAGCGCGGTATCCTCAACCAGACCACGCTCAGCGTACAACATCGTGCCGAAACACAGATGGAACAGGTGCGCGTTAGCACGGAAACCATTCTGACCACGCGCGCACGCGATCGCAGCTTTGCCGATGTGCAGAACGCATTGGGCGCAGTGTATCAGGCCGCAGGTCTGGACGTGCTGCCAGATAACGTGAACGATGTCAGTCTGGCGGCGTTAAGCAACTCGATAGCCCGCACCACGGGGAATCTTGAAAAAGGCGGTGTTGCGGTGCCGCGTCTGTCTCTGCCAACACCGGCGGTGCCTGCCACCACGACGGCGTCCACCAAGGCTATTTCTACCGCGCCAGTATCGTCAACCGCTGCGCCAGTGACGAAACCTCTCGTGCCTGCTGCTGTTACGCCTGCCGCTAACGCCGGGAAACCTTACCGCGTGGTGAATACCGATATGTGGGATAACCTGCAATCCTTACAGGCGGGAGGCTCGCGTTAATGGCTGTCGGCATGATGCGTCCGCTGCTACTGGTGAGTGCGTTAAGTCTGCCCCTATGGGGGCAGGCGGCGACGCAGGGAGACATTCGCGTGCAGCTTAGCGCGCAGCGCTATACTGTGTTATCCAGCGAAATTGCCGGAAAAGTGACGGATATTGCAGTAAAAGAAGGCGAACACTTCAAACAGGGCGATACGCTGCTCACGTTTGACTGCACCGTGCTGCGTGAAAAACTGAACTACTCAAACGCGGCAGAGAATGCCGCGCGTAAGAAACTGGCGATTGCCGATCGGTTGGATAAGCTCAATTCGATCAGCCTGTCGGATGTCGATCAGGCACGATCGTCGGTGTCGATGGCGCAAGCGGAAAGCGGCGTCAATCGCGCGATGCTGCAACGCTGTGCCATTAAAGCGCCGTTCTCTGGTCGCGTAACGGAAACCAAGGTCAAGCGCTGGGAATCGGTGCCGGAAGGCAAAGAGCTGCTGGCGATCTATGATGACAGCGCGTTCGAGTTGGAAATGATCGTGCCGTCGCGCTGGCTGGTGTGGTTAAAGCAGGGCAGTGCTTTTCAGGTCACGCTGGATGAAACCGGCCTGAGCTATCCGGCTGAAATCAGCCGCCTCTCGTCGGCTATCGACCCAGTTAGCCAATCGGTGAAGGTCTTTGGTCGGATTACGCAATCCACCGCTGGATTACTACCGGGCATGAGCGGCGTGGCGCAAATTGTGCCACCAGATGCAGGCAGCGTAACGCCATGATCGATCGGAACACGACGGCAGCAGTACCAACCGAACAGGATACCCGGCTGGCGCTGCTGGCCGAGCTATTGCAGTTGCAAAGCCGTGCCAGAGCGCGTGAAACGCTGGATGAACTGGCGTTTTTCATCGTCAATGAAACGCACAATCTGGTGAAATATCGTCAGGCGCTGCTGTGGGATAGCGATAAACGGCGTTTGCAGGCCGCGTCCGGGCTGGCCTCGCTCGATCACAACGCGCCGTTTTGCACCGAATTTAGCCGCCTGTGCCGCCAGTGGCAGGAAGAAGGACGTCAAACACAGGCGCTCAGTTTTCGGGATTTGCCCACGGACGATCGCCAACTGTGGCAGGAGCATTTGCCCGAATTTTTACTCTGGTTACCGCTGCGGGTGGCGCAGGGTGAGACACCGCTGGTATTGGTATTAGCACGGGACAGCGCGTGGCTACCAGCGGAGATCGTCCTGCTGGAAAAGCTGGCAGATGCCTACGCACATGCATGGTTAAGCCTGTGTAAAGTGCGCCGTCGTCAGGTTAAAACCAGTCCGAAAAAACGCCGTTTGATCGTGGCTGCCGTGGTCGCGCTGGTGCTGATCTTATTGATCCCGGTTCGCCAGTCGGTGCTGGCTCCGGCGGAGATCGTCGCCCATCGTCCGGTGATGGTGCGCGCTCCTGTCGCGGGCGTGGTGGATGACATTCTGGTTCGCCCTAATCAAACCGTTAGCGCTAACCAACCGCTGGTGCGGCTGGACGTGCGCGAACTGGAAAATCGGCTGGAATCGGCTCGGCAGGCTTTTGCGACAGCCGATGCTCAGTACCGCCAGGCACAGCAACAGGCATTGTTTGATGCCAACAGCAAGGCCAGTTTGGCCGTGCTGCAAAGTCGCCGCGAGCAGGCGCAGAGCGACATGGATTTTCTGCAACGTCAGCAGGAACGTATGCAACTCATTTCCCCGCGTGACGGCGTGGCGATCCTTGATGATGCCAGTGACTGGATTGGCCGCTCGGTCGCGGTAGGCGAACGTATCATGATGATCGCCGATCCACACGATGTGGAGCTAGAGATCCAATTGCCTGCGGCGGATGCCATTGCGCTGGAAAATGGTGCGGATGTACGCCTGTTCCTCAATGTGGCACCGAATTCGGCACAAGAGGCGCGGCTTGAACAGATCGGCTATCGCGCCGCGCCGACGCCGGATAATGTAATGGCCTATCGGCTACGGGCACGTTTTACGCAGGATGATCCACAGCTTCGAGTGGGGCTGAAGGGCACGGCTAAGCTGTACGGAAAACGCACGGTGCTGTTCGTTTATCTATTGCGTAAACCGCTGGCATCCCTGCGCGTTTGGCTGGGTGTGTAACGATGGCCGGAGGCGCGATGCCTGCTGCTGGGCTTAGCCCGCTGCGCGATGAACTAATTTTGCACGCGGGACCGGCTAACCGTGATGGATCGCCCAGTTGGACATTGGAAGATCCGCTGCGCGGTCTCTATTTTCGTATCGGCTGGGCAGAAATGGCGATGCTATCGCGCTGGTCAATGGGGAACGCTGCGCAGATCGTCGCCGAGGTTAACCAGACTTCTGCGCTGACGCTCGATGACAGCGATGTGCAGTATTTCAACCGTTTCTTACAGGCCAACAGCCTGACGCGCGTTTCCGGCGATGACGCGCTGGCGCAGTTTGCTCGTCAGATGGAGCAATCACGTGTCTCGATTTGGCGTAAGCTACTAAAGAATTATCTGTTCTTCCGTATTCCCTTATGGCACCCGGATCGTTTTCTGGGGGCGACACTGCCGTGGATTGAACCCTTTTTCAGCCGTACTTTTCTCAAACTGACGCTGCTGGTGGCCGCGCTGGGGCTATTCCTCGCCGGACGCCAGTGGGAAACGTTCAAGCATACGTTTTTGCACTTCTTCACGCTGGAAGGCGCGGCGCTAGCGGGGCTGACGCTGTGCGTGACCAAAATTTTGCATGAGTTCGGCCACGCCTACACCTGCAAGCGCTTTGGTGCGCGGGTCGCTACTATGGGCGTCGCGTTTCTGGTGATGATGCCAGTGCTGTACACCGATACGTCCGGCTCATGGAAGCTCACCCGTCGTCGGCAGCGGATGGCGATTGGTGCAGCGGGTATGATGACCGAACTGGCGCTGGCGGCATGGGCAACGTTGGCATGGAGCTTCTTGCCGGATGGTATGCTGCGTAGCGCTGCATTTATGCTGGCAACCACCACCTGGATCATGACGTTGGCGATTAACCTCAGCCCGCTGATGCGCTTCGACGGCTATTTCCTGCTTTCTGATGGGTTACAGATGCCGAATCTGCAAAACCGAGGTTTTGCTGTTGGCCGTTGGAAGATGCGGGAATGGCTGTTTGGCTTAGGCGATGCGCCGCCGGAGCATTTTCCCCGTTGGCTACAACGCACATTGGTGGGTTATGCCTTTGCGGTGTGGGTATACCGTTTCTTTCTGTTTACTGGTATCGCGATTCTGGTTTACCACATGGCGTTCAAGTTATTAGGAATGCTGCTTTTCGCGATTGAAATCGGCTACTTCGTGGTGATGCCCGTGGTGAATGAAGTGCGCGAATGGAGTAAACGCCGTAAGGATTATCGTATGAACCGTAATATGACGACAACGCTGGCTGTGAGCGCCGTGGTTCTGCTCTTGCTGATGATTCCCTGGCAGCGCAGCGTATACGCGCCAGCGCTGCTGCGGGCGGAACAGCAAAGCAGCCTGTATATGCCCGTGCCCGCGATGATCCAGCGCATTGACGTGCAGGTCGGTCAGCCTGTGCATGCCGGACAAACGCTGTTTACGCTGTCGTCTGACGCATTGGCGCATGAACGGCAGCAGTTGGAACGCCAGATTGCCACATTGAACTGGCAAAGCACTTTTCAGGTATTCAATAAGGAAGCGGCTGGCGATCACCAACGGGTGAAGCAGGAGCACGAAGCCGCGCTGCAAAAGTTGCAGGTGTTGCAGCGCCAATCTGAGCAGTTGACGGTGCGTGCGCCGATAGACGGCGTAGTGGCAGATATGGCGACACCGCTGGAAGCGGGCGAATGGCTGGGGCAGGGTGAGTGGCTGGCGGTGGTGACCAAACCAACCGGTGGACTGGTGGAAGCTTTTGTGTCGGAGAAAGACTGGCAGCGGCTCAGCACTGGCGCAAAAGGCACGTTTTATTTACAGGATGTCAGTCGTTCGTCGCTGCCGCTCACGATTGTGGAAATCGCCAGTACGGCAACCCGCGACCTGAATGCGGCACCGGAACTGGCCTCGGTTTATGGCGGTGATATTGCCACGCTGAGCGATTCACAGCGCAAGCTGCATCCTGAGCAGGCGGTGTATCGCGTGCTGCTTAGTCTGCCTGACGATTATCGTGCTCAACCGCAGGTACTGCGTGGCACGGTGGTGATGGACGGTGAGGCGCAAAGCCTGTTGATTCGCGGCTGGAAAGTGGTATCCGCCGTACTGATCCGCGAACTATCATTCTGATCAATTTTAATTTCTGCGATGTCGATCCTGACTTTCTTCCCGCTAGTGCCAGCTTGTTATTTTTTCTGGCAGTGGCGTGAAGGAGGGCGCTTAACGCCTCGATTATGTTGTTCCTGATGTTTCTATCCTATCTATTTAAAATGGCAGAAATTTTTTAGGTATCTCAGGCTATATCTCATGTTGGATATTAGGGGAAACACGGTGATGAGGTTCCCGCAGGGACACCTCACACCGTGGTAGCCCCGTGTATCTCGATATTGAAGCGGTAATAGCCTGAAACACTGAGATGACAATTCTTGTCTAACCAATGGAACACAAGAGGGCTGACTGTGAAGCGATCTGTCTTGCTGTTGGTGGGCGCCATGCTGGCACCCTATGGCTATAGTGCACAGGATAATGCCGTGTCGTTATCCGTTTCGGGCTTGAATACCGTGCTGGATAATGGCTTGCTGAAAGTCACATTCGGGGAGGATGGCAGCGCGGTGAGTATGGTGACGGGGGACAAAAATATTGTCACCAACCTGTCCGGTGCGGTGCGCGATCCGAGCAAAACCCGTAGCGCTTACCTCGATTACTATGTCAATAATGGCAGTGTTAAAGGCGTCAAAGATTTTACCCCTGAGCGCGTAGAGGTGCTACGTAACGATCGTGAGATGGCGCATGTCGCCTATATCGACGATCGCGGCGGGCTGCTAAAACTCGAATACCACCTGATTATGCGGCGCGGCGTTAGCGGTCTTTATAGCTATGTGGTGGCCGAAAATAGCGGGAATCAGAATGTTAACGTCAGTGAACTACGTAACGTTTACCGCTTCGATCCTGCGCGATTAGACCATCTCTACAGTGGCGTTCGTCAGGGCAAACCGCTGCTCTATCGTCAGCTTGAGGCCTCGCCAAAGGTGCAGGATGAAACCTGGCGACTGCCGGATGGCAGTATCTATTCTAAATATGATTTTGCTGGCTACATGCGTGCCGCCCCTTTCTGGGGCGTCTTCGGTAACGGTGTGGGTGCATGGTTGATTCACGGCAATCGGGAGTATTTCTCCGGCGATGCGCTCAAGCAGGATTTACTGGTGCATCAGGATGCGATCATTCTGAACTATATGACGGGGTCGCACTTTGGCACGCCGGATATGAAAGCCCCGCCGGGCTGGAAAAAATTCTACGGGCCGTGGCTGCTGTACATTAACCAGGGCGATACCGAACAGATGCTGGCGGATGCACAGCGTCAGGCGCTGACGGAAACGGTCAGTTGGCCGTATCAATGGGTGAACGATCCCCGCTATGCGTTTGAACGCACGCAGGTTAGCGGACGCGTTGCTAGCCAGCAGCCCGTCACCGTCGTGCTTTCATCATCATTGGATGAGCCGTTTGATGTGCAAACCCGTGGCTATTCGTATCAGGCAACGACAGACTCGCAGGGAAGTTTTGCCATTTCTCATGTCCGTCCGGGTAATTACCATCTGGCCGTGTACGCCAACGGCGGTACGCAGCCGGGAGTATTGGCAGAGCAAACGCTGTCCGTTTCTGGTGATAAGAAAATGCTGCCGATGATAACGCTGCCGAAAGCTGAACCGATTGTCTGGGCTATTGGACAGGCAAATCGTCAGGCGAGCGAATTCCGCTTTGGTAACGAGGCGCGCAACACCCGCTGGCAGCATGAGGTTCCGGCTGATTTGACGTTTGATATTGGCCGTAGCGACTATCAGCGTGACTGGTACTACGCACAAACCAAACCGGGAAAATGGGATATCCGTTTTGCTCTACAACCTGAAAAGAAAACCTATTTCCTGAACATCGCTCTGGCGGCAGCCAGCAACAGCGGTATGAGTGAACCGACTACGCCGCAGTTGGCGGTAATGGTAAACGGCACTACGCTGGAAACGCTGACTTACGACAACGATAAAGCCATCTATCGCGGTGCGCTGCAGAGTGGTCGCTATCACGTTGCGCGTATCCCCGTGTCATCCGGTTTCCTGAAAAACGGTAACAACACCATCACACTGCAATTAAAAGGCGGCAGCGTGATGTATGACGTGGTGACGTTAAGCGAGGAATAAACTCAGTTTCAATAACGTGAAGGGGCGTGGGCAGGGATAGCCCACGATAAAAAAGAGCAGGAGCGATTTTCAACAACGCGAAGCGTTGGCCCGAAGGGGCGTGGGCAGGGATAGCCCACGATAAAAAAGAGCAGGAGCGATTTTCAACAACGCGAAGCGTTGGCCCGAAGGGGCGTGGGCAGGGATAGCCCACGATAAAAAATCATTTCTGCTCACTGAGAAGCAGTTGTGCCATCTCTTCATCGGACAATTGTGTGACGTGCTGAACCAGTTCCTGCTCCATCTTGCTTTGCAGCAACTGGCGGGCAATATTTAACGCACTAGCTTTCATCCCTTCCTGCATACCTTGTTCAAATCCCCTTTGATGTAATTGCTGTGCAATGGTCATTGTGTCTTCCTTATGTATTGACAGGGGCTCAGCCACTGAATCAATGAATCTGTCTATGTCAGAGGTATTGCCCACTTTCGCGACGTACAGTAACAATGCGTGCCGCAGTGGTAAAGACAGGTTCCAGTGCTCAAATAATAGCCCGATATCGTATGCCAATTCCAGCATATCCCGTGTGCGAATATGAAAGAGGTTAACTCTCTTTGAACGGGTCTCAGTCCTCTGACAAACCTCGATATTTGAGTTCTAATCAGATTGTTTTTTCGCAGACACAACCTATTTCTTGGTCGTATCTTATGCAGTTTAAGAGACTGTTTCGTGCGCCACACTGACGTTATTCATATGCTAAATCGTATACGCGCCCGACGCAGGGCGCTCAATCGCCGCCGCCCTGCGAACCCTGGCTTCCGGCTAAATTATGCCGCTGCGCGGTACCATCGGTGTTCATTACCGCTAATCGAGCCGCCAGTGACGCGTTTACTCGCCCATAAATGGGACTCGCCCTTCGGGCCAGCACAAGTGCTGTTCAAAACGTCGTTGACGTTTTTGTCCGACGCGACACTGGCTTTCGCGACGTCCTGTCGCTCACTCGGCGTTCATGAATACCTCTGCATAATTTTTTATGCCGGATAGAGACAAAATCCACCATCAGCTGTGGAGTTTATATATAAAAATTTTGGTAGGTGGGTAATCAGCAATATCAGGGAGTTAAATCCTCCCCAGTGAAGGGGAGGATGAGGTAGGTATTAGTGGGAACTGCCTTTTGACGCGCCGACGCCGGTTTGTGAGCGGACAAACTGTGCATGGAAGCGGGCGCGTTCCTGCTGCCCGGTTTCGGAACGGTCGGTGATGGAGAAGAACCAGATACCGATAAACGCGACCAGCATGGAGAAGAGCGCTGGATAATCGTAAGGATAAATCGGTGTGGCGTGACCGAGTATTTTCACCCAGATCGTCGGCCCCAGCACCATCAGAATGACGGCCGTTAATAGCCCTGCCCAACCGCCAATCATGGCACCGCGTGTCGTCAGCTTCGACCAGTACATCGAGATGATAATGATGGGGAAGTTACAACTGGCGGCGATGGAGAACGCCAGCCCAACCATGAAGGCGATATTCTGGTTCTCAAATAGGATACCGAGCGAAATCGCCACGACGCCCAGCACCAGTACGGTGATTTTCGAGACTTTCAGCTCATCGCGCTCTGTCGCTTTTCCTTTCTTAATCACGTTGGAGTAGAGATCGTGAGAGACCGCAGACGCGCCCGCTAGCGTCAGCCCAGCGACGACGGCCAGAATGGTGGCAAAGGCTACGGCGGAGATGAAGCCGAGGAAGAAGTTGCCGCCGACCGCATCAGCCAAATGCACTGCCGCCATGTTATTCCCGCCGATGAGTGCGCCCGTCGCATCCTTAAACGCAGGGTTGCCACTTACCAACAGGATGGCTCCAAAGCCGATGATGAAGGTCAGGAAGTAGAAATAGCCCATAAACCCCGTGGCGTAGAACACACTTTTCCGGGCTTCTTTGGCATCGCTGACGGTGAAAAAACGCATCAGAATGTGCGGCAGACCGGCCGTACCAAACATCAGCCCCAACCCGAGAGACAATGCCGATATCGGGTCAGAAACCAGTCCGCCAGGACTCATGATTGCCGCGCCTTTCGGGTGAACCGCCATCGCCTGTTTGAACAGCGCATCAAAGCTAAATCCTACGGATTTCATCACCATGACGGCCATGAAGGTGGCGCCGAATAGCAGCAGGACGGCTTTAATAATCTGTACCCATGTGGTGGCGAGCATGCCACCAAACATCACGTACATCACCATCAGAATGCCAACCAGTACCACAGCTACATGGTAGTTGAGACCGAACAGCAGTTCGATGAGTTTCCCAGCGCCCACCATCTGTGCGATGAGGTACAATGCCACGACCACCAGAGAACCACAGGCGGAAAGGCTACGGATTGGACGCTGTTGCAAACGGTATGATGCGACATCAGCAAAGGTGTAGCGCCCGAGGTTGCGTAGTCTCTCTGCGATCAGAAACAGGATAATTGGCCAACCGACCAAAAAGCCGAGCGAGTAGATTAGGCCGTCGTAGCCGGAGGTGTAGACCAGTGCGGAAATACCGAGGAAGGAGGCGGCTGACATGTAGTCACCCGCAATCGCCAGCCCGTTCTGGAAACCGGTGATATTGCCGCCAGCCGTATAATAATCGCTACGTGAGCGGGTTTTCTTCGACGCCCAGTAGGTAATATACAGCGTACCGCCGACGAACAGCAGAAACATCACGATGGCCTGAATATTCAACGGCTGGCGCTGGACATCCCCTGTGAGTGCATCTGCTGCCCATGCAAGCACTGGCAGTGCTAAGAGTCCGAACAGCATCATAAAGCGTATTTTCATTGCTTTACCTCATCCAGTAACTGCTTGGTCAGACGATCAAATTCACCGTTAGCGCGATACACATAGACGCCTGTTAGAATGAAGGAAATCGCAATCAATCCTACCCCGATCGGAATACCACGGGTAATACTGGAGCCCGGAGCGATAGGGGTGCCTAACCAGCTTGGCGCAAAAGCGATCAATAGAATAAAACCGACATAAAGCACCAGCATGATCAGTGAAAGAAAAGCGGCAAAACGCTGTCGCTTGTTGACCAGTTCTCTGAATAAGGGGTTACTTTCAATCCGTTGATAAATGGCATCATTCATCGTAAGTCTCCAGTAATTTGTAGGGTTTAGTCTTACCGCGAGTCACCGCCTGATTTATCGCCAGCCACATCCCCGCAAGCCACGTCATGGCTTACGGGAATGGAGAGAGCGGTGGGTCAGGTAGCTATTGAGAGGCGGTACTCATGGCCTGCTTTTCTTCGAGCAGTTTTTCGACGACGCCAGGATCGGCCAGCGTTGAGGTGTCCCCCAGATTGCTGGTGTCACCGGCGGCGATCTTACGCAAAATACGACGCATAATTTTGCCGGATCGCGTTTTCGGTAAGGAGTCAGTCCAGTGCAGGATGTCCGGTGTGGCAATGGGGCCGATTTCCTTACGCACCCAGTTGCGCACTTCCGTATACAGTTCGCTGGACGGCTCTTCGCCGTGGTTTAGTGTGATATAGGCGTAAATGGCCTGCCCTTTCATATGGTGCGGGATACCGACTACGGCCGCTTCGGCAATCTTAGGATGGGCAACGAGCGCAGACTCGATTTCTGCCGTCCCCAGACGGTGGCCGGAAACGTTCAGCACATCGTCAACACGACCCGTGATCCAGTAATAGCCATCCTCGTCACGGCGCGCGCCGTCGCCGCTGAAATACATGCCTTTGAAAGTGGAAAAGTAGGTTTGCTCAAAGCGATCGTGATCGCCAAACAGCGTCCTTGCCTGACCTGGCCAGGAATCCACAATCACCAGATTGCCTTCGTTGGTGCCTTCCTGTGGATTGCCGAGATTGTCGACTAGCGCAGGTTGTACACCGAAGAATGGACGCGTTGCGGAACCGGCTTTCGCTTCGATTGCACCGGGGAGCGGAGTGATCATGAAGCCGCCCGTTTCCGTTTGCCACCAGGTATCGACAATTGGGCATTTGCCATTGCCGATTTTGTTGAAATACCACTCCCAGGCTTCCGGGTTGATCGGCTCACCGACAGACCCCATGATCCTGAGCGATTCACGTGATGTGCCCTCGATAGCCTTGTCACCTTCGGCCATCAGCGCGCGGATTGCAGTAGGGGCGGTATAGAGAATATTGACCTTATGCTTATCAACAACTTGCGCCATACGACTAGCGTCCGGCCAGGTTGGTACGCCTTCGAACATCAGCGTAATCGCGCCGCATGCCAGCGGGCCATAAAGCAGGTAGCTATGCCCCGTAACCCAGCCAACGTCCGCCGTACACCAGTAGATGTCACCAGGATGGTAGTCGAAGACATACTTGAAGGTTAGTGCGGCGTAAACCAGATAGCCGCCAGTGGTATGCAATACACCTTTGGGTTTGCCGGTTGAACCCGATGTATAAAGGATAAACAGCGGATCTTCTGCATTCATCTCTTCTGGTGGGCAATGGTCGTCTGCTTTTTCTACCAGATCGTGCCACCACAGATCGCGCCCATCTTTCCATTCACCGCTCTTTCCCGTGCGACGGAAAACGATAACGCTAGAAATAGTGGTGACATTTGGGTTCTTTAACGCCTCATCAATATTCTTCTTCAGCGGAATCACACGCCCGGCGCGAACGCCTTCATCGGCGGTGATGACGAGTTTGGCGCTGGAGTCGATGATACGCCCGGAAATGGCTTCGGGAGAGAAGCCCCCGAAGATCACCGAGTGAATCGCGCCGATTCTGGCACAGGCCAGCATTGCCACCGCCGCTTCCGGCACCATTGGCATATAAATGGCAACGACATCGCCTTTCTTGACGCCTTGCGACTTCAGTACATTGGCGAAGCGGCACACGGATTGGTGCAGCTCTCGATAGGTGACTTTCTTACTTTCTGTTGCGTCATCGCCTTCCCAAATAATGGCGGTTTGATCGCCACGCTCGGCCAGATGGCGGTCCAGGCAGTTTGCTGCCACATTAAGCGTACCGTCCTCAAACCAGCGAATACGGATGTGGCCTGGGTCGAATGAGGTGTTCTTGATCGTTTCATAGGGTTTGATCCAATCGACGATCTTTCCCTGCTCACCCCAAAAGGTGGCGGGATCGTCAACGGACAGCCGATACATATTTTCGTATTGCTGGGCATTAATCAGTGCATTTTCCGCAATAGCGGCGGGAATGGCGTGTTTATTATGTTGTGTCATAGCGCTTCTCCTTAAACATGTTAATGCTATGTCAAATAATGGTTAATTGTAGTTAACTCGTTATCTTTGTTTCTTTTTTGCGCGATTGATCACGCAATGCAGGAAAAGCAATGGGGCGTTACTTAAAAGGTAGTCTTTTAGTTCAGAAAACAGACAGTTTTTTTGTGGTAACTAAAATGCGATAAGTGATATACGTCACAATATGGAAGACGGCAGAATTAGCTATGCTGTTATAATGTCATTAACGATCAATTCATTGTTTTCAATAGATTATATCTATTGTTATCAAGTTTTTGATCGCCCTTTACGATCAAAAGGTATAAAGATCCCGCTTATTCAGCCGATAGTAAAAATCCTGTTCAGAGTATATTCCTACGCAGGCCAGCTATTTAGCGTGTTCAAGTGTGTTCTATGTGTTGAGATTTCGTTCTATTTGTTAATTGTCTGTAGCTATTAATGAAGTAGATTTATCCGATTATCAACGAGCAGATAAGTGTGAATAATCTACACTCTAGGTAGGCTTCATCGCACAATCGTAGGCCTCCTTAAAAAGAGTAAAGATGCCGCTCAGCAAGCTGCTGACAAAAAAGAAAAGTAAAATGTTATTTTTGTGTCTTATTCAGAAATATCCGGTTTCCAAAAATAAATAACATAGATATACCCAACATCACTGACGCAAAGTAAGGCGGCAGGTGTTTGAGCCCCGCTAGCTTGAGAACCGATAAACGGTTCCGGTCAGCGAAATTCACTCTTTTCGTTAGGTGATTTTCTAGGGTAGGTAGGAACACTATTAGTCCGGAAAACTTTTATTTTCCGGTAGGTTGATTGCTTATCAATGGCGTGCCGTGAGGTCATGGTGCGCTGTGAGATATCTTTTTACATAGCATGATGCAGAGGAAACAATGAGTCTGATATTTGGCCGGAATGAGATTTTAGGCATGCTTTCTCAACCAGTTCAGAATGATCGGCGTGCTGTTGCAGTGATTGACGAAAAATGTAAAGTCGTCTGCGCGAATTCTGCCTTCAACGCCCATTTTGGATTGCGTGCTGAAATGAATACGCCCGTCTCAATTGATGATGTGCTACCTATCAATGTTAAGTTTGCCTATCACGACTTTATAACGAATGCCAACGTGTTGAGTACGCGCGTGGTTTCGGATCTGTTGTCTGATGGCTTTACCAAAAAGCAGCTAAGCACGCTGTCTTTTTCTAAGCTGAACGTTGAAAATCGGGTGCTTTCCTTGTTGATCCTGAACCAAGATACGGTTGAGCCTTCAACAAATTTGGCATCATAAGTTTGGATCATCGTTGATTATCTGGCCAGAAGAGTAGACGCGCGTATTTTCCAGTAGAAAATAATGATAAAAGAAAAATTGTTGTTATTAACAACGTTGTTATTGCCAACAATAGTATCGTTTTTCTCAATGCAACCGATTGCGCTAGATTATTCCCCACGGCCGGTTACGGTTAGTAAAACAATAAGGTAGCATTGATTTTCCGCGAATGGAGAATAAGAAACATTTTCTATTTGCCACGAAAACTTGAAAAATCAAGTTAAAATAAATAGTTAACTATTTTATTGTATATAATATGCTTCTTTAAAATAAACAGCGAAACGTTTCGATTTAATCCTGCTTTTTTTCTATCTGCTTGCACTTGCTTGCGAATTATCCTTTTAACCATAACCGTTTATTAAATACGGTAGTTTTTTCTTAAAAATCTCTTAATTTTTAATGTATTGAGAACCTTAAGGGGTAGCACATCAATAAGTAGACTCTCGTCTACTTATTGATGTGGCTAGCTAATATAACCTTTGCTGCCAGATAGCACATTTTGATTAAGAATAACGTCATTTTTACTCGCAATGGCAGGGTTATCACTATTGATAACGTGTTTCCCATAATTATTTTTATTCATAATACATCATTTCAATTTTTTTCGATTTTTAGTTCCCCTTTTTACCTCCTCAATTGGCATAGCTTCTGAAAACAAATGTTTCTTATGCGATAGGGGATAAATAATGGTTAAGTTTCGTACCCACCTGTTGGCGCGTACTTTACGTGCCGGAGTACTTGGGGCATCGTTTGCCTCAGTGCTGCCAGTGGCTGTGGTCTATGCTGCCACTGTGGCACCTGTCCGGCCCTACGCGGTGTCGTCCGGCCCGCTCAATCAGGTGCTCAACCAGTTTGCCCAACAGGCTGACGTATTACTTTCATACGATCCGGCACTCGTGGCAGGTAAACGCAGCCCGGGGTTGCAGGGAAACTACAGCGTTGAGCAGGGTTTCCAGCAGATCCTCAACAACAGTGGCCTCAGTGCTCAATACAGCACCGATGGCAGCGTGACGCTAGTACAGCGCATGGCGAGTGAACCTGTGCCAGTTTCAGCGCCCGCTACTGCTAAAAACGATCGGATCGTCGTTACTGCGCCACCGAATACCGCGATGAAGCTGGATGTGCCGATTTCAGAGACGCCGCGTGCGGTTGCTGTTGTCACGGAGAAACAGATCGAAGAGCGTGGGGCGCAAAAGGTCGATCAGGCGCTGCGCTACAGCAGCGGCATTCTGGCTACGCCATACGGGCCGGATAATAAGGCCGAATGGGTGACGATTCGTGGATTTAGCGATCAATCCCGGTTCCAAAATGGCTTGGCTACGCTGAATGAAGATGGGTTCTATGGTCAGCAGATTGAGCCATTTGGCGTCGAGCGTATCGAAGTGCTGAAAGGCCCTGCTTCTGTTCTGTACGGGCAAAACCCGCCGGGTGGCCTGGTTAACGTCATCACTAAACGACCAACGCGTTTGCCGCAGGGAAAAGTGGAGCTGGAATATGGCTCTAATGACTATCGCCATCTGGCCGTCGACAGTGCAGGTCCGTTGAATGATGACGGTTCGGTGCTGTATCGGGTTGTCGCGCTGGCGCGTGATACCTCGGGCGAGATGGATTTCTCGAAGAGCAAGCGCTTTTATCTGGCACCGAGCGTCACGTTCCTCGGAGAAGACACGGAATTGACCGTGTTAGCCAGCTACATGGATACGAAGTCCGATACTACCAACGGCTTTAAGCTGCCATACGGCACATTACAGGGCACGCCGTTTGGCAAAGTGGGCTATAGAACCTCGCTGGGTGAACCGGGAATGAACCGCCACGACAGCCGACAGTTCAACCTGGGCTATGAGTTCACGCATCATTTCAACGATACCTGGACGTTCCACCAGAACCTAAACTACGCCTATCTGAATTTGGATCTGCGCAATGCCTATGCAATAGGTATGGTGGATGAACGTCGCGCCAGCCGTGGGCTGACCTACCGCGATGGTTTTGCGCAGAACTGGGCTACGGATAACCGTTTAGTGGGTGAATGGCAGTGGGAAAGTATTGAAAATACCCTGCTGCTTGGTTTTGACTATCGCCGAGCCAATACACAAAGCCGCGATGCTGATTTATCACCTTATAATTCAGCACAGTATCAGTTCATTAATGACCCGATTGATATTTTCAACCCAGTCTATGGCAACTATATGCTGCGCGACGATCAGCTTTCCTACCATCGCTCCGGCCGTCATCAGAATGGTTACTATATCCAGAACCAGATCAAATATGATGAACGTTTGATCTTCTTGCTGGGTGGGCGTTACGACCAGTCAAAATCACGTACGCAAAATGAAATCATGGGGATTGATTCCCGGACGGATGATTCCAAATTCACGAAGTCTGCGGGAGTGATCTATCTGTTTGACAACGGAGTTTCTCCTTATATCAGCTATGCAGAATCTTTCCTGCCTATCGCCGATTACGATGCATCAGGACGGCAATATCAACCGACGATGGGCAAACAAACTGAGGTTGGTGTTAAGTACACCCCTAGTGGGGTTAATGGCTATGCATCTGCTGCTGTTTTCAATCTGAATCAGGAAAATATCCTAACCACAGATATCAATAACCCTATTCGCCGGGTACAAGCCGGTGAAGCACGTTCTCGTGGTGTCGAGTTAGAGCTGAGCGGTGAGGTATATTCCGGCCTTTCGGTGACAGCCAACTACACGTACAACAAAGTTGAGACAACGAAGTCCGGCACCGTTGAGGAAGTTGGAAAACGTCTGGCAGGCTTGCCATTACATAGCGCTTCCGCATGGGCAACCTATGCCTTCTCTGGCCCGCTCGAAGGGCTGACGGTTGGGAGCGGCGTACGTTATGTTGGGAGTTCATTCGGCGATAAAATTGAAAGCCGAAACTTGAAAGTCCCTGCTTATACATTATGGGATGCGATGATCGCCTATGATTTCAGTAAAGACTGGCGCTTGCAGGTTAATGCCACCAACCTGACAAACCGTGAGTATGTCAGTGCTTGCGATTTCTGGTGCTACTACGGCGAAGGCCGTAACGTTAGCGCGAATGTCAGCTATCGCTGGTAATCGTTACGCTGAAGGGGCCGACATCAGTATTTTATTTAAAATATTTTTTCGGTTTCACAACGGGAGTGCGGCATCTGGCGGGTGCCGTGTTCCCCCCTTGCCCTTTTGGGAGAACCGCTCTCAAAAACGGCTGACACATTCCATTGCTAGCGTCTTGAATGCTGCAAAATCCGTACAGGCACACAATCTTGTCGTGGCGCGTTCACGCAGAAAGGTGACAAAGATGTCGTAGATAGCCATTGCCTCTTCATACTCGCGCTTGCTAATCGCTAGCAAAAAGATCACATATGCGGTTTCTTCTCCCCACTGGATCCCTTGTGGGGCTAATACGGTGTAGACCACGGTTTTTTGCGCCAGCAGTCCCAGTGAATGCGGCAGCGCGATCCCTTCGCCGAACAGAGTGCTGACAATCGCTTCACGCTCGACCACCGAATCGAGGAACGTTGTATCGACAAAACCTTCATCACGGAGCTGATCGCACAGGGTAGTAAACAGCGTTTGCTGATCGATCGTGCCATCAATAATGCGGAAATGCGTCGCGTCGAAATACTTCTCTAGCATCCACGGGCGAGTGCGATCCACCAACACTCGCTTACCGATTTGCTCTAACTGGTAGTCGGTAGGGAACGGGGCGATGGTGACCACCGGTTTATCTTTTTCGCTAATGCGTGCCGTGGAAATCACGAAATCTTCGACGATGTCCTCACACTGTTCATACTCGCGCAGAGTCACGGTACGCGTAACGATAATCTGTGGATACTTACGCGCCAGCACTGCCTCAACCATCCGCACCATTGCATTACCGGCGTCGCACACGAGTAACACGTGTGGTTGGCGCTGGTAGCCGATGTTGTAATGCCGCTCAAGCCCTACGCCGATATGCAACACCAGGAAACCAATCTCGTTTTCGCTGATTACATATGGTGTGTATTTTCCCCAGCTTGAGACTGCCGCCAGCGTCATATCCCACGCCATCGGATAGTGCTGTTTGATGTTATCCAACAGTGGGTTAGGGATCATTATCTGGTAACGTACACGGGTGATCATGGTCTTGATATGCGTCAGCAAATCTGCGTGCAGTTGCACATCATCTTGCAGGTTGTAGTTATAGTGCGTGTTGATATAGTCGAGGATGTAGTTCACTAGCGTTTCATCGTCATCGGCACTGATGGTGCTTGGTACGAGTTCCTGTACGCGCCGTCCGGCAATATGCACCCGCAACCAGTGCTCTTCGGCGGCAGCCAGCGGTTTCCCCGCCAACTGTTGCAACGCTGCCGAAATATCTTTCGCTGCGTCACGCACGTTGTCATCGCCATCTTCGGCGCTAAATTCCGACAAGGGATAACCTTCACTGATGCGGCGTATCGCCACCGCACAGTAGAGGCGAATAAACAAATCTCCCTCATCGGTGAGGCGAATGTGATGATGGCTAAAACAATCATGCAGGATAGAAGCGAGCGCCTCCGGTACACCCAGATTAAGCGTTTCTTCAGTGAGCAGCGGGCTTTTCGCGTTCTGTTGCGTCAATTCCCATAGCAGATCGGTCAGACAGGCGCGCAGAGACATTTCGCTGCCGAACAACTTCATACCGTGGCGCGGACGCGTCTCCAGTATTAATTGGTAGCGGGAGAGTCTCTCCCGCACTTCGGTCATATCATTTTGCAACGTGGCACGACTGACAAACCATTCGTCCGCCAGGTCTTCAAGTTTGAGGGAGAACGCTGAGGTTAGAAACCTGACCACCAGATATTGCACGCGTTCCTGCCCGCTACGGGGGATGCGCAGTGCGCGCGAGCGGGTGGTTTGTAACGTCTGGTAACGCGTTTCATCGTCGATTTTCAACTGATAACCGCTACCACGCGCCAGAATAAACTGCGCACCGTGTTGTTCCAACAGCGCGTTTAATGCAGTGATATCTGCTCGAACGGTACGCGTGGACACCGATAGCCGTTGTGCTAACTCATCCTGTGGCAGTGTCTCGTTTTGCAACATTATAAACAGTTGCGCTAAACGTTGGTTAGGGAATCGCACGTCGGTCTCCTCGCGTAGTCTTAAGTCCTGAGCCCGTTACACTCGCGCTTTGGTCATTGCCAGCAGTTGGCGAACATCAGATGGACGAGTGTCGCCGCTTACCTTATCAATAATAGAGCTATAAATGTGCGGAATGATTTTACTGACTCCTGCATCCAGAGCGATTTGTAAGATCTCGCTATAGTTATCCAGATCGATACCGCCAGTCGGCTCCAGCCAGAACCCGTTACGCGCACAGGCTTCAGCGACGGCCTGATACTCATCACGGCATTTCAGGCCGCCCATCGGGAAGTATTTAATCGAGCTACCGCCCATATCTTTTAGCAGGGCAATAGCGGTATCGATTGGCACGATGCCGTCCGTTGTCTGGCTGCTTAGTGGCCCGGTGGAAATTTTTACCAGACCTGGCGTACCGGTCGGTGACACCAGTCCGTTCACCACGGTGTCGTTTTGGCCCAGCAGTGCGCGGCTGGTTGCCACACCGGTAAATACCTGGTTGACGTGTTGCGGCTGTACTTCACGGGCGATGAGGCTGACCATCGCCGATTGGTTCGGATCGCCCGCACCAAGGCCAATAGAGAGCGCGTTATTGATACGCTCGGCATAGTCACGCATATCCGCCACGGCGCTTGCCACATCCGGGTAGTTTTTTGACAGCACACCGACCAGTACATGCCCTTCGGCGGCGTCGTAAATCTCACTGGCGTTCTCTTTGCTACCCGCCAGCACATTCAGGCATATACGGTCATGGTAAAAATTCGGTGTCAGTTTCATGCGGTGTGCTCCTTGTTCAATTCTTCGGCGATACGGCGGTAAACGATCTCTAACTGGTCGGCCGTCACGCTGCGTACATCGGCTTCGATAATCCCTTCATTGGCTTTGTAGCCACGGAAGTAGATAGCATATTCCCCTTGTTTTAGAGCGCTAACCAGCTCGGCAGTGGCAATACCGGTAGTGGCTTCATCAAATTTTATTTCGCTGCGGGCAATATCACGCCCAGCGCTGTCCCACACCACACGGGCGCTAACGCCATTCAGGGTATTGAGATGCTCAAGGAACGGCGTCATTTTGGCGACCATTTCCGTACCGCTCTCTTTATTTGCGCTGAGGTAGTGCTCTATAGCGCAAGTCAGGCCGAGGATGCCTTCTTTGCCTACCTTCATTGCGCGGCCAATACCTGCTGTCTGGCGTTTCACCCACTCCACATATTGTGTTTTACCGATCACCAGCCCGCTGGTTGGCCCTTCAATCGCTTTCGCACCGCTGTAAATAATCAGGTCGGCTCCCGCACGGTAGTAGCGCTGTAAATCTTCTTCCGCTGCTGCATCGACAATCAGCGGCACGTTGTGTTTGCGCGCTACCGCAGCAGCCTGTTCAACACTGAGCATGCTCTTTTGTACACAATGGTGGGATTTAATGTAGAGGATCGCCGCTGTGCGCGACGAAATTGCCGCTGCCAGTTGGTCTGCGGAGCACTCGTTGGCGTAGCCCGCTTCCACTACTTTGCCGCCGCCCAGCGCAACCATGGTGCTGACTGGTGCGCCGAAGTTAACGTTATGGCCGCGTGGTAGCACGATTTCGTTGTTATCTATCGCCGTGCTGTGCAAGTTTTCCAGCAGCCAGTCGCTGTCGCGTACCAGCACTGCCGCAACAGATTGAGCAATTCCTGCCGATGCGCATGACACCACGGTTGCGCCTTCAACCTCTAACAACCTGGCGATGTATTCACCGGTTTTGTTCACCAGATCTTTCATTTCGAAGTAGTGGTTCATGCCGCTTAATACCGCATCCACCACGTCTGGACGTGGCGTGGAAACACCGAGTGCGGTCATGCGCCCCGAGGCATTGATGACGCGTTTTAACTGGTACTTTTCATAAATCGAAGGCATGTTCTGCACTCCCTTGTTCGGTCAGATAGATTTTTCCCATACGCATGGCGGCCAATGGCGTCAGTAACTGGTCAGCCTGCAAACAGTTGTTTTCCGCATCGGTAAATCGTATTGGTTGTTTGCGGAGATCGAAGATCGTCAGGTCGGCGTCATAACCGACGATAAGCTGACCTTTACACTCCAGATGCAGGGCGGCGGCGGCATTGTTGGTCACGCAGGCAATCACCTGTGGCAGTGATAGGCCGATGGCGAGGAATTTGGACATCACGTTTGCAAGCGTTCGCACTGGGCCATCGATGCGATTGCGACAGTAAATATCGGAACTGATGGTTTGTGGCAAAATCCCCAAAGCAATCGCCTGCTGCGCCACGGCAAAGCTGAAACTGGCGCTGCCATGTCCGACATCCAGCCGCACACCGCGCGCAATCGCACGCGCCACCGATGCTCGCAGCTCACCGCTAGGGGTGAGAATACGATTCGGTTTGCCGTTATAGCAGTGAGTAATGATGTCCCCTGTGGTTAGCAGATCGGCAATTTCATCAAGGTTCGGCGGGTTGTTACCAATGTGTACCATTAATGGTAGTTCGCCGTTTGCTTTCTGAATTTCCTTTGCGCGCTCCAGAGGCGCGATACCGTTCTCGCCGACCACGCTACTGCTCATACGTGCTTTCAGGCCGACAATAAAATGGGGGTGACGCTTCACCGCGTTGCGCACAGCCTCGGCATCAATATTTGCCATATTGGCCAGTTCATTCTGTGCGATAAGCCCTACGCGAGAGATATTCAGCAGCGCGTATACCTCAGTCACTGCCTGGCGGGTAACGGTGTAAAAATCATCCACGTCATCAGCGCCGGTGCTGCCGGCATCAATCACTGTGGTTACACCTGTGGCGATCCCCACACTGTCTGGCTGGTCATGGTAGATAGGGGAGTGCGGGTAGCAGTGCACATGGGAATCGATCCAACCGGCACTCACGTAGTGCGCTGCGTGCAGGTCGATGGTTTTGAGTGCTGGGCCGTGGATCTCTCCCAATGCGACGATTTTCCCCGATTTGATGGCAATATCCGTTACTGTGTCGTCAGCCAAACGTGCCCGGCGCAGGAGTAAATCAAACATACATATCTCCAGTGGTAACGGGCACCTCAGTGCCCGTGTGTGTCAGAGGGCGATTGGGAAGAGGGAGCCCAGCAGCATCGCTCCCAAGATCGCGCCTCCGGTGATCGGCTTTTGCCAGAGATAGAACAGTAGTGCGCCGACTAAAGAACCGATGCCGATTGGAATTGAAGCCGTCATCGCGCTGAGAATGATCAATGGGCCAAGGAAGCGACCAGAGGCGTTACCCGCGCCCATCATCACGTCTGCACCGTAGGTGGAGTCGCTTTGGTTGATAGTAAATTTACGAGCCAGAATAATCAGGTAGCCAATCGCCAAACCGATCACCAGACCTGTCGCCAGAGAAGCAACAAAGTTCGCTACCGGAAACACAAACCCCGCACCAAGCAGTAGTGCTGGAACGCCGAGACCCACGCCGGTCTGGATTGCGCCGCCGATATCGAGGATCCCCACCAGCGAACCTTCAATAATACGGGCGAACAGGAAGCTGGCCCCGAACGCTGCTACCGCACCGTAGACACCGGTATCCATCCCGGCTCGTAGCATTGATACGAACGCGACTTCGTTAAACGCGCCAATACCGTACAGGTAATACATATGTGTTCCGGCGAAGACGCCGGAAGAGAGCAGGCCGACGAAAATTGGGAATGACCAGTCGGCGTACCAAAAGCCTTTATTCTGTTCCATCGTCTTTCCTTATTTACCGCTGAGCGAATTGTGGATGAGCTCCAGCCAGTTCGGCGCGCTCAGGTTGAAGGAGGCGATCACTTTCAGATCGAAACCACGGAAGAAGGCGCTCAGCACGAACAGCGCAACAATGGCTGTCATCATCACTTTAGTAACGCGGTTCCAGCCGCTTTCTTCCACACCTTTACCAATCAGAATACCCAGAACCAGTCCCGGTACGGCGTTCCCCATAATCAGTTGTGCTGAACCACCGAAAACGGTAGCCCAGAAGCCGGATTTTTTGCCTGCGTCAATTGCCGCTAGCCAGAAGATCACTGGCATCACGATATTCACCAGTAGATTGGCTGCGGGAACCAGCACCTTAACGGCGGTCACCTGTAGCGCTGCGGGTACGGAAGAGGCGGTCAGATTAAGGAAAGTCACCACGATCATGCCAATCAGACCACAAGCAATGGCCATCTTTTTTGGATCGTGCAGGGTTTCGCCAACATTGCGGTTTTTCACCATCAACGCCGCCGCGCCCCAGTTTGGGATAATGCGGTGGTCAACATCCTGAGTGAAAGAACCTGCCGCAACGGAGGATGCCCAGGCGTTAAAAAAGAAGCCCAGGCCGAAGGAGAAATGTGACGCCGGATCCCCTTCACAAGAGTTCAGTTCGCCCAGTGTACGAAATGCGCCCATTCCCTGAGTGGTCGGCGCATGAAACATGCGTGCAGCCCCTGCACCAACGCCGACGCCAACCAGGCCGCCAATGATGAGCGATTTTATTAGTATGATTAAGAACATCAGTCAGCCCTCTTCTATCTTGTAAATCCGCCCTCTAAGGGGGCGAAGAACTGGATATGCGTTGAGTTATGTCGTGACAAAATCCACTTTATCGAGATTGATGGCGGTCACGTTGACGGTAACGTCCAGCTCCACGCTGTACGTGCGTCTTTCTCGACGCAGAAAGAGGAACAAAAACGCCTCTTTACGCGCCGTTTCGTGCGCATGAACAACCTGCACATCCTGTGGTTCAATACGCAGTAAAATATGCGGTGACGCCTTCATCACCGCGGCTTGAACATGGTTCAGTGCATCGGCGAAGGCGCGCGTTTTTGCGTCACCTTTTCCCTTAACCCTGACCGTAGTGGTGAATTGTTCTTTCATGGTTATACGCCGTACTTTTTTTGCCACGCCAGTACCAGACGTTCGCCTAATTCTTCTTTATCCATAAAACCGAATCCTAGTACGTTGCAGCCTTCGTTGATGGCGGTGACACCCTCCTCAACAGAGCGCATGCCGTACTTGGCTTTGTAGCCGTACTTATTCTGTGCCGTGATAGCACCAGCGCCGCCGCTACCACAAAATGAAATGCCGAAAGTTGCGTTTTCCGCTTTCATCACATCGCCCAGCTTCATATCCGCCGCGACACCGGGTACGACAACCGCACGGCCTCCTGCTTTTTCAACACCTGCTGCCACTTTCTGGCCTTTGCCTAAACGATCGCCAATGATGACGGTAATCTGTTCCATCTTCCGTTCCTTATAGGTTGTTTTTCGCTACTTCAAAGTGGACTGACAGCAGCCAGGCCTCTTCCTCTGGGAGGTTGCCAAATTCCTCCACCACGTCGTGAGCAAGATCCATCGACTCTGGCGAAATTTCGTCAAACAGGCTGGCGTCCACATCCGGCAGCGGTTCGCCGGTCACGGACCGATGAGCCATCGCGCGGACATGAGAAGTCAGCATCTGTTGCTGTACTGCGTTCGGTGTGATGTCGTGGTGGCTTAGCAAGGTATAAATTTGCGCCAGCATACGCTCGGCGAGGGTTGCTGTTTGCTTCGCCCGATCTCCAACGTCGTTCATTACCGCTCCGTTATTCACTCGTCTTACCCCATTAATGGCCTTGGTATAAAACTAACGTTTGACGTTAAGAGTTTGTAGCGAGTAATTTTCCACTTCTAAGTGGAAAGGTGGATGTCTTGAGTGATCTACGCCACAGAAGTCGGCCCGGCTGGGATATCCCACGGCGAAATACGTATTTTATTGACTGAGATATGTGAAGAAATGCGGAAGGAAAGTGATTGGAGGTTAATTTTAACTTTTTGATTTGTCTGTGAATTATGTGTTTTGTGCTGACGGTGTCGATTTTAGGTTCGGCTCCAATGTTTGTCGCTTCTTCTATTTCCCCTATGCGATGCCGTATTCCCGAATACTGGCTGCTCAAGCTCATTTTTAGGAAAAACATGGGGATGAGGTTTCCGCAGGGACACCTTGCTCGTGGTGCTTTGTGTATCTCGATGCTTAAACGATCGACATTAGTCTTTGAGCTTCTTTCTCTTTGTACCACACGCCATGTAACCCTCTCCTTTTTACCGTAATCAGCACGATAGGCGTGAATAGTCGTTGACTTTGCTTTTAATGATAATGAAAATCATTTCATTGCTGTCACATTGAGCGAATGCCGTGAAGAGTCCTGCCGTTGCCTGCCCCCATCAGCCTGAAACCTTAAGCGTTCAGCAGATTTATTATGAGCACCATGCTTGGTTACAGGCATGGTTGCGTCGGCGTTTGGGGTGTTCACAGCAGGCTGCCGATCTGGCACAGGATACGTTTCTACGTTTAATCTGCCAGCATCAGACCGATCGTATTCGTGAGCCGCGTGCCTGGCTGACGACCGTGGCTCACGGGCTGATGGTGAACCACTGGCGACGCAAAGACATCGAAAATGCCTACCTTCAGGTGCTGGCAGAGCAAGAGTTTACCTTTTCGCCCTCGTTAGAGCAGCAGGCGATGGCGGTTGATGCGTTGCTGGCCATCGAACAGATGCTATCGACGTTGCCGGGGAAAGTGCGTCAGGCATTCCTATTGGTTCATCTTGACGGCCTGACCTACCGACAGGTGGCTGAACAATTAGCCGTTTCCGAGCGGATGGTGAAAAAATATATGGCACAGGCAATGCTGAATTGTCTATTGTGTCAGGACTTATGATTTCCTCTATCACATCCTCTATTCCGAAAGACGTTCTTTATGCCGCCGCTGAGTGGTATGCCACGCTGTATGACGAAGACTGTTCCGAACACGATCGCCAGACATGGCAGCGTTGGTTACATCAAGATGAAGCCCATCGGCTTGCCTGGCAGCAGGTTGAACAGGTTCATGCTCGCTTCCATGCGGTAGACAGCCAATTAGCCTCTTCGGTGTTGAGCAAGCGGGGTGAAGAACGCCGACGCATACTCAAATTGTTGGTGATTGCGAGCATGACTGGCGGCGTAGGTTTTAGCCTGCCGTGGGAAAGCTATGCTGCGGATTACCGTACCGGGAAGGGAGAAACCCGTGAGCTCAGCATCGAAACGGGGATGACCCTCTGGCTCAATACGGATTCGGCATTGAATCAGCAGGGCGACCCCGCGTTGTCTCAGCCGCTGACGTTTCAATTGATCAAAGGTGAATTGATGCTGGACAACCAAACAGCTCATGCAGTCAGGTTGACCACCCCGCATGGCGATCTCACCGCCGCGGCGCACTCTTGCCAATTGGCGCTACGCTATACGTCCACTCATAGCGTGCTCTCTGTTTTTCGCGGTGAGGTTTTGCTACAAACGGCAGTGCCTGCCGCGCAGCGCGTGATAGCAGGGCAGCAGGTTATTTTTACCCGTGACAAATGCAGCGAACCCGCACCCGCTGAGAGTTTCCGCCAGAGTTGGCGCAAGGGGCAACTGGTCGCGGATGGCATGCCGCTAGGGCAGTTCATCAATGAAATTTCCCGCTATCACAATGGGTATTTTCATGTAGATTCTGCTGTTGCGAATCTACGGATTTCGGGCGTTTTTCCGCTACAAGAGACCGATCGCCTACTTGATGCAGTGACACGGACGCTACCCGTGAAGGTAACAACGCGTTTTTCCTGGTGGATTGATATCCGTCCGAGCTAAAACACTGCTGGTATTTCACCGATAAAACACCAAAAATACTCCTCGTTTGTTATCTGGTTGGTTATCACTCGCAGAATAGACATAAATCTAGCGCATATATATCAATCTGTTGATGCCGAAAAAGGCGTAGCATACTCCACAAAGGGTATTCTCGGCGTTGCCTCTTCATACGGGATGTCATCATGCAGTTACTGAACCTGAAACAAGCTCGCCTGCTGAGCTTTTTCTTTATTATGGGTGGCTTGTTTATATTGCTGCCTTTACGCCTGCTGGCCTGCTTTATTGCCGGTTTTTTGGTGTATGAAATTGTCAATTTGCTGACCCCCTATTTTCAACGGGTCATCAGCGGTAAACGTGCCCGCTGGATTGTGGTTGCGGTGATCAGCACGCTGGTAGTCAGTTTGTTGAGTCTCTTGTTTGGCAGCTTGGTCGGATTGTTGATGCAAGAAATGAAGGATACCGCCGCGTTCAACGTGCGCATTGGCTATATCCTTAATGACATCCAGCAGCAAATTGTTCACTACTTGCCGGGGTATCTGCCGGTCAGTATTGAAGAGCTTCAGCATGAGTTGTTGCAATGGGTTCAGGCGCACATTGTGATGTTGCAGAACATGGGGAAAAGTTTCCTGCATGGATTTGTGACAATGCTCATCGGTATGGTGCTTGGGGCGATAGTCTCACTTTATAACGTCGATCAGGACACGGAAAAACCATTACTGAAAGCGGAATTGCTACGTCGGGTTTCGCTGCTGTCGGCATCGTTTCGCAATATTGTTTTTGCCCAGGTGAAAATTTCTGCGGTTAACACAGTGCTGTCTGCTATTTTTATTCTTGGTGCTCTGCCGCTGTTCGGTGTTCATCTACCGTTTGCCAAAACGCTGGTGGTGCTCACCTTTGTTTTTGGCTTGCTACCGGTTATCGGTAACCTGATTTCCAACTCGATCGTTTTTCTGTCTGGTTTATCCCTTTCGTTGCCGATCGCGTTGGTTGCACTGGTGTATTTGATGCTGATTCACAAGTTTGAGTATTTCCTGAATGCACAAATTGTCGGGACGAGGATTAAAGCACATGCGTGGGAAATCCTATTAGCGATGTTGGTATTTGAAGCGGCATTCGGCTTGTCTGGTGTCATTGCCGCCCCGATATACTACGCCTACCTGAAAAGTGAATTGAAAGAAGCCGCGCTGATTTAACCCTGCATTTCGGCAGGTGATTGAGACGATCGCCTGCTATGTCTTGCTCACTTAGCTAATCAAAAAACCAAAATGAATCAGCCCAATACAAGATTGGGCTGATTGTTTTTAAGTGATGGCCGCTTTTAACTGATGGCGGTTTTTAATAACCGCCTGTTTTCAATCGATGACGGGTTCCAATTAATGCTGTGCCGTCGCAACCTGTGGTTTTGTCTCTTCTGACTGAACACCTAACGGGTTGTTACCCCAGCACTTCTCATATTCCCAACCCGTCAACTCTTCCGCAACAGCGCGAGCATGAGGCGGTATATCACTAATGGCTCCACCCGCTTTGATACGTGCAATCTCTTCTAGCAGAATGCCGTGGTTCTTACGATCCAGCTTCATCTGCGTCGTGTAGTAAATTGCTACCAGCGCCAGAGCGATAACGCCCAGTGAGAACACGCCAACAATCGCCTGCACGGCAGATTCCGGCTGTACAGATTGCCCAGAGACAAAGCCGAATTGGCTCAGCGTCCAGCCCATTGCGAAGACAATGACGGAACGTACCATTTTGCCAGCAAACGTCATTGCACCTGCGTAAATACCCTCACGGCGACGTCCGGTCAGGACTTCATCCACATCGGCCAGGAAGGTATAAACCGTCCAGGGAATGTAGTAGATACCGCCAGTGCTCAAGCCAAATACCGCGGTAATGGCAAACAGGACGAAGATAGTCATGTCTTCTGACCAGTTCGCAAAATAGAGCGCGGCATAGGCCAATACGCTGACAATCACCACCATCAGTGCCAGACGGAACGGCCGTGCAAAGCCCATTTTCACGCAAATACCGATGAAGGCTGCGGTAGAAATTAGCTGCATGACCGAGCTGAAACTGTTGAGGTGTGACACCAGCGCCGTATTCTGTTTCAGGCCAAAGACGATGAAGTAGGTAAATGCGGAAGCGAAAAGCCATTCAGCGCCGAAGCCAAACAGGTACATCCCCAGATGCTTGCGGAAAATACGCAGGCGGAAGGTGGAGGCCATATCTACGCTCAGTTTTTTCATGGCCTGCCACAGGCTGGATGTGCTTTCACGGACGATTTCGTTTACCGGACGCTCCCAGGATGTCATATACAGTGCGATCATCGCAGTACACATAATGGCACCATAGACCAGACCGGTGTAGAAGAAGGGGGTCGCAGAGTCTTTACCGTAGACGGCAATAAACTGTCCTGGAATGAATGCTGCCAGAAAGTTGGCGATTTTACCGAAAATGGCTTTAGAACCTGTCAGCTTAGAGCGCAGTTTAAAGTCAGAGGTCATTTCGGTAGCCAGCGTTTCATACGGCACCATGATCGAGGTATAAATCAGCTCGAACAGCACGTATGTCGCCAGATAGTACCAGAAGCCAAAGCCTTCAACCCACAGCATGGGGTAGACCAGAACCAAAGGGGCACCCAGCAAAATAAAGAAGCGTCGGCGTCCAAATCGGCGACCAATACGGGTGTTGTAGAAGTTATCGCTGATGTACCCCATGATCGGGTTACTGATAGCATCAATGATGCTGGCGACGGAGAAAATAGCAGCAGCTTGAACCAATGTTAATCCACAAAATGTGGTGTAAAAGTACATCAGCCATGCGCCGCTGATAGCGAGCGCGCCACTGCCAAGCAGGTTTGCACTGCCGTAGCAGAAGGTGTGTTTAAAAGAGATTGGTTTATTCATGATCAGCCTAATTACAAATATGAAACAATATTTCAGTTCAATTGAACTATCATTTCTTTATAATTTGCTCTATTGAAAAGAAAGTAAACTGACGATCACGCTTTCGAGCGCTTTTAATGACGATCTGTCAGGTTGATCATGAAATCAAATATTTTAATTTGCTTTTTATTTTTTTTTGATTTTCATTTTGTGTTCTTAATTTACAAAATGTGTATATTTATTACGGTGAGGTAGTATGTATGCAAACAGGTGACGAGGAAATATTGAGCCCTGCCCGACAAATCGATAGCATAGTGTGCAATAACGCATTGACCTTATAGAGAAAATGGCGTCATCATCCCGAGCCGTGTGCTTTATCGTATTCCCTCATCAGGAGCCGTAACGTGAGTCATTTGCTGGTCTACGCCATTATTTATGTGATTTTTATTGCTGTGGTTGGGTTGTTTGCTTTTCAGGCTTGGTTACCTTCTTCGGCCCCGCGTGGGTTGAGAGATCGTGCGGGTATCTTGGTCGGGGTATTACGCTGCGTCACGCTGTTTCTTGTGGTTTCCGCATTGCAAATTTTATTTCCCAATTCGCTGCTGGATAAGCTTGTCTGGCTGATCGCCGTAGCGATGTTGGCGATCGCGGTTATTGGTGGGGGAATGAGTTGGTCAGCGCTGCCGTGGCTGGATGAAACAAAAGGCAAAAGCCGCACTCTGGGGCTAGGCATCCAAAGTGCGATTTACCTTGCGCTGCTTGGGTTTATTATTATTTAACGTCGTGTATCAGTGCGGCCACGGTGTTCTTTGCGCCGTGATCGCGCAGCTTCAGATAAGCCTGTGCGATGGCATTGAATACATCGTGGTTTACTGGCAGGTCCTCGCCGAAAATAGAACGAATATTGAGAAACGCACTGACCCGTTCGGCACTATCTGAGGTTTCCGAAACGATGTGCCCAAGCTTGTCAGCCAACGGATCGCGAATTTCGATCGGGTTGCCCGCATCATCT
Source organism: Pectobacterium wasabiae CFBP 3304 (assembly GCF_001742185.1). NCBI lineage: Bacteria > Pseudomonadati > Pseudomonadota > Gammaproteobacteria > Enterobacterales > Pectobacteriaceae > Pectobacterium > Pectobacterium wasabiae. The sequence continues at coordinate 2,669,391 of NZ_CP015750.1, forward strand.
TTTCCGCTGACATAGCGCATCCAACCCGCGATCCCCAATGCCAGAGCACGATAGTCTCCTCCATTACGCACATGCCAACGTAGCGATTCCAACATGCGTTGAGGCAGCTTCTGTGAACCGTCCATTGCAATTTGCCAAGTCCGATGTTTGAGCGCTGGGTTGGAAAAACGAGCAAGCAACTGAACGGCGTAGTCTTTCAGATCGATATCCACCACGCTGAGTGTCGGTGCCTGCTCCAATAACATGAGATGAGACACCGCCCGACGATAGTTCTCGTCGTTCATACAATCGCTGACGTGATTATACCCGGCGAGATAGCCAAGATAGGCTAAAAATGAGTGGCTGCCGTTCAACATGCGCAGTTTCATTTCTTCAAACGGCAGGACATCATGTACTAGCTGTACGCCCGCTTTTTCCCATTCGGGACGTCCGGCGGTGAAACGATCTTCGATCACCCATTGAATAAACGGCTCACAGGCTATCGCACAGGGATCGGTAACACCAAGGTGGTCTGCAATTTCCTGCAATGCTTCTGGCGTTGCCGCAGGAACAATGCGATCCACCATCGTATTTGGGAAGGAAACATTAATCTTGATCCACTCGATCAGACTCTGATCGTTGATTCCTGCTGATTCCAGTACGGCAGCTTTGGCCGTTTTACCATTCTCTGGCACGTTATCACAGGAGAGTACGGTGAATGGCGCAATCCCGCGTTCGTGGCGCAAGCGCAGTGCTTCCGCTAGCAATCCTGGTACGGAGGCAGGACGACGCGGATCGGCGAGATCCTGTTGAATCAGTTTATTGGCACGATCCAATTTGCCGCTCGAACCGTCCATACAATAGCCTTTTTCGGTAATTGTCAGGGAGACGATGGCGGTTTCTGGTGCGGCAAGTTTCTCAATAATGGCATCAATGCCTTCTATTTTGGCATGTAGCGATTCACACACAGCACCGACGACAATCGGTTGGTTGCCCGTTGCGGCTTTTTCCAGCACGGTAAACAGGTGATCCTGCTGTCGCAATGCATTGATCATGGTGTCGTCGCTGAATAACACGACCTCACAAATCCCCCAGTCTCCTTCCACCTTATTCAGAACGCGATCGGTGAGCAGCGCCTGATGAGCGCGATGAAAAGCGCCAAAACCGATATGGACGATACGCGGCTTTAGCGCCCGACGATCGTAGAGAGGGAATTGGACGCTGGCAGGCAATTCACAGGTGGCGATATTTTTTATTTTATCAGTCATTTATTGCGCTTTCGGGTGGGGAGATCCATGACGTTAAAAGTAGCTGTGATTTGCAGACGGTGCAATACGATACGAGTAGATAGGTTACGGTGCGCACATTTTTTCCTCTGCACAAATTTTATCGCTTTTTCCGGTTCGGTCTAGCAGTAGTGTGTGGTTTTGCGAGGGGGCTCCAGCGTAATAATGTAACGCTGAAATTTAGTCTTGTTTTTACTAACTTATCTCCATTTCTTCTACATCATCAAGTGCTTTTCCCGATTGTAGTCTGCTATTTTGTCTCAATATTTTCCTCACTCCAACGATCAACAAAAAGGCCCGTAAGATGAAACTTGAATCCCTCGCGCTACATCACGGTTATGAATCTGAAGCGACAACGAAGTCCGCCGCTGTGCCGATTTATCAGACAACCTCTTACACCTTTGATGACACGCAACACGGTGCCGATCTATTTGATCTGAAGGTGGCAGGCAATATCTATAGCCGTATTATGAACCCGACAAATGCGGTGCTGGAACAGCGACTGGCGGCCATTGAAGGCGGGGTTGGTGCGCTGGTACTGTCGTCCGGCATGGCGGCAATTAGCTATTCGCTTCAGGCACTCACGCAGGTTGGGGACAATATCGTCAGCACCAGCCAGTTGTATGGCGGCACCTATAACCTGTTTGCTCACACATTGCCGCGTCAGGGGGTTGAGGTACGGATGGCCTCTTTCGATGATTTTACGACGCTGGAATCGCTGATTGATGAACGCACTCGCGCGGTTTTCTGTGAGTCGATCGGGAATCCGGCGGGTAATATCGTGGATATTGCCAAAATCGCGGAGATTGCACATCGTCATGGTGTTCCGGTTATTGTCGATAACACGGTGGCGACGCCTGTGCTGTGCCGACCTTTTGAGCACGGCGCAGATATCGTCGTCCACTCGCTGACCAAGTATATTGGCGGTCATGGCACTACGATCGGCGGGGCGATTATCGATTCTGGCAAGTTTGACTGGGTTGCGAATAAAGCGCGTTTCCCGTTGCTGAATGAGCCCGATCCTTCTTACCACGGAGTGGTGTATACCGAAGCCTTCGGTCCGGCGGCCTATATTGGGCGCTGCCGCGTAGTGCCGCTGCGCAATACTGGCGCGGCGCTTTCCCCTCATAGCACGTTCTTGTTGTTGCAGGGACTGGAAACCCTCAGCCTGCGTATCGAACGCCATTGCAGCAATGCGGAGGCGCTGGCTGGTTACCTGAATCAGCATCCGCTGGTGACGTGGGTGAATTATGGCGCATTGCCGGATAGCCCATACAAAGCGAACTGCGACAAAATTACCTCAGGTAAAGCATCCGGGATTATCAGCTTTGGCATCAAAGGCGGGAAAGCATCGGGTGGTCATTTTATTGATGCGCTGAAGATGATCTTACGACTGGTCAATATTGGTGATGCCAAATCGCTTGCATGCCATCCAGCAAGTACCACGCATCGGCAGTTGAATGCGGAAGAGTTGGCGAAGGCGGGAGTGAGTGAGGATCTGGTTAGAATTTCAGTGGGTATTGAGCACATTGACGACATCATCGCAGATGTGGCACAAGCGCTGGAAGCTTCACAGAAAGAGTAAACGGTAGGGCGTTTGAGAAACGCGTTGGAAACCTAAGTCGGTTTCCAACGCATCATGGCAATTACGAACGGTTGGCGTTGGCCTCTGTCGTCGTTTGTGACTCAACAGGGGCTGCGTTTTGTTCCGCATTTAGGCTGTCTTGTGACTGTGCTTCTGGAGTGACAGGTGCAGCAACAGATTCAACCGGGATCGCCGGCGAGACTTCTTCGATCAAACCATTGATTTTGGTCGGCATGCCAGAGCGTCTCTGGATTGCCTGATCGACTTCGCTGGTGTTCACGCTGGCATCGGCCAGAACCTTGCTCACTTTTGGCGTCATGCTGATCGGTGCTGGAGAATCAGAATGGAACTCTTCTACTGTGCGAGACAACGGATTGTGAACTTCGACATAGCGTGAACCATCTGGCTCAACGGTGGCTTTCACTGGCTCATTGATGAACTGAACGCGTGTACCGACCGGAACGTTGTTGAACAGATATTTAATATCATCAGCACGCAGACGAACACAGCCGTGGCTGACGCGCAGGCCAATACCAAAATTGGCGTTAGTGCCGTGGATGGCGTACAGGTTACCGATGTACAGCGCGTACAGCCCCATCGGGTTATCCGGGCCTGCTGGGAACACGGCTTTCAGCGTTTCACCGCGTGCGGCATACTCTGCATGCATCTTCGCGGTTGGCGTCCAGGTTGGACCCGCTTTCTTGCGCTGAACAGAGGTTGTCCAGTTAATCGGCGTATCTTTACCTAACTCACCAATACCGATCGGTAGCACCACCACTGTCTTGGAGCCTTTCGGGTAATAGTACAGACGCATTTCTGCGCTGTTAATGACAATGCCTTCACGCGGTGCGTCTGGCAGAATTAACTGATGAGGAATCACCATTTTGCTGCCGGGAACGGGCAGATAGACGTCCGCATCCGGGTTGGCTTCCATGATGTTGCTCAGCCCCATTTGAAACTGTGCTGCAAAATGCTCCAACGGCAGCGTGCTATCTCCCGGTACGGTGATTTCCAGATTCTCGCCTATTAGTCGGCTGTTAGCCGCAGGCAGAGGATAAACAACGGCAAAAGCGGCCTGGCTGAATGCGGCGGCTGCAAGAACTAAAGTAAAGATCGCGCGAATACTCATTTTCATTTCTTTATTTGAGTGATAAATGCGCCTCCGAATAGGGAGGCCGGGCTGCTAGGGTCGACAATGACCGGATGCGCATTATATGTGCAGAATGGCCTTTGAGGGAAACAACATGTGTAACTAATCACACTTTTTGACGCGCCAATAAGAGCGCGGGTTTATCGAGTATATCGCCAACTCAGCTTTCCCCTTCCAGCATGGGTTTTGTAAAACGTCGATTAGCGAGTACCGGAAGAACCTGACGGGCATGTGCCAGCCGTTCTGGCTGAATGTCGGCATAGATGAGCGCCGGAGTTTCCGGTGCCTGAACCACGACAACGCCTAAGGGATCGACGACCATGCTGTTGCCGATATTCTTGGCGCCGCATTCGCCAACGGCAACGAGATAGGTGGTGTTTTCCAGTGCTCTTGCGCGCACCAGTAGCTCCCAGTGCGCTTCTTTCAGCGGCCCCTTAATCCAGGCGGAAGGGAGTACGAGTACGTCTGCGCCATCCAACACCAGACGGCGTGCGAGCTCAGGGAAGCGAATGTCATAGCAGGTCATCAGCCCGACGTTCAATCCAGCGATGGTCAATAATGGCGGAATGACTTCACCTGCCAGAACGTTTTCCGATTCCTGTACGGAAAACGCATCATACAGATGCAGCTTTCGGTATTGAGCGATGATCTCGCCGTTGCGCAGTGCCAGCAGTGTATTCCAGACTTTCCCTTCGTCATTTGGAATATGCACACACAGCATGGTTGTCATGTCACTACCTTTGCTGGCCTCCAGCAGATGCGACACAAACGGGCCATCAAGCGGTTGGGCGGCGGTGAGCACCATGTTGGGGTTGGTGATATCGCGAGCCAGCACACCTTCAGGCAGCACCAGCAGATCGGCACCGTTTTGCTGTGCTGCCGACATAAATTCGGCGATTGTCTTGGCGTTTTGTTGCCATTCGCGGTCAACGGCGAATTGTCCCAGCGCGACTTTCATTCTTGCCCCTTCTTTGCCTGATTAATTGCGCTTGGCTGGCATCATGCGCAGCAGCGTGTTGTCTTTCATGACGTAGTGATGGAACAGGGCGGCGGCGGTGTGCAGGGCAATGAGCCAGTACCCTAACGGTGCCAACGTTTCATGCCAGCCAATCAGCGTTTCAGCAAGGTCGAAATTCGGCGTAGCGGATGTTGGCATACTGATACCAAAAAGCATCCAGTCGCGGCCGTTGTAATAGCGTGAGGCAACGCCCAGTATCGGCAGAGCGATAAACAGCAGATAAATAACGGCGTGAGTGAGTGAACCCAGCAAATTCTGCAAACGGGACGGCGGTGGCGTAATCGCAGGCGAGGCATGGCGATGGCGTAACAACAGGCGGGCCAGCATCAGAACCAATATGGCTACGCCACAGCTAAAATGCGTAACAATCATCACGGTGCGTAGCAACGAACCTCGTTCAGCAAATCCACGTAGTTCTATCGTCGCGTAGGTGACAACGAGCAACATAAAAACCAGCCAGTGCAGTGCAATCTGCGATGGTGCGAACTTTCCCTTCATGTTTCATCCTCTGCAACGTTGAGATCGATTTAACACCGTAACGAGCGAATAATCCCATAAAGTATAAGGTAACGCGTCTCTTGTCAGCCCCTCTTTACCCTGCCTGACAAACTGGGCTATCCGCGTTGGATTCTTTAGTATTAATCCTCATTCGGTTCTCCGTTTATCGGGGGAAGGAGCAAACCAAATGGTATTGATGAGTCGGCGTAAAAGAGGAAAGTGAGAAGGCAATGACAGAGGAAAAGGGATAATAAAAACGGCAAATAAAAAACCGGCCGAAGCCGGTTTGGGATGAAGGATTATTCCTGCGGGTTTTTCTCTGCCTTGCCTGCCATCATGGTCAGGAAATCAAAGCGGCGGCGTAGATCCAGCTCGGCCTCTTCATAGAGCTGCGCGGCTTCTTCCGGCATCATGCTATTCAAGCGGCGGAAGCGTTGCTCTTTCAGCAGCGTTTCGCTCAGGCTGCTTGATGGTGGGCGAGAATCCGTCACCAGCGCCGCTTTACCTTCTTCGGCGCGACGTGGATCGAAGCGATAGAGCGGCCAGAAGCCGGTTGCCGTCAACTGACGCATCTGATCGTGGCTGAATGCCAGATCGTAGCCATGCTCTTCACACGGGCTGTACGCGATAATCAGTGACGGACCTGGCCAGGCCTCAGCTTCCTGAATTGCTTTCACCGTTTGGTTCAATTGCGCACCCAGCGAGATCTGCGCGACGTATACATGGCCGTACATCATGACGTTGATGCCCAGATCTTTACGCGCTTTGCGTTTTCCTTTCTCGCCAAATTTGGTCACAGCGCCCAGCGGCGTGGCTTTGGACTGCTGGCCGCCGGTGTTGGAGTAACACTGCGTATCCAGTACCAGCACGTTGACATTTTCGCTCAGGCTCATGACGTGATCCAAGCCGCCGTAGCCGATGTCATATGCCCAGCCGTCGCCACCGATGAGCCAGATAGATTTATCGACAAAGTGGTCGGCTTCGCTTGCCAGCACGTTGGCATCGGTATCATTGATTGCTGACAGCAATCCACGCAACTGTTCAATCTGCTGACGTCGCAGATCGGGCGCGATGGACGCTTCCTGTAGCGCGTTCACCAGAGCTTGCGGCAGTTGCGGTGCCAATTTCTTGAGCAAACGCACGGCACGTTGGCGATGTTGATCGACGCTCAGACGGAAGCCCAGACCGAACTCGGCGTTATCCTCGAACAGCGAGTTTGCCCACGCTGGGCCGCGGCCATTGGCATCGGTGGTCCACGGCGTGGTGGGCAGATTTCCGCCATAAATAGACGAGCAGCCCGTGGCATTCGCCACCAGTAGACGATCGCCATAGAGCTGTGTCAGCAACTTGATGTATGGCGTTTCGCCACAGCCAGAACAGGCTCCTGAATACTCGAACAGCGGAGAAATAAGCTGAGAGGTACGGATATCAATACGTTCCAGCGTGGATTTGTCGATCTCCGGCAGTTGCAGGAAGAAATCGAAGTTCTCTTTTTCTGCTGTCAGATTATCCAGACGGGATTCCATATTGATGGCTTTGATTTCTGGGTTCTGACGGTCTTTGGCCGGACAGACTTCCACACACAGGTTACAGCCGGTGCAGTCTTCAGGGGCGACCTGCAACACGTATTTCTGGCCGCGCATGTCACGCGCTTTCACATCCAGTGATTGCAGCGAAGTTGGCGCATTCTCCATCGCATTGGGCTGGACGACTTTGGCACGAATAGCTGAGTGCGGGCAGGCGGCGACACAGTGGTTACACTGCGTACAGAGCTGCGGTTGCCACAGCGGAATTTCTTCCGCGATATTACGTTTTTCCCACTTGGTGGTGCCGGTCGGCCAGGTGCCATCGGGCGGCAGGGCAGAAACGGGCAGCGTATCACCCAGCCCAGCCAGCATTGCGGCTGTGACGGTCTTGACGAAATCGGGTGCCGCGTCGGAAACCACGGGTGGGCGTTGCGGGCTGTCTGGATTGACGGCTTCTCGCGGGATTTCTGCTAGTGCTTCCAGCGTGGCGCTCAGTGCTTGCCAGTTACGCTCAACCAGTTCCTGGCCTTTACTGCCGTAGCTCTTGGCGATGGCAGTGCGCAGTTTTTCTACCGCGACATCCGCTGGCAGAATCTGTGACAGGTGGAAGAACGCCATCTGCATCACGGTATTAATGCGCGCCCCCAGATGGCACTCGCGGGCAATTTTGGCGGCGTTGATACTGTACACACGGGCATTACGCTGGTTCAGCCCTGCCTGCACCTCCTGCGGCAAACGGTGCCACAGATCGTCGCTGCTATACGGTGAGTTAATCAGGAAAACGCCGCCGGGTTTTAGCCGCTCGACCATGCTGTACTTGTCGATAAACTGCCACTGATGGCAGGCGACGAAATCGGCCTGATCGATCAGATAAGCGGAGTTGATCGGGTGTGGGCCAACGCGCATGTGGGAAACGGTGAGACTACCGGCCTTTTTCGAGTCATAGACAAAGTAGCCTTGCACAAACATCGGGGTGGTTTCACCGACGATTTTGATCGCATTCTTGGTCGCAGAAACAGTACCGTCACTGCCCAGACCGTAGAACAGAGCCTCGAGTGATGCACTACTTGGAAAGTGCTGTTCCGGCAGCGGCAGAGATAAGTGAGTGACATCGTCATAAATCCCCACGGTAAAGCGTGGTCGTGGGTTAGCAAGCGCTAACTCATTAAAGATGGCCTGTATGCACTGCGGGGTAAATTCTTTGGAAGACAGCCCGTAACGTCCACCAATCACACGTGGCATAAGTGAACGCTCACCAGCGGAGAACGCCTCGGCCAGCGTGGTCATCACATCGAGATACAGTGGTTCAGCTAGCGCACCGGGCTCTTTAGTACGATCCAGTACCGCAATGCTCTTTGCCGTTTGCGGAATGGCGGCTAGCAGATGTTTGGCGGAGAACGGACGGTACAGGCGAATTTTCACCACGCCAACTTTCTCGCCGCGCGTCAACAGTGTATCGACCACTTCTTCACAGGTGCCGACGCCGGATCCCATCAGGATGACGACTTTGGTCGCTTCCGGGTGGCCGTAGTATTCAAACGGCTGGTACTGGCGTCCTGTGGCAGCGGCGAAATCGTTCATCGCTTGTTCAACGTGCTCATAAGCGGCGTCATACCAGCGGTTAGTGGCTTCACGCGCCTGGAAGAAGGTATCTGGGTTAGATGCCGTACCACGAATCACTGGACGTTCCGGTGTGAGTGCTCGTTCACGGTGCGCATCAATGGCCTGCTGTGGCAGAAGTTGGCGGATAACCTCATCACTCAGCGGCTCAATCTTATTAATTTCGTGTGAGGTACGGAAACCGTCGAAGAAATGGATAAACGGTAGGCGGCTGTTCAGGCTGGCAATCTGTGAAATCAGCGCAAAGTCCTGGGCTTCCTGCACATTGCTGGCGCACAACATGGCGCAACCTGTCTGGCGTACTGCCATGACGTCCGAATGATCGCAAAAGATGGAAAGTGCATGTGTCGCCACTGTACGGGCTGCGACGTGCAGTACGAACGGGGTTAGCTCGCCGGCCAGCTTATACAACGTGGGGATCATCAGCAGCAAACCCTGCGATGAGGTAAACGTGGTAGCGAGTGTACCCGTTTGCAATGCGCCGTGGACGGTAGCGATCGCACCGCCTTCCGATTGCATTTCAACAACGCGTGGCGTGTCTCCCCATATATTCAGCCCGCCGTCGCTCGACCAGGCGGCCGCGTGTTCAGCCATGCTGGAACTGGGGGTGATGGGGTAGATGGCGATGACTTCATTGCTTCGCCACGCCACAGAGGCGACTGCGTTATTACCGTCGGTGGTGATCATGACTTATAGCCTTCTTGCTCACTAAGCCCTTTATTTTACATGGTCTTTTCGGGCGATGAAAATGACTGGGCATAAACGAAAATGCGATTTTTATCGGAGGATTATCGCATTTCAGGAAAAAAGAGGGTGGAACGATGTATGCGGAGTTGTATCAAACTGTGTTTTATCTCCGTCATACTTCAAGCTATCTTTCTGTATGTTGCTTTCGTGATTAAGATGTAAGAAGAGCCGCGTTTCCGAAAGATGGGCGTTATTATATACCGCAGAGTGGGTTGATGTCTTTTTGTACCTATTCAAGAGCACTGATGCATGATTTTGTTTGCTCATTACGGTCATGACAGGTAGCGTGCTTATATTAAAACAACATCAGTAATAAACGTATGAAGGAACCGAATGATGGCGAATGATGAAATAAAAAATAAATTGGTTTCCGTACTAGCTTCACAACAGGCGCAGGGAAAAACGCCAGAACAGGCCGTCGAGAGCATCCTTCAGGCACTGGGTGGGCGAGTGGGGGATGTGTCTCGTATTTCGGTTTTGACGTCGACATTAATTGCCGATGTGCTTTATACCGTGTATCAAGACGCGATAACACACCAGCAGATTGCAGTGATTTTACGCAAACTGGGCTACGCTGCGCGTGATATAGCTGTTGCCTCACACGCTATCTACCCTCAGTTGACGGCTCAGGATATTGGTCAGCTTTTGCAGAGTTCGGATATTTATCCGGCAATCGATCGCGCTGCGTTACTCGATGCGCTGATCTATGCAAGCTTCCCCAAAGCGGAAAGTGAGCAGGCTGCTGATGCTCTCGGCATTTAATATTAAACTCGCTAATACCAAAACTGCACCGAAGCGCAGACAGCCAGACTCGTGACCTTTCCTATAGCCGCTATCGGGTTATTGCTTGATAGCGGTGACGTTCACATCGTTGACCCAAGCGTGACTTCCACTATTTCCTAGCGCCGTCGTTAGTGCGTACAGCCCCACTTTAGCACCTACCCACTTGCCGGGGCCTGCAGCGAAGCTATCGTCAAACGTACAATATTCCCCGTTATTGCCCAGCCAGGCGAACTGGCAAATGGCGTTTTGCCGCACGGTGACGCGCAGAGTTATGCTCTGCTGTCCAGGTAACACCGCTAAAGTCTTCTGGTGTTGTTCCAACTGCTGAGCATCACTCATCCAGCCGAATCCGGTTACCAATTCAAGACCTTCTGCGCTTTTCTCTACGCCGAGGAAAGCGAAACGCTCACCATAAATAATCAGGCCACAGCGATCGCCTATATGCTCAAGAACCGGTGTAAGGTGTGTGGTGACCTCGAATTCCTCAGCCGGAAATTTTTGCATCAGAAAATTCGGTACGTCATACCATGAAGGTTCACCCGCGCGGGTAGGCATGGGCTGGCAGAATAGTTGAAGCCCCGGCCGGTTGAGCATCAACCAGTGTTCGTCGGGGTTCGCTTGCCACTGCCATTGCCGCCCGAGTACTGCCGAAGAAAAATCGTCGGAGGTTAATGGCTGCTGCATGCTAATGGAGGCTCTTACGCGAGGTTTGGCGGCTTCCAACACCGGTTGCCCTAATCCTTGTGCATTATGCTGTTCACCGATCAGCGGCCAGTCGTTCTGCCAGCACATCGGCTGTAGGTGGACGACTCGTCCATAGGCATGGCGATCCTGAAAATGTACAAACCAGCTTTCACCGTTATCTAATTCGACCCAGCCGCCCTGATGCGGGCCATTAACCGATGTGGTTCCCTGATGCAGTACGATTCTGCTTTGCCAAGGCCCATTCAGTGAGCGTGCGCGTAGCACCGTTTGCCAGCCAGTGGGAACCCCTCCCGCCGGTGCGAAAATGTAATACCAGCCGTTGCGCTTATACAGTTTGGGGCCTTCGATGGTTGGCTGGGTTGTCCGACCATCAACTACGATCCTTCCTTCATCGAGTAGAGAGCGGCCATCTTCTGCCATCCTACAAAGTTGCAGCAGGTGTTTCTTACCGCTGCGGCTGAAGGCGAAAGCGTGGATTAGCCAAGCGGTGCCGTCGTCGTCCCAGAAGGGGCATGGATCGATCCAGCCTTTAGCCTGTTTGAGACAATGCGGTGTGCTCCATTCATCTTTGGGATCGTCAGCCTGTGACATAAAGATCCCTTCATCGGGCGTACTGAAAAACACCCAAAATTTTCCAGCATGATAGCGAATACTGGGTGCCCATACGCCTTTTCCAGGCTGAAATTGGTCGTATCCTGGCAGATCGAACCGGTTGAATACGTGATTGATTAGCGTCCAGTTCACGAGATCCTGAGAATGCAGGATCGGTAACGCAGGCATGTGGTTAAAGCTGGATGACACCATGTAAAAATCGTCACCGACGCGCACAATGTCAGGATCGGAATAATCGGCGCATAAAATTGGATTCTTATAGCGTCCGTTACCCAAATCTGGGTTCCAGGGAGAATGTACTGTACTCATATCATCATCCTGATAGTAAAGGGCGGGCAGCGTGCTACCCGCAGATATTGCGATCAGGCTGCGCCTTTTGGCGTCAGGCCCTGATCGACAGGAAGTTCGCTTTCCGCCGCACGGTCGGCTGTGTTGTGACGTTTCGCCAGATCGGCCTGAATAGTTTCCATCGTTTTATCGTCCAGCTTGTAAAAACGCACCAGCCAATAAAGTACCAGATAGGAAAGTGATGGGCCGATGCTCAGCAGGCCAATGATGCCAGCGGTAGCAAGTGGCGTTTGTGTAGGAGAACCCGCCACATAGCCGAACCAGCCGAGCGAAAAGCCGACGATGGCTCCCGCAATTGCCATACCCAGTTTCAGTGCGAACAGATTGCCAGAGAAAGAGAGGCCAGTAATGCGGCGGCCCGTTTTCCACTCGCCGTAATCGGCGGCGTTCGCCATCATGTTCCATTTGAACGGTTGGTACATCTGGTGGAAAAATCCGATCAAAAAGTAGAGCGGGAAGACGACAGCCAGCCACTGTGGCGGCACCATGAACAAGATGATGCCGACAAACACCAGCAACAGGTTGATATTTTTGAACAGGCTTATGCTGCTGAAGCGTTTACCAAAATAACCCGCCATCATCGCACCAATAATGGTGCCGACGACGCTGGTGGTGATAAACGCGGATTTCATCGCGGTGCCGGCTGCGCTACCTTGTTCCGGCCCAACCATCAGGTAGGTTGCATAGTACAGTGTCGCCGCGCCGCGCATGACGCCAGCCATGCTGGAAAAGAACGTAATAATAGCCACGATGCGCCACTGATCGTTGCTCAGCAGATTTCTGACATCGTCCCAGACGTTCTGATTTTTATCTACGGCAGGGTTGATACGTTCGTTTGTGGTGAAGAAGCAAAAAAACAGCATCACAACAGCCAGGCTACCCATAATCATCATGGTGCCCTGATAGCCTAATTGCTTGTTGGTGCCGCCAATCCAGTCGACCAGCCACAGCGTGCCGACTGACACCAGTAGCCCGGCCATTGAAGAAATAGTAAAGCGGTACGACTGCGCGGAAATCCTGTCTTTTTCATCGCTGGTGATGACACCGCCGAGTGAGCAGTAAGGAATGTTGATAAAGGTGTAGAACAGCATCAGCAACGTGTAGGTGATGTAGGCATAAACCAGTTTACCGGTGCCATTCAGCTCCGGTGTGGTGTAGGCCAACACGGCAATCACGGCGTAGGGGACGGCAAACCAGACCAGCCACGGGCGAAAGTGCCCCCAGCGGGTTTTGGTGCGGTCCGCAACGAGGCCAATCAGCGGATCAACGATGGCGTCCAGCACGCGAGTCACGAGAAACATTACCCCCACTGCGGCGGCGGAGATGCCATAAATATCGGTATAAAAGTAGGTAAGAAACATGGTTACGGAAGAATAAACGATGCCACAGGCGGCATCGCCCATGCCAAAGCCAATTTTCTCCGCAACGCTCAGCTTGTTATTGTTGGTCATTGGAAACTCCAAAAGAGGATTGAGGAACTTCTTGCTAGGCTCGCGGCTATTGTTATCCCCTTAGTAGAGGATTAACTATTGCGGATTTTATTAAGAAGGTTACGTTTCTTGGTATGTGTTAGACAGGTCACAAAAAAATGCTAACAAAAGCAGCGTAACCAGAAGATATGCGGAGCTATTTCCATTTTATATCAATGTATTAATGTGGCCTTTTTTCTGTTTTATCTGTATGACAAGTTATCTTATGATCTATAGAAAGCTTTAATCGATACGGTGTAAACCCAGGTGCATGATATTCATTCGTCGCTGTAGAAAATGCAGTTCATACAGTATTTTTAATCCGGTAGCATGGTAAGCCTTGGCTATTGTCGATACTGAAAAGTTAGCACCGGAGAAAAGACGCGTTATGAATATTGTCATCCGCCCTGCGCAGAAATCAGATGCGAGCGTGATTTTGGATTTAATCATTGAATTAGCTGTGTATGAGAAGGCGCGCCACGAAGTGTTAGCCTCGCTTGAAGATATTGAAAATTCGTTATTTGGCGAAGATGCGACGGCCGAAACACTGATCTGTGAGATTGACGGCAAGCCCGCCGGTTATGCGATTTTCTTCATGAGCTATTCAACCTGGCTGGGGAAATATGGCATCTATCTGGAAGATCTCTACATTGCGCAGGCGTATCGTAATGTGGGAGCGGGTAAAGCGCTGCTGAAACAGGTTGCGCATCTCGCGCAGGAAAGGCAGTGCGGACGGTTGGAGTGGAGTGTGCTGGACTGGAACCAACCCGCGATCGATTTCTATAAAAGCATTGGCGCAAAACCGCAAGATGAGTGGGTTCGCTATCGGCTGGATGAAAAGGGCATTGCTGATTTCGTCACGGCATCGTAAATACTGTGGCTCCTGTTGGCCTGAAGGCAGCAGGAGCCATATTTCTTAACGCGTTGACGCCGCCAACGTGGTGCCTGCCAGAATAAAGATCCCACCCGTTGAGCGGTTGAACAGCTTGATGCGGCGTGGATTGGAAAACAGCCCCGATAAACGACGGCCAGTGCAGGCATAGATAAACATGATGCTGAAATCGAAGAAAGCCCAGGTCACCGCCAGAATGATGAGCTGTAAGGCGTGTGGGGCGCTAGTATCGATAAAATTTGGGAAGAGCGCGGCGAAAAACAGCAGATCTTTAGGATTGCTGATCCCAACCAGAAAGCCCTTTCGGTATAGCGGAAACCAGCCTGGAGCCCCTGTTTCCTGCACATCCTGCTCCACTGCGGTCATATCTTTGGAACGCCATGATGCGATGCCTAACCAGATGAGATAAACCGCCCCAATAATTTTTAATACGATAAACGCAGTGGTTGACGCGGCGAGGATGGCACCTAACCCCAATGCTGAACAGGACATTAATATCATTGCCGCGCTGACTCCGCCGAGTACGGTTGCTGTTGCGCGTGAAGCGCCATAGCGCAAACCGTGCGACATGCTGATTAGGGCGGAGGGGCCCGGAATGGCAATTAGGGCGATGATGATTCCTGTATAAGCCAGCCAGAGGTGAAGGCTCATGATTTCTCCTGCGAGTCGTTTATTGTGAAAGCGTGATTGAGAGCGGCGATGTGATGCGAGATATATTTACATACATACCGCTATTTCCCAACGCGCGATAGTAACAGAAAAAGGGGCTGATGGCGTTCTCCTTCTTATCAACATTCTGTTGCCAACTCAGGTATGGGCGGAATGCCACTCACTGTTAGATCATGAGGGAGTATTAGTTTTTAAACACGACCTCATCATTGTTTGGATAAGTGATGAGATCGCCAATACAGGTGCTAATTGAAAAAATAGTTACGGGTATAGTCTGCATTTTTCTACCTAGCTAATCTGATTGTGTATAATTAAAGGCAAACGATTTTCACCCCACAGTACATTCAAACTGACATGAGCGAAAAAAATACTGAAAATGAGGTTATTCAATACCTCATGGAGCATTATCCTATTAGGATTCATTGGTTTAAATCCGGCATTAGGCAAGCCACTAAAGACTGGACATTGCAGGACGATTATCTGTTTCTGCCGGAAGATGCGCACGATTTCCTTCTCGATGTATTTGGACATTTTAATATCGATTATTCAAATTTTGAGGGAAGAAATTATTTTGCATATGAGTACCCAATCTGGCAAAAGAAACCACTACCGAAGGCGTTAAAACCACTCACTGTCGGGATGATCATTGAGTCAGCTAAAGCCGGGAAGTGGTTATATGATTAGGGGTATGTGATTTTATGAGTATGTGAATATCAATGTAAGGCTATAATACTAATGTATCAATACAGATCAGGGTGTGAATAATCGATCTTTCACCCTTACGGATGATCAGATCCCTCTAAAGCATCTCATCATCTATCAAAAAAACCTTGTTCCTCTGACTGAAGATCCAGAGAAATCTCACAGTAATGGTTCTCTTCACAGAAGAGGCAATGTACACTATCTGACCTTTTTGAAAATTATAAGAATAAGAACCATAGCAATTAATGCCCCAGTAAAAGAAACCGTGAGTAACTGGTCAAAATACCCTTCGTACAACTTAGCTATCGCTCTACATGTTTCAACAGATATGCTATTTCCATAGGGCGCCTCTTGATATTTTTTTGTGATTCCAAAATCTAAGGTAATTAATAAAATCTTACCGAAATAAATTCCGAATACTAACAAAATCAGCAACCATCTGATAAAAAGTTTCATATTATTAGTTAATTTCATAAGATCACTCCAAGTGAGCCACCAACCGCGCCGCCAGAAATACCAGTGGATGAACCTATGACGGACGCACTACCAGCAGCGACTTCTTCTCCTTCTCCTTCTCCTTCTCCTTCTCCTTCTCCTTCTCCTTCTCCTTCTCCTTTACCTTTACCTTTACCTTTAGCTGTCTGATCATCAGGTTTAACTCTTTCAATGTTGGGATATTTTTCCCTAAATAGATCAGTTACTTCAATAAATTTTATTGAAGAAATATCTGCACTTAATTTTCCTAAGTTATTCTGTAACGATAGAGGTACTGCAGGGTAGGCACCGAAACTATTGCGCTACAGGAGGTGACACAGCGACTTGAAAGCCGGATGGAGAGTTATCGCTTTGACATGAAAGAAGAAGCTCTGTTACAGGAAATCCGCCTCTATAGCGAATCCATTAAGAATGTGGATCAAAAATTATTGACCAGCCCAATAACAAGAATGAAAAAAGCAGAGGCACTGCGTAAACAGCGGGAGAACGCAAAATGATGCATTGCCCGTTCTGCGGCCATGCCACTCATGCGCGTACCAGTCGCCCGTTATCGGAGAACGTCAAACAGCGTTATCACCAGTGCTGGAATATTGAATGCTCCGCAACATTCCGCACACTGGAATCGATAGAGGAAATTATTCAGCCATCGAACCGAAGAGATCTGCCAGTGCCGAATATTCCGTTATCACCGGTCATGCAAAAAAAATATAAGGATTACCCAACCTCAACCCTGCGGAATTAATTAGCCTAATTATAATTTCATTTCCGTTAATATCAGGACGTCGCCCGCCATTGCGCGGGCTTTTTTCTCTGGCTAGCGATTTTTTGACCGTGCATGCATACGGCGCATGGATTTGCATGCAATACTTACCTCCGAATCTGCCCTACAGCGCCAGTATTGGCGCGGCCTGAACGCTTCCATGCAACTGCATGAAATGCGCTACATAAAGCGGGCAGGCGTGGCGGGGATAGCATTGCGCGCGTGGGGTAATGTTTTGCTATTGATTTTTTGCAACAAATTGAGGGTAGTATGAGAGATCTTGGCGCTATGGGAGAAAGCTTTTTTGCTTATATTTGTGCGACTGTGGGCTTAGTTGCTAATGGTTCAAAAATAGATAAAACAGGATGGGATTATTTTGTGGAGTTTCCTTTAAATGCTAATATCAATTCTAATGCCGACCTTATTCCTACACCTATCTCTTGCAGAATTCAAGTTAAAGCTACAGACAAGAATAATAAAAAAATTCAAATAAAAATATCAAATTTATTGACTTTGGCAAAAGCACATACACCATCTTTTATATTTTTTTTAGAATTTAATGGAAAAAATGAACCTCAGGGTACATATTTAGTTCATCTTAATCATCAAATGATATTTTCTATTTTGAAAAGGGCAAGGGAGTTGAGTGTTTTGAATCAAGGAGGGGAGTTACATAAAAAAACAATGACAACCCATTACGATAATTCTCATAAACTTGATGAGAATACCGGTTTGTCATTAAAGAAAATGATAGAGAATTATGTCAATAGAAGATATGAAAAATATGTTTATGATAAAATAAAGTATTTAAAGAATGCAGGGTATGAGAAAAGTGTAGCTAGCATATCTTTCAAGGTTAATACAATCAGCGATCTTTGCGATTTAATAGATTCATCCTTGGGTCTCAAAAAAAGTGGAAGAATTACAGATTTTTCAGTTTCTGATACACGGTTTGGAATAAAAACAAATTCACATATAATAAAAGAGGAGAAAGGTGTACTTTCGTTTAATGGAACGGGGCACGTCTCTGAGGGTAAAATAATATTTATAGAGGATAAGTTTTCTTCCCCTTTGATTTTTAATTGCAGATTATATAGTAGTCCATTTAACTTTTTTGTTAAAAAAGAACTTATTAAAATAAAAATAGAAGGTGAATTTTTCATTATTACCATAAACCCCTTTACCGGAAAAGTAACCTATAATTTTAACTATAATTCGGTTTTCATGCCACTGTATAAATTTAGAAATGCATTTCTTTTGATGGAGTTGCTTTTTTCTGGAGATAAGAAAGTAAAGGTAAGGACTGAGTTTGATGATTTTCCTGAAATGGTTTTTGACATCAAATGTCATGATAAAAAAACAACGTGGGTTAAAAATATTCAATCTTTTAATGACATGATTTATCTTTCACAAAGATTTAATATCCCTAGTGATGCTCAAACTACTATTGATTATGTGTTAGAAAATCATGCTGAGTTTAGTAAAATATCTCAATTATTGCAGGCGAATGAAAAAGATATAAATCTCAGTTTTATGTTAACTGATAGCGAATCTAGGCCTATTACAGTTGATTCAGAGTATTTATGTGTTATTAATACCATCAGATTTGATTTTCTAGGGAGAAGCATAGTCATAATTATGTTATTTTATGGATATGCTTCTCAAGGTAATGAACATCGAATTAATTTTGAAGTTCATAGAAAGAGTATTGAGAAAGAATTTTCTTTTATCAATAATGAGATAACTAATGAAGATATACAGGAACTTATTGAAAATATTTTTGATCTACATAAAAATGATGGAATTAAAGTTGTAGTGTTAACAAAATAAAATATTTCATTCATTAGTTATGGGAAATATTAAGATGATAATTTATGGAAGTAGATAAGCTCCCTACTTTCGGATTTCTTTACCCCACCAATCCATCAACTCTTTACGTTGCTCAAGGTAGGTAGAGCGGTTATAAGCCCGTCTAACCTCATTCTTATCACAATGCGCCAACGCCGCCTCAATCACATCAGGATTAAAACCGGCTTCATTCATTGCGGTGCTGGCTATTGGGCGTAAACCATGTGCGACCAGTTTGCCACCGTAGCCGATGCGTTTTAACGCAGCGTTGGCGGTCTGGCTGTTCATGGGTTTTTTAGGATCGTTGCGGCTGGGGAATACATGTTTCCGGTTGCCGCTGATAGGGCGCATGATGTCGAGTAACTCCAGCGCCTGATCGGAGAGCGGAACGATATGATCGTGCTTGGTTTTCATGCGTTCAGCCGGAATACTCCACGTTCTTTTCTCAATATCGATCTCTGCCCATGCCGTGGCGGAGGCTTCCGCCGGGCGAATCAGCGTCAGTAGCTGCCATTCTAATAAGCAACGGGTTGGAATGGACAGGTTAGACATGGCAATGGTGCGCATCAGCTTAGGGAGTTCTTCTGGCCGGATAGTCGGCATGTGCTGCTTTTTAGGGCGTTCAAAGGCCATACCAATGCCAGAGGCGGGGTTAGCGTCAATCAGCCCCGTATTGACCGCGTAAACCAGGATTTCGTTAATGCGCTGCACTAACCGCCTGACGGTTTCCAGTGCTCCGCGGGCTTTAATCGGTTCTAGCGCCTGTATCAGCGTGCGGGCTTTGATTTCCTGTACTGGGATATTCTCAATCGCCGGGAGCACGTCTTTTTCCAGCGATCGCCAAATGTCTTTGGCGTGATCTGAGCTGACTTTGGTCTGCTTCAATGTGAACCAATTACGTGCAACATTGATGAAGATGCTTTCTACCGCGATTTGCGCTTCTTCGACTTCCTTAGCCACTTTTTCCTGTGGGTCTATTCCTTTGGCTAACAAAGACAGTTTTTCGTCTCTCATGGCGCGTGCGTCGGCTAATGACAATGCTGGGTAAGCGCCAAATCCGATCATGGTGCGCTGGCCGGTTATTGGTTTCTGGTAGCGGAAGCGCCACAGCTTTTTCCCTGTGGTTTTGACTAAGAGGAATAACCCGTTGCCGTCATGCAACGTCAGATCTTTGTCTGTCGCTTTGGCTTTTTGTACTTCAGCGTGGGTTAGGGGGCGGGTTGTCCGTGCTATGGGGGAATATCCTTCGTGATTGGTATACGCCTTTTGGTATATATCCTACCGTATGCCAATTCGTATACCAATAATCTCTGGATTCAGGCGAATACCGTCGGACAATGACGGACACAAAAAAGCCCGCAGGGCTTGCGCCATGCGGGCTTTTCGTACTTCATCGGACTTATCTGGTAATACCCGATGTCTAAATTGGTGGAGCTGGGGGGATTTGAACCCCCGTCCGGAACTACTCTACCGTCGGTACTACATGCTTAGTCAGTCTTTACATTCGCTTGCCAACTGCGGACAGACACGCCATTAACAAACTAGCCTGATTAGATTTAGCACTTCAACCCCAGGCAGGGCATCCACGCGATCTCTTTTGGGTTTGACCTCTCTTGATCCCCGTCCTAAGAGCGGAGGCTAGGGAGAGAGGGCTCTTAGCAGGTTATTAAGCTGCTAAAGCGTAGTTTTCGTCGTTTGCGACTATTTTTTTGCGGCTTTTTACGAGGCAAACCGCCCCTCGGCATGCACCTTGGGCTTTGCAAATCCCGTCGAATCCAGAATCAGCCCCCAAGAAACTGTCGCCAGTATACCAGAACTCACCGTTGTTAAGCCAGCGGCTTAGCGCTTGGCGTTCTTCATGATACGGGCTTTGTCTACTTTCCATTCACGTTCTTTGATGTCATCACGCTTGTCGTGATCTTTTTTACCTTTCGCTACGCCAATTTTGACTTTACTCCAGGCATTTTTCCAATACATGGACAGCGCGACAACCGTATAACCGTCACGACTGACGCGGCCAAACAGTGAATCCAGCTCGCGTTTGTTGAGCAGGAGTTTGCGTGTGCGTATAGGGTCGCAAACGACGTGCGATGAGGCCACATTCAGCGGCGTGATCGTTGCGCCAAACAGATAAGCTTCACCTTTCATGAAGGTGACATAGCTGTCGCTGAGGTTCGCTTTACCTGCACGCAGTGATTTAACTTCCCATCCTTGCAGCGCAAGGCCAGCCTCAAATTCTTCCTCAATGGAGTATTCGTGACGGGCGCGTTTGTTCTGCGCAATGGTGGCGGAACCGGGTTTGTATGCTTTTTTCTTTGTCATAGTACCGTCATTATACTGGATGTCATTGGGAATGAAATCCCCGCCGTGCGTCCGTGTCGTGGTTAATGATATCGTGCGATAAGCTTCGCAGAGTTTTTGTCTGTCAGGCTATCAGTGCTATTATTTTGCGCGTTTTATGAATCTCGGAAAATAGTATGCCAAAGATAAGTCGTTCAGCACTGGTGCCGTTCAGTGCTGAACAGATGTACAAGCTGGTGAATGATGTTGCTTCTTATCCCGCGTTTTTGCCGGGTTGTACGGGGAGCCGTGTGCTCTCCTCGTTAGAAGGGGAGATGACTGCCGCCGTCGACGTTTCCAAAGCGGGTATTAGCAAGACATTTACTACACGTAATACGCTGACGCACAACCAGAATATCAATATGCAACTGGTCGATGGCCCATTCCGTCAGTTGGGCGGCGATTGGCATTTTACGCCGCTGAGCGCTGATGCCTGCAAAGTCGAGCTGCATCTGGAATTTGAATTCACCAATGCCTTGATTGAACTCGCTTTTGGCAAAGTATTCAAGGAGCTGGCCGGAAATATGGTGCAAGCTTTCACGCAGCGAGCAAAAGAGGTCTACCGTGTCCGTAATGCAGGTTGATGTGGTGTACGCGTTGCCAGAACGCCAGTATCTACGCACGGTGAAGCTGGAAGAGGGCAGTACGGTTGAGCAGGCTGTTGTGGCATCCGGTCTGCTGGAGTTGCGTCAGGATATCGATTTGCAGGTGAATAAAGTCGGAATTTACAGCCGTGCGGCGAAACTGACCGATGTAGTGCAGGATGGTGACCGCGTGGAGATCTATCGTCCTCTGATTGCCGATCCGAAAGAACTACGCCGCCAGCGGGCTGAACGTTCTAAGAATAAAGCCTGAGCAATACGGTTGAATGGAGGATGATGTTTTCCTGCTCGTGAATTACCAAAATGCCCTTACAAAAAAACACAGGCAAGCCTGAAATATTCAGATTTGCCTGTTGTTGCACCCATCATACATCAAGCGATGTTGAAATAATCAATCCAGCGCAGGCTTGTTGTTGATGTTGGTCAGCACACCACCGCTGCTGAAAGTGAGCGTCAGCGTTTGCTGTTTTATCGATTCATGACCAGGCTGTTGGCGGAAGATGTAAA
Organism: Pectobacterium wasabiae CFBP 3304; assembly: GCF_001742185.1. Lineage (NCBI taxonomy): Bacteria > Pseudomonadati > Pseudomonadota > Gammaproteobacteria > Enterobacterales > Pectobacteriaceae > Pectobacterium > Pectobacterium wasabiae. The sequence continues at coordinate 2,691,532 of NZ_CP015750.1, forward strand.
ACCAGGTATCGCTGCCAAACGGATCCTGCATCATGGGGGTACCCAGCGTATAAGCGACCTGTTGCTTGGTCATGCCGGTGTGAATTTTTGCAACGTCAGCCGGTGCCAGATAGTTTCCCTGATTGATGTCAGGCCGATAGACCACCTTTTCCAGTGTGGAACAACCGGCAGTCAGCATAACAACCACCGCGGCGACGACAGTCAGCGTTTTACAGCGCATAGTGATTACATTCCTTAAGGGCATAGGTTGCCGATGATAATAGACCTTGCAGGACTTGGAAACCTACAAGGCGATTGTATGACCTCAGGAAGGTAAAAAAGTTGAGCTTTTTTACCTGTTATGCCCCTTTCTAGCCCTTGGCGGCTGCAGATTTTACGCCGCCAGCAATTCTTTGGCATTCGCCAGCGTATTTTTGGTCACGGCGCTACCGCCCAGCAGTCTTGCCAGTTCTTGTAACCGCGCACGTTTATCCAACGGCTGCATCAGGGTTTCCGTTTCTGCACCGTCCGTTTGTTTACTCACGAAGAAGTGTTGGTGACCACAGCCTGCGACCTGCGGTAAGTGTGTCACACACATAACCTGTGTAGATTCACCGAGCTGACGCAGCATCCTGCCGACAATGGCGGCGGTTGGCCCGCTGATTCCCACATCGACTTCATCGAAGATCATTGCGGGGGTGTCCATTTTCTTCGCGGTGATGACTTGAATAATCAGTGCGATACGCGACAGTTCGCCACCCGATACCACTTTCGCCAGCGCCTGATGTGGTTGTCCGGGGTTAGTGGTGACGCGGAATTCAATACTATCGGCACCGGTGGCCGTCAGGCTGTCTGGCGTAAACGTGACATCAATGGTGAAGTGACCGTGCGGCATTGCCAGTTCACGCATATTGACGGTGATGAGTTGTGCCAGTTCACTCGCGTGGTGCTGACGATGCACGTGAAGTTGTTGTGCCAGGTGCAACGCCTGCTGGTGGTATTCGCCGACGGCGGCGCTGAGCGTGTCATGGTCACTTTCCTGCTGTTCCAACTGTTGTTGCTCTTCCAATAGTTGCTGGTGAAATATGGGGAGCGTCTCTGGAGCAACATGGTGCTTGCGCGCCAACGCGAGTTGACGTGACAGACGCTGTTCCAGCTCATACAGCCGAATCGGGTCGAGGTCCATCTGTTCGCTGTAGTGGCGCAGTTCATCACTGGCTTCACTTAGCTGAATGCCTGCTTCTTCGAGCATCGACAGCACGCCGAACAGGGTTTCATCCATGCCGATCAGTTCACCGAGCTGATTTTTTACGCTGTGCAACATATTAAGTATGTTCTGCTCTTCGTCTTCGCTCAGCAACTGCATGGCTTGTTGGCTCATCGTCAGTAGCTGACCGCTATTTGCCAGACGTTTGTATTCAACATCAATTTGTTCGTATTCACCGGGTTGTGGGGAGAATTCATTCAGCTCTTTCAATTGATATTGCAGCAGTTCTCGGCGGGCCTCGCGTTCAATCGCCGCCTGTTGTAGTTGTGCCAGCGCGCGGCAGCTTTGGTGCCACTGATGCCAAACCTGCTGCATGGCAGCCAGCAATTTGGGTTCATCGGCATACGCATCCAGTAGGTGTTTTTGATGGTCGGGGCGTAGCAGGAGCTGATGAGCATGCTGGCCATGTACCTGAATCAAGTGCTGACCGAGTTCACGCAGTTGAGACAGTGGCACGGCAGTGCCGTTAATAAAGCCGCGTGAGCGACCATCGGCACTAATGACGCGGCGTAGCAGGCACTCGTTGCTGTCATCTAACTGGTTTTCTTCCAGCCACTGACGTGCAGTCGGGGTATCTGCCAACGCAAATCGGGCGCAGATATCGGCTCGGGCAGTCCCCGGCCTGACCATGCTGGCGTCAGAACGATTTCCCAGACATAAGCCGAGGGCATCAATCGCAATCGATTTCCCCGCACCGGTTTCCCCGGTGATCACGCTCATTCCTGACTGAAAATCGATTTCTAATTCGCGCACGATGGCGAAGTTACTGATAGTGAGTTGCGCCAGCATGATAATTTTCCTGTATGGGACTGTGTTTACATACAGTATAAACTGGTTTTATATACAGTAAAGTAGATTAGTAGAATCTTAGAATAATTTTTTTGACCAGCCAAGTTTTGAACTTAGTGTATTGAAATAACTGTAGTTTTTTGGATGTATCAAATTCAGGTGATGTTCGCTGCGGCGAATCAGTACCTCTTCGCCTTCCTGCACCGGTAGCGCAATCTGGCTGTCGCAACTGATTTCCAGATCGTTAGTAATGCAAGAAAACTTCAGCCGAATTGTGCTGCTACTGTTGATGACCAGCGGGCGGGCAGACAAGGTGTGCGGGAACATAGGCACCAGTGCAATGGCTTCCAAAGACGGTGTCAGGATAGGGCCACCAGCAGAAAGCGAATAGGCGGTCGAGCCTGTGGGCGTGGCGATAATCAGGCCGTCCGAACGCTGAGAAAATGCGAATTTGTCGTCAATATAGACTTCAAATTCAATCATATGTGCGACTTTTCCCGGATGAAGCACCACTTCATTAATGGCGGTACTGATACTGTCGGGCTGGTTTGCGCGGCAAACGTGCGCTTCCAGCATGAAGCGCTGTTCGCTCAGGTAATGGCCGTCGAGTACGTCAGAAAGTTGCTGCTGGGCGTGATCGGGGTCGAGATCGGTTAAAAAACCGAGATTACCGCGATTCACGCCGATCACCTTGATGTCATAACGCGATAGCACGCGCGCGGCACCCAGCATATTGCCGTCACCGCCGACGACCACGGCTAGATCTGCCTGCTGACCGATATCGGCAAGGCTACCCGTCGGTGCATTTTTTAGGTTAAGTTCTCGCGCAATCTGCTGTTCGATCAGAACGGAGTAACCTTTTTCGGTGAGCCAATGATAGAGCATCTCATGCGTTGCCAACGCCGTTGGGTGGCGCGGGTGGCCGACAATGCCAATACAATTAAACGGCTTGTTCATTGTAAGCGGTGTGTTCATTGCTGTTTTGTCCTCAGCGTGGTGTATCGGCAGCGTTGGGAACCAATATATGACAGGTTCCCTTGAATCCCCGATTTTGATCCCCATAATAAGCAACTAGCGAGATTAATGCTAAACCGCGGAGAATTTCATGAGTAGTAAAGAACAGAAAACGCCTGACGAGCAAGTCCTGGATCAAAAGGAAGCAGCAAAAGGGCAGCAAGCGGATGCCACGCCAGAGACGGCAGACGTAGCTGACCCGCGTGATGCGCGCATCGCCGAGCTGGAAGCCCAGTTTAGTGAGCTGCAACAGCGCGAACGCGACAATATGCTTCGCGTTCGTGCCGAAGCCGATAACGTTCGCCGCCGTGCGGAAATGGATATCGAGAAGGCGCATAAATTTGCGGTAGAGAAATTTGCCAATGAAATGCTGCCAGTTATCGATAATCTGGAACGTGCGCTGGATACGGCGGACAAAGCCAACGAATCATTGGCTGCGATGATTGAAGGTGTCGAATTGACGCTGAAATCGTTGCTGGATGCCGTGCATAAGTTTGGTATCGAGGTTGTAGGTGATGTGGGTGTACCGTTTAACCCAGAAGTGCATCAGGCGATGACCATGCTACCTTCGGCCGATCACCAGCCGAACCATGTCATGATGGTCATGCAAAAAGGCTACACGCTGAACGGCCGTTTACTGCGTCCGGCGATGGTTGCCGTATCAAAAGCACAAGACTGATACCTTCTGCTTTTACGCGCCATCTGCTTTCTACGCATTCTATTTACCACGTATCTTCATTCCAAACCCTGTGCTTGCTGCATGGGGTTTTTTGTTTATATCTTGTTAAGATTTGTTTGATAAAAAAGATGTTTTTTAGCTTTTGAATGACTCATCATCGTTAACTATCAAAAGAATTGGTATTACCACTCTAAATGCACTTGATAATCATTATCGTTTTTGTGAGAGTAATAAAACAACAGTGTTAGAAGGGTCATACTATGCCGAGTAGCCGTGCTATTGAGTCAACAAGCCGTACATCAAGGAAGGTCAAACTTTCTCTGATGGGCCCGGCTTTTATCGCGGCAATTGGTTATATCGATCCCGGTAACTTTGCCACGAACATCCAATCTGGTGCAGCCTATGGCTACACGCTGCTGTGGGTGGTGGTGTGGGCGAATCTGATGGCGATGCTGATCCAACTGTTGTCCGCCAAGTTAGGCATAGCAACCGGCAAGAATCTGGCGGAACATATTCGCGATCGTTTCCCGCGCCCGGCCGTTTGGGCATATTGGGTGCAGGCTGAAATTATTGCGATGGCGACCGATCTGGCCGAGTTTATCGGCGCGGCGATTGGCTTCAAATTGTTGCTGGGCGTGTCACTGCTGGAAGGCGCGATCCTCACTGCTATTGCAACCTTCCTGATCCTCATGCTGCAACAGCGTGGGCAGAAACCGCTAGAGATGGTCATCGGCGGACTGCTGCTGTTTGTTGCTGCGGCGTATATTGTCGAGCTGGTATTTTCTCAACCTGAGCTGTCCGCGTTAGCCAAAGGCATGGCAATGCCTAGTTTGCCGACCTCCGATGCCGTGCTGCTAGCTGCGGGTGTGTTAGGCGCGACCATTATGCCGCATGTGATTTACCTGCACTCTTCGCTGACGCAACATGAGGGAAACCATACCCGTGCCGAACGCTATTCTGCAACGAAAGTTGATGTTGCGATTGCGATGACGATCGCGGGATTCGTCAATCTGGCGATGATGGCAACAGCAGCCGCAGCGTTCCATTTTAGCGGCAATCAGGATATTGCCGATCTGGATAAAGCCTACCTCACGCTTGAGCCGCTGTTAGGGAAAGCAGCCGCAGTCATTTTTGGTTTGAGTCTGGTGGCGGCGGGTCTTTCCTCTACCGTTGTCGGTACGCTGGCAGGACAGGTGGTGATGCAGGGATTCGTGCGTTTCCATATTCCGCTCTGGGTTCGCCGCACCGTTACGATGCTGCCGTCGTTTATCGTGATCCTGTCCGGTATGGATCCGACGCGGGTGCTGGTGCTAAGTCAGGTCGTTCTGAGCTTCGGGATTGCGCTGGCGTTGGTTCCCTTACTGTCCTTCACCGGTAACCGCGAACTGATGGGTTCGATGGTTAACGGCAAATGGGTACAGCGTATCGGACAACTCATTGTCGTGCTGGTCGTTTCCCTGAACATGTATTTGCTGGTTGATACCATGCTGGGGATATAAGTTTGGGGTAGGTTTCGTTCTACGTGGGTTGTGCCACATTATTGATTCAGCGTGACGTAACCAATGTAGTGGGGTCCTTCCCACAAGGTCCATGTGCCAACACGAGAAAGTGTGTCTACTTGTTCTGCTGAAGCGATAACGGTTACGGTGGCTGAGGTTGTTTCTCCTGCGGCGATCTCACCGTCAAAATGGAATTGCCCCATAAAGTACGCGCCGCTAACCGGATCTTTATGATTAGGCCGATAGCCGGAGCGGCAGGGGGTACGTCTGGCTGACTCTGCGGCTAAACATAACGTTACCTGAAATTCAGCGGTTTTATGTTCGTGCATCACGACACCAGTTCAGAAAAACCGTTAACAGTTTTGTCAGATTACTGACGCTACAAAAACCAATGAATTGCAGGTTTTCCGTTTTGCAGAATAGCCAATCGTTGTCTTCTGATTGCTCGCCTTGACTTAGGGGGGCAAAAGACTTGCCAGCAAGTGATGTTTCAGCCAGATCGATTTTTACTTTCCAGCCAGGGTTATCCAGCGTATCGATGCTAATGCCGAACGTGTGTTCCCACACTCCGTTACACTGCGCCTGATACCACTGTTGAATTTCCTGCAACTCGTTCATTCATCATCGTCTCATGGGCGTTCAATATGAGGTATTTTCTTGGTCTGCTGATGTTTCAGCGTCGGGGAAGATTTCTTGTAGTTCCACTCGTTTGCAAATGACAAAGCCAGAATCAAAGAGTAATGCTTTAACGTTCCCTTTCATTTCAACTGATGGAACGAAGCGGGTTTTAAGCACGCTGGATAACGCCTGTTGATAGGCTTCCAGTAAAGGTTTGGGGCCGTTAGCGAGTAATCCGTTGCCATCATTGCCGAATATCGGCTCATCTTGGTGCCGATAAGTGTTGATATAACGGCTCATTGGTCGCCAGTCGCTGAGAAGATGTTGGTGAACCACCCAGATGCGCCCGAGTAGTTCATAGCTTGATGCTGTCGCTGCGGTGGAATAGTACAAGCCGCCTTTCTGTGCGTTGTAGTCCCATAATAACGGATGCTGATCGGTAAATGTCAGTTCGCCTGAGCTGGTAGGTTGGATGTCATGCTCGACAACGCCATAGCAGCAAATCATAAAGTGACGCAGATAAGACTCATGCGGTTCGCAGTAGACGGAGTAATTGTGTTGCTCGTCATAGCGCCAGTTATCACAACAGAAATGGATCGTTAGCGTGTTCGTATTGGTGTGTTGTACGCTGGAAATATAGCCGTTTAAATCCTCGTATAGCGCCTCGGCTAACTGTTCAATATCCATATTTCTTGCTCCCTTAAGCGGTGGATTCCCAAAGAAAATGCAGGTATTCCTGTTCATACTCGGCAAAGATGGATACCAGCATATCAGTATCTGCTTCGTACATCAGCAAGGCCCCGTGAAAGGAAACATCCTTAATCACCATCAGGCGGTGCAGTGGGTTTCCCTGCCGCTTTTCTTAACGCCGTTACTGGCACGCCGCCAATCCCCCAGTTATCCGTTTCAACTTCATCAATCACGACTACGGTCGTTTTTGGGTTTTTATTGAGCACATCGACCAGCAACTGTGTCACGCCCTCAATCAACTGACGTTTTTGTTCAGCGGTGACGCCTTCATTGGTGATTTTGATATTGACGTATGGCATGGATTCTCCGGGGATTGTGGCGATCGACGATAAGGTTAGGAGATTTATCATACGACGATCGAAGACAAGAATGCCGTTATCCTGCCCGTTTTCTCATCAAATAAAAGGGGATATGATGAATTTACGTTGTTATAAATGAACGAGCCCTTCCAACCATCGATCGCCGAGGTGTTTGCATGTCGTCTCCTATTGATATCGTCGAAAAGAAGCTGCTATCCGATAACTGGTATATTTTGAATAAATATACTTTTGATTTAAAAAGAAATAATGGCGGCGTAGTTCGCCAAATTCGTGAAGTCTACGATCGTGGTGATGGGGCGACAATTCTGTTGTACAACCGGGCGAAAGGCACGGTGATTCTGACTCGGCAGTTCCGTATCCCGACCTACGTTAACGGCAATGAAGGCGGCATGCTGCTGGAAACGTGCGCCGGCTTGCTGGACGATCATTCGCCTGAAGAGTGCATTCGTAACGAGGCGATCGAAGAAACAGGCTATGCGATCGGCAACGTTGAGATGTTGTTCTATGCCTATATGTCACCGGGCAGCGTGACGGAACGCGTGTACTTTTTCGCTGCTGAATATGATGAGTCGCTGCGGGATAATGCAGGCGGTGGTGTGGAAGATGAAGATATCGAGGTACTGGAGCTGCCGTTTAGTGAAGCCGTCGCGATGATGAACGATGGCCGGATTAAAGACGGCAAAACTATCATGCTGCTACAGCACGCGATTATTCACGGTTGGTTTGCCTGAGCCGACACCGCAGGATCGCGATGATATTATCGCCACCAGCGAGAGCAATATTCGTACTATTCTGAATATGCCGCCGTAACCTATCTTTCTCCGTTGCGCGGTGTGTTTGCATCACGCGACGGCTTTTCCCCGTTTTGTCTGAATTTCTCCCGGTTGTCCTATTCGGCGTATCTGATTCTGACTGCAAATTGAACAAAAAACCGTCGAATAAAATAACTATATTAACCAGCATTCCCCCTCAGTTTTTGCCATCCTCGGTAGTGTAGCCATTGGTAAACATTATACTGGGTACTCTTTACCCTACAGACACAACAAAACCGAAAAGGTACATAAAATGGATGAACAGCTAAAACAAAGCGCCCTTGATTTCCACCAGTATCCGATTCCTGGAAAAATTCAGGTTTCCCCGACTAAGCCACTGGCGACGCAGCGCGATCTGGCACTGGCGTACTCTCCCGGCGTGGCAGCACCCTGTCTGGAAATAGCCGCAGATCCGCTGGCTGCTTACAAATACACGGCACGCGGTAATCTGGTTGCGGTGATCTCTAACGGAACGGCCGTTCTGGGTCTCGGCAATATCGGCGCGCTGGCCGGTAAACCGGTGATGGAAGGCAAGGGCGTTCTGTTCAAAAAATTCTCCGGCATTGATGTGTTCGATATCGAAGTCGACGAGCTAGATCCAGACAAGCTGATCGATGTGATCGCTGCGCTGGAGCCGACGTTCGGCGGTATCAATCTGGAAGACATCAAGGCACCGGAGTGCTTCTACATCGAGAAGAAACTGCGCGAGCGTATGAAGATTCCGGTCTTCCACGACGATCAGCACGGCACCGCGATCATCTGTACCGCCGCCGTTCTGAACGGCCTGCGGGTAGTAGAGAAGAATATTTCTGATGTGCGTCTGGTGGTATCCGGTGCGGGAGCGGCATCTATCGCCTGCCTGAATCTGCTGGTGGCGCTGGGTCTCCAGAAGCACAATATCGTGGTGTGTGATTCGCGCGGCGTGATTTTCCATGGTCGTGACGAAAATATGGAAGAAACCAAAGCTGCTTACGCTATCGAAGATAATGGTGCTCGCAAGCTGGCTGACGTGATCCCTGACGCGGATATCTTCCTCGGCTGTTCTGGCCCCGGCGTACTGACACCAGACATGGTGAAAACTATGGCACCACGGCCGCTGATCATGGCGTTGGCAAACCCGGAACCGGAGATTCTGCCGCCGTTGGCGAAAGAAGTGCGACCAGATGCGATAATCTGTACTGGCCGTTCAGACTATCCGAATCAGGTGAACAACGTACTGTGCTTCCCGTTCATCTTCCGTGGCGCACTGGATGTCGGCGCGACCACAATTAACGAAGAGATGAAGCTGGCCTGCGTACACGCGATTGCCGATCTGGCGCTGGCGGAGCAGAGTGAAGTCGTCGCTTCTGCCTACGGCGATCAGGAGCTGTCATTTGGCCCGGATTATCTGATTCCGAAACCGTTCGATCCGCGCCTGATTATCAAGATTGCACCGGCAGTGGCGAAAGCGGCAATGGATTCTGGCGTGGCGACGCGTCCGATCGCAGACTTTGATGCCTATATCGAAAAATTGACCCAGTTCGTCTACAAAACCAACCTGTTCATGAAGCCGATCTTCGCACAGGCGCGTCAGCAGCCGAAGCGTGTGGTCTTTGCCGAAGGTGAAGATGCTCGCGTGCTGCACGCTACGCAGGAACTGGTCACGCTGGGGCTGGCGTTCCCGATCCTGATTGGCCGTCCGAGCGTCATCGAAATGCGTTTGCAAAAGCTGGGGCTGCAACTGACCATCGGTAAAGATTTCGAAGTGGTTAATAACGAATCCGATCCGCGCTTCAAAGAATACTGGAGTGAGTATTTCGAACTTATGAAGCGTCGCGGTGTGTCACAGGAAAAAGCACAGCGCGCGGTGATCGGCAATCCAACGCTGATAGGTTCGATCATGGTTCACCGTGGCGAAGCGGATGCGCTGATTTGTGGCACGATTGGCACCTATGAAGAGCATTTCGATGTGGTTGAGAAAGTGTTCGGCTACCGCGAGGGCGTGCACGTTGCTGGCGCGATGAATGCGCTGATGCTGCCGAGTGGCAACACGTTCATCGCCGATACCTACGTCAACGCAGATCCAACGCCGGAACAACTGGCGGAAATTACGCTACTGGCGGCAGAAAGCGTGCGTCGTTTCGGTATCGAACCGAAAGTCGCGCTGCTGTCGCACTCCAGTTTCGGCACCTCGGACTCCCCGACGGCGCAGAAGATGCGTGCCACGTTGGCGTTGGTTAACAAGCTGGCGCCGGAACTACAGATCGACGGTGAGATGCACGGCGATGCCGCGCTGGTGGAAGCGATCCGCCGTGAGCAGATGCCAGATAGCCCGCTGAAAGGCTCGGCTAATATTCTGGTCATGCCTAACATGGAATCTGCGCGTATTAGCTATAACCTGCTGCGTGTTTCGTCTTCAGAAGGTGTGACGGTGGGGCCAGTATTGATGGGAATTTCGAAACCGGTCCACATCCTGACGCCGATTGCTTCGGTGCGCCGGATTGTAAACATGGTGGCGCTGGCCGTGGTGGAAGCACAAACCAAGCCGCTGTAAGTTATTTCCATTAATACAGACAAACCCAGTCGATGGTTGGCTGGGTTTTTATTTATCTCAGTTTATCGACCAAATAATCGACTAACCACGATGAACCGATGGAATAATTTTCTTTTTGTGCCATGATCCCGCCTCGTCTGTAGGGGGGCACTTTCCTCGGACTCGATAAAAAAACCAACGAGCGAATATCGGTTATGGTCACACACGTAGTGAAAGAAAATACAGTAGAAAAAAGCGGTGCAGAAAAGCGTCTTCCTTCGCTATTTGGCGGGGCGATGATTATTGCAGGGACGATTATCGGGGCGGGGATGTTCTCCCTGCCAGTGGTGATGTCGGGTGCCTGGTTTTTCTGGTCATTTGCCGTGTTGGTGTTTACCTGGTTCTGTATGTATCACTCGGGGCTAATGATTCTGGAAGCTAACCTGAATTATCCGAGCGGTGCCAGCTTTGACACGCTGACCAAAGATCTACTGGGCAAGCGCTGGAATGTCCTTAACGGCATATCGATTACTTTTGTCCTCTATATCCTGACCTACGCCTATATCTCGGCGAGTGGTTCCATTATTCATCACACGCTTGCTGAGATGTCGATCGATTTCTCTGCCCGTGTCGGCGGTTGCCTGTTTGCGCTGTTTGTCGCGTTGACCGTTTGGTGGAGTACGTCGGCAGTGAGTCGGATGACCGCATTTTTTCTGGCGGCAAAGATACTGACTTTTTTCATGACGTTCGGCAGTTTGCTGTGGAACGTTAAGCCTGCCGTTTTATTCAATGTTGCGCAAGAAGCGCCCAGCTATCTTCCGTATGTGCTGATGACGCTGCCATTCTGTCTGACTTCTTTCGGTTTTCATGGCAACGTTCCCAGTTTGGTGAAGCATTACGGCCACAAGCCACAGGTAATCAAGCGTAGCCTGTTCATTGGTAGCGTGCTGGCGCTGGTGATGTATGTCATCTGGCTGATTAGCACCATGGGAAACATCGCCCGTCCTGACTTTATCGGAATTGCTGAGCGGGGCGGCAATATTGACGTTCTGGTGCAGGCGCTGGGCGGCGTGCTGAATAGCGCTTATCTGGACGTGTTGCTCACTGTTTTTTCCAACTTTGCCGTTGCCTGTTCGTTTCTCGGTGTCACGCTGGGGTTGTTTGATTATCTGGCTGATTTGCTGAAATTTGACGATAGCCGAATGGGGAGAGCCAAAACGGCGCTGGTGACCTTTTTGCCGCCGATTATTGGTGGGCTGGTCTATCCGAACGGTTTTATTTACGCGATTGGGTTTGCCGGGCTGGCCGCTACCGTATGGGCGGTGATTACGCCAGCGCTGTTGGCGCTCGCGTCGCGTCGCCGTTTCGGCAGCCCGCAGTTCCGCGTGTGGGGGGGCAATGTGATGATTGCGCTGGTGTTGTTATTTGGCATCGGCACCGCGCTGATACATATTATTGCCAGCCTTGATCTGCTACCGGTTTATCGCTAAGTCATATGCGCTTACCCGCCTTGCCTGCCAAAGCAGAGGGGGCGGGATAGTTACCACTCAAGATAACGATGGTTCCAATCACTATTCCCTAGTAATCATGCCCAAATAACTATGACTTCCGTACCTGCTGCAACCACTTGTCCAGTTCATTGGCAAACTGCTGACGATCGCGTTGGTTTAAGGTGCTGGGGCCGCCGGTCTGTATCCCGCTTGCACGCATGGTGTCCATAAAATCGCGCATGTTCAGACGCTCCCGAATGGTGTCCGGCGTATAGCGCTCCCCGCGCGGATTCAACGCGATGCCGCCTTTTTCTATCACTTCCGATGCCAGCGGAATATCCGCAGTGATCACCAGATCGCCCGTTTCAACGCGGCGTACAATTTCATTGTCGGCGACGTCAAAACCCGCCGAGACACGCAGCGTGCGAATGAAGCGCGACGGCGGCACTTTTATGGTTTGGTTGGCGACCAACGTGACCTGCATTTGTGCGCGATCCGCCGCGCGAAAGAGCACTTCTTTGATAACGTTAGGACAGGCGTCGGCATCGACCCAAATCTGCATGGCTTATGCTTCCTTGTTGTACGTGTTACGTTCTGCCAGCCAGTCTCTGGCCGGTAAAAAATCTTGATACAGCAGGGCTTCCGGGCTACCCGGCTCAGGCTGATGCTGGTATTCCCAACGGGCCAATGGCGGCATCGACATCAAAATGGACTCGGTGCGGCCGCCGCTTTGCAGGCCAAATAATGTGCCGCGATCCCAAATCAGGTTGAATTCCACATAGCGGCCACGACGGTAGAGCTGGAATTCGCGCTCGCGTTCTCCCCACGCCAGATCTTTACGCCGCTCGACGATGGGGAGATAACCATCGAGGAATCCGTTACCGACAGCACGGATGAAAGCAAAGCTGGTAGCAAAATCGGGTTCGTTGAGATCGTCAAAAAACAGTCCGCCGATGCCGCGTGCTTCGTTACGATGCTTGAGGAAGAAATAATCGTCGCACCACTTTTTGTAGCGCGGATACACATCGTCACCGAACGGCTGGCACAGGTCGTGAGCGGTCTGGTGCCAGTGCACGGCGTCTTCTTTAAAACCATAATAGGGTGTGAGATCGAACCCGCCACCAAACCACCAAACCGGTTCTTCTCCTGGCTTCTCGGCGACGAACAAGCGCACATTAGCATGGCTGGTGGGAATGTAAGGGCTAAGCGGATGAATCACCAGCGACACGCCCATCGCCTGAAAGCTGCGGCCTGCCAGTTCAGGACGATGCGTGCTGGCTGACGGTGGCAACGACGTGCCGGTCACATGGGAAAAATTTACGCCAGCCCGTTCAAAGATACGTCCGCCGGACAGCACGCGACTGCACCCGCCACCGCCTTCGGCACGTTGCCATTCGTCCTTGGCAAAATCAGCTCCGCCATCGATCGCCGCAAGCTGTTGACAGATATCTTTCTGTAAATTAAGTAAAAAATTTTTTACCGCATTGACGTCAAACATAGTGGACATCTCGTTTCCATAGCGATGGTGGCACAGTAATCAGGCGAGCAGTATACCATCAATAAAATTGATCCCCGGTCACCCGTTGTGTGATTCCTGATAGCGGCACGCAATTTTGGATTGCGTCTGATAAAAATCACGCGATAATCACGATTTACCTTATTGTAAAATGGCGACTGTGATGGAAATCCGCATATTCAGGCAGGATGATTTTGAAGCCGTGATCACCCTCTGGGAACGTTGCGATTTGCTGCGTCCGTGGAACGATCCTGAAATGGACATCGAACGTAAGCTCAATCACGATCCCGATCTGTTTCTGGTCGCAGAAGTGAACGGTGAGATCATAGCATCGGTGATGGGTGGGTACGACGGCCACCGTGGGTCTGCATACTATTTGGGGGTACATCCTGATTTTCGTGGGCGCGGCATTGCAAATGCGTTGATTAGCCGTCTGGAGAAAAAACTTATCGCTCGCGGCTGTCCGAAGATCCACCTGATGGTGCGTGAAGACAACGATGCCGTGATCGGTATGTATGAAAAACTCGACTATGAGATCGTCGATAGCGTCACGTTGGGAAAACGCTTGATTGAAGATCGAGAATATTGATTGTTGGTGGTTACAATCATTCCCATCTGTGATGCTCGGAAGGGCGTTGTTTAAAAAGTGTTGCATCGTGTCACTGGCTTAGATGATAATGAGTATCAATTAAACTAATATCATCTGCTTTTTGCCTGTTGAAACCACTATGACGCAGCTAACTTCTTTCTGGAGTGATTTTTACCAGACCCACCAAGGATGGCTGCGGGGATGGCTTTGTAAAAAAATGGGCTGTATCCATCAGGCAGATGATCTTACCCATGACACCTTTCTTAAACTCCTGACGCTTGCCGACCCTTCTGCTATCCGTCAACCTAAAGCCTATCTGATGGTGACGGCGAATCACGTCATGATCGATCAGTTCCGTAAGCGTAAGTTGGAGCAAGATGCGTTATCTGCATTAGCGCTGCTGGTTGATGGAGAAGAAGAGCACTCTGCGGAATACCGTGTTGCGATAAGCCAACTGGTGGCGACGGCGCTGCATATTCTGACCCATGAGCTAGACGAAAAAGTACAGCGTGCGTTTATTATGGCGCGTGTGGAAGGGCACGATTATCGGACGATTGCTGAGGCGTTGCATGTGAGCGAAAGTAGCGTAAAGCAATATCTGGCAAAAGCGATGGTGCATTTCCACAGTCGGATCTTTTTTCAGGAACAGGATGAAGCGTAACGCTGATTTTGAGCAGATCCAACAGCAGGCCGCTGAATGGATACTACGCTTCTCGGAAGTCGAGCAGGATAGCGACGACGCAATATTACTGCATAAAGAGTGGCAGCAGTGGTGCCTGATAGATGCTCGACACCCTGTGGTTTATCATCAGATGCAGCAATTATGGACAAGTGCGACAGTCACACCTGCCTCGACATCACGTAAATCACGTCCATCCCGTTATGCTGCTCTGGCGATTTTCATCGCAGGGGGCTGGTTGCTAAGCCAGTTACCTTATGCTTATTGGTTAGCCGATCAACGAACGGTAGCGGGTGAAGTTCGACGTATTGTGCTGGACGATGGCAGTGAACTGATGCTCAACAGTAATTCGGCTGTGAATATCTCCTTTACATCACAGAAACGAACGATCACGTTGCTACGTGGCGAAGTCTATGCGCATGTTGCCAAAGATCCGCGCAGCAGACCGTTCGTGATTGACAGTGCACAGGCAACGGCTCAAGCCTTAGGTACTCGCTATAGCGTGCGTGACGCCGGGGAAGATACGCTGGTAAGCGTTGACGAGTCTCGTGTTCGCGTTACTGCAAATAAGAATCCAGATATCCGTCTCGACCTTGGTGCTGGCCAACAAGTTGGACTCGATCAGCACCATATTACCCGACCTGTGAGTGCATCAACGGAAGCGGGCTGGATCCACAACCAATTGATTTTTGAAAATGCACCGTTCACTCAGGTTATCGATGAACTTTCCCGTCACTATCCAGGGCTGATTTATCTGGATCCGCGCCAGCGTCAGGAACTCGAGCGTTTGCACTTTACTGGCGTTTTGCCATTGAATAACAGCCAGCAGGCACTTGAGCTACTGAAACACTCCCTTCCTATCTCCGTCCGACAGTCCTTTGGCTATATTTTCTGGATTGGTGAAAATAAAAATCGTTAATAATCAATGATAAAACAGATTTTTAAATATAAATGATAATTATTTTTATTTTCTTCTGCCCGATTTCCGCTGAGCAACGTCTTCTCTCCTGAAAACATAAAATAATTCAGGGTAAATTCATGCGTAATTTTTTGGGGATGCGTAACACAATTTGGCCGATAACCGTGCTCACTCTGGCGTTAAGCGGGGGCAGTGCGGCGTTTGGTGCAACAGCACAATCAATACACCTTCCTGCACAGTCATTGGAAAAATCATTAACACAATTGGCGCGGCAGACCGGTGTTAATTTTGGGGTTGATAGCCAACTGGTTGCAGGGAAGCAAGCTCCCGCGCTGGAAGGGAACTACACGGTTGAACAGGCTTTGGATCGGTTATTGAACAGTAATAACCTTTATGCGGAGCCTACGGAAGCCGGTAAAGCGTTTATCATTCGCCCCATGGCCAGTATGTCGGCGTCGGATGATACTCAGACGATCAATACGAGTGCAGCGAATAGTCGTTCGGGAACCGAAAACAATGGCGATGTGATCACGGTAAAAGCGCAGATTTCGCCGGGACCGATGGAGATCGGCAGTCAGCAACTAGTGGCCGAGGAGATCGCAAAAAAGCCGACCGCTAATGGAAATATTACTGAGTTGCTGCGCACCAATCCAAACGTGCAATTCTCTGAAACGTCACGTAATAGTGAGACACCTGGAGAACTGGCTCCTGACGTTGTCTCGTTCCACGGTGAGAAGTTCTATAACAACAACTTCATGATCGATGGGATGTCGAACAACGATCGTCTGAACCCAGGCGTGAATGTCGGTGAGGTTGGGGCTGTCGCCAATGGGAATGGCCCTAATGATTTCCCATCTGGCCATCCTGAGTCTTTTTGGATAGACAGTAGCCTGATTGAAAGCTTGTCCGTTTATGACAGCAACGTGTCGGCGAAGTATGGCCAGTTCACCGGTGGTGTCATTGATGCAAAACTTAAAAAACCGTCGTTTACCGAGCCATCCGGTTCTGTCTCTTACAGAACAACGCGTTCATCATGGACGAAATATCATCTGGAGAAAAAAGAGGAAGCCTCGTTTAGTGCCGCAACCACGCTTAAGAAGCAGCCTAAATTTACCAAAAATTTTTATAACCTGAACGTTAGCCAGCCCCTTAATGATAATGCGGCGCTGATGTTTGTGTATAGCCGTAAGGAATCTGATATCCCATTCTGGCATACGATTTTCCAAAGATGGGAAGATCAATCACGCGAATCCGAAACCTATATGTTACGTGGTGCGTGGGATGCGAATGAACGGAACCAATTTAGCTTATCACTCATGCATTCACCCCATAGTGCAAGCTATGTGCGTTCCAATATGAAGGATGCTGGTTTTACTGCTGAAGGTGGTGGATATAATGCCAATCTGAAGTGGGATAATCAGAATAAATGGGGAAAAGTTGCCACACAGTTAATATGGAAGCAGAACGAAAATACCATCAAAAATAAAGGAAATAATTTTTATAATTGGGTTAAAACAGACAGTATTGACTGGGTATCGAGCTATTCTGGAACTGCTGCTCAGGAAGGGGGATATGGCACGGTAAGAACCGAGCAGTCGGGCATTAATTTTAAGCAGGATTGGCAGCTAAATCCTTTTTCTGCCTGGGGTGTACAACACCAGTTTGATTTCGGCTTTGATACCGATTTTTCCGAGGCTCGTTATCAGCGTAAGAACAATTCCTATTCTTATGCTACTGCGAACAGAAAAAGTACTGTGGTATGTAACGGCGATTCTGCATGTATTGACGGTGAGCAGTATTTCCGCCAACGGACAGTATATGAAGCATCTGATGTAAAAGTGGCGGCAAGCACTTATGCAGTTTATTTACAAGATACATTAACCTATTCCCGCCTGGCTGTGACATCCGGTATTCGCGTTGATTATGACGATTACATGAAAAACGTGAATATCTCTCCACGTTTCAGTTCGAGCTATGATGTTTGGGGCGATCGTTCCACTGAGTTTTTCGGTGGAATAAACCGTTACTATGCGGGCAATATTTTGGCTTATAAGCTGAGAGAAGCGCGTAAGTTGGGCTATAACGAATGCCGCGCTGAACATGTGAATTCGCGTGGATCATGTAATGCCTTGTCAACGAGTTCCAGTAATACGCCAGGTGAGTGGGTCTTTAATAAGGCATCTACTCAAGCTGATTACCGATACACGTCATTAAATACTCCTTACAGTGATGAACTCAATCTCGGTGCGCAGCAGCGAATTTATGACACCGTTTGGACGTTGAAATGGGTTCATCGTGAAGCAAAAGACCAATTTGCTGCTGAGAAAAATAAAACCACAAAAACCTATGAGTTAACCAATAACGGGAAATCCGAGTCCGACACATTTAGCTTGATGGTCAAGCCTGTTTCTCCCATTGAATGGAATTCTGCGGTATTCAGTTGGTCGGCGGGAGCGAATATTCATAAAAGTACCTCCTCAAATAAGGACTATGACACTGAGGTGGATCTCGATCGCCAGATTATCTATAACGGAAAAATGATCCGCGCGATTGATAAACCCGCCGATAATTACAACCGCCCCTGGACGGCGTTTCTTGAGCTGAATACTGAAATACCCAACTGGCGTTTAGATTGGACACAGCGTTTAAGTTATGTCGGCGGCTACAAAGCCATGAAACGGACTGAAACCATTAACTGTCCAGATGATGACCGCTGTTCCGGGTATGTCGGTTCTACTGATGTATATGAAGAAGATCAGTATGGCAACAATATGCTGCTGGACTGGCGTGTGAATTATACCCAGCCATTAGGTAAGCAGAATCTAAAAGTGGGTGTAGATGTACTCAATGTCCTGAATAAAGCCAACAAGAACGAATCTAATTATGGATTAGGTCGTCAGTTCTGGCTGGATGTGACGTATTCATGGTAAGTGATAAAAATAATAAAGGTCAGTGATGAAAAATAAAATTATGTATTGGCTGACAGGTGTTATTTGCCTGTTAGCGGGAAGCATTGTGGGCGTGAGCCAGGCCGAAGAAATAAAAAGTCCGTTACCGGTTATTAAAGAAGGGACGCTGGCTAACGGGTTGCGTTATACCCTTGTGCCGCTGGAAGGGCAGAAGACGCGGGTCGATATTCGCCTGATTGTTGATGTTGGTTCGATTGATGAAAACGACAATGAATCTGGTGTGGCACACATGGTGGAGCACATGGTGTTTCGCGCCAGCGATACGTTTCCTCAAGGTGTGAGCACGGAACTGCACAAACAAGGCTGGGTTCGTGCGCAGCACTATAACGCCATGACCAACTACGAACGCACCATGTACATGATGAGCCCACCGAAAGGTAATCGCGATCTGGGCGTGACGTTACAGGCGCTGAGCCAGATGACGGGTCATGCCAAGCTGTTGCAAAGCGATCTCGACGACGAGCGCAAAATTATTTTGGAAGAGTGGCGTGGCAAGCTGGGCGTCGCGGAGCGGATGAATCAGCAGCGCGTACAGGCGATTCGCCATGACTCGCGTTATCCTTCGCGCCCGGTGATTGGCACAGAAGCATCGATCAACGAGATGCCTGCCAGCGTACTACAGGATTTTTATCAGCGCTGGTATCGTCCGTCGAATATGCGCTTGATGATCATTGGTGATATCACACCTGCGGATGCGGAACGTGAAATTCAACGCTATTTCACACCATTGCCCAATGTCGCTGTGCCTGTTCGTGATTATTACGAACCATTATTGAAACCGCAGCTTAAAGTTATGCGTTTGCAGGATAGCCAAAGCGGCAGCAGTCAGGTGTCGTTTGTCTACCGTTTCAATGATAAAGACACATTAGGTCAACCTGAGTATCGTCACCGTTTACTGACGCAAATCACGATGTCTGCGGCCACGCGTCAGGTTCGCCGACAGAAATCGGAATTGCCGCAAGACGCCAGTAGTCTGGTGGTGCGTAAATCGGATATCGGTAAAACGACGGCAGCGCTGGGCTTTTTCGCCAATGTGATGCCGGGAGGCCATGACGCCGCGCTTTCTGCCGTACTGAAAGAAATTGAGCGGTTAAAACGCTATCCGTTAAACGAGCGGGACATCACGGAGATCGCATCCGACATTCGTGAAGTTGCGCAGCGTATGAGCGTTACCCCTGAAACCCGTGAGTTTGCGGACTGGGTACAGCAGTTGACCATCGTCTGGCAACAGGGTCGTCCTTATGTCGGCAGCCAGCAGCGCGGTAAAGATGCGCTGGAAGCGCTGGACACCATCACGGTGGAAGATGTGAATCGCCATTTGCAACGCTGGCTAGCCTCACCGGATACGCTGGTGCAGTTTAGCGTGCCGGGCGCGACACCTTTCACGCTGCCTAAGCCGGAAGTGATTCTCAAATTGCAGAGACAGTGGGCGGTAGCGACGTTGGCACCGTTGCAGGTAGAAAAAGAGAAAGTCATCCCTGAGCTTCCTTCCGTGACACAAAGCGGAAAGCGTACAGCTGTGAAAACTTTTGCTGCACAAAAGGTAGAACAGTGGCAACTGAGTAATGGTGACCGCGTGGTATGGCTACGAACGCCAGAGGCAGGTAAAAACATCCACCTGACCGCCATCAGCCAAGCGGGATTTATGGCAACCTCAATGAATCCGTGGCAGGCACAGTTGGCAAGTCAACTGGTCAATCAAAGCGGCCCTGCGACGTGGAGTGGTGAAGCGTTAAGTAACTGGAAGAAAGAAAAAACGCTGTCGCTGAGCATCAATCAGGAATCGGATCAACTGACAGTCAGTGGCACCGCACCCATGGAGCAACTGGCAAGTTTGTTTGGGCTATACCGTGAGCTAAACGTTGCGCCGGGAATCGATCCGGATGTGATGAAAGAGAGCATGATGAGCCTGGCGCGTCAGAAAGCCAATGACGACCAGTCTGTTTCAGGTATACGTGCCAGTGAAATTACTAAACTGCGCTTTGGTGGGCCAACCTGGCAACAGCCTGAAATTGCCGAACTGAAGCACATTACGGCACCAGCCTTACTGTCGCAGTGGCATAAAGCGGCTTTTGCGCCTGTTACTTATTATCTGGTGGCGGATATGCCTGCCGCACAACTGTTGCCGCAGGTAGAACGCTATCTGGCGACCATTCCGCGTCAGCCTGCTAGTGATGTCAAACAGCACCTTGCACTGCTGGGCCAGCGTGAAGCAACCTCTGCCATCAATATCGAACCGCGTGCTGATATCTTGACCTGGAGTTTCACACCGCATACGTGGACGCCGCAGGCTGCGGTACAGGTGAGCATTGCTCGTAGCATTGCAAATAAATACCTCAAAGCTAGCCTGCGTGATGACGCTCTGGGTATTTACCGCATGCGTATCGATAGCGAGTTGGAAGATAAAAAACAGCGCATTGAGACAGAAGTGAACTTCACCACGGCACCTGGTCGTGCGCAAGAGCTGTGGAAGCTGGCGGAACAGCAGTTTGCTGAATTGCCATCAAAGATTACGCAGCAGGATGTCGACGAACAAAAAGCACGGTTCATCCGTATGGAAAAAGGACGTCAGAGCGATCTGACCACCATACAGCGCCGCTTGATGTTGAGCTACCGCCACTATGACGATCCGCGCTATTTGAGTAGCGTATCCAAACTGGCAGACAGCATCACGCTGGAAGGCGTGCGCTCCATGTCGGCGAAGCTCTATAACCCCGATAACCGGGTGCTTTACATCGCCTTGCCACAAGAGGTTAAAGAGTGAAGAAGATCGTGGTGCAGTTTGTCGATCTCTGCCGTCCCTTTTGGGGCGGCAAACGAAGTTGGCAGGCTTGGTTACTCCTGTTTGTTACTATCGGGATGGGCGGGATGATCGTCTATCTCAACGTGTTGTTAAACGCGTGGAGTAAAACGTTTTATGATGCGCTAGGGGCATTCGACAGCGGTTTGTTGCTTTCCCTGATGAAAGAATATGGTATTTACATCCTGCTTTATATCGGGTCGATCGTGTATCAGGAATGGTTTACCAAACTGCTGATTATCCGCTGGCGCAGCGCGTTAACCGCAGAGCTGGTGGACAGTTGGCTGGCGAAGCGGGCATTTTATCGTATGTCGGTGGCGGGCAAGATTGATAACCCAGACCAGCGTATTGCCGAAGATATCAACCTGTTTGTCGACAAAGCCGTTAGCCTGGTCGTCGAGTTTTTGATCGTGACGGCACGCTTGTTTTCTTTTGTCGTTATCCTGTGGGGGTTATCGGGCGTTCAGCGCTTTACGTTGTTTGGTGAAGAGTGGGTAATCAAAGGTTATCTGGTTTGGATCGCTATTCTGTATACGCTGATCGGCAGTCTGATTACGCATGTGGTCGGGAAACGCCTGCACGATATTAATTACGATAAGCAAAAAGCGGAGGCAGATTTCCGCGCCGCGCTGCTGCGTAAGCATGATAATGCTGAGCAAATCGCGCTGTACGGCGGCGAAGCGCAAGAGAAACGTCATCTTCAGCGCCATTTCTCTGCCATTGTGTTGAACTGGGGACGTTTTATGAATGCCGAACGTAATCTGGGCTTTTTCACCACGGGTTATATGCGCGTGAGCCAGATTGTGCCGGTCTTTGCGGCGTTGCCTGCCTTCCTGAGTAAGACGGTCACTCTGGGCGGATTGATGCAGATCCGCGGGGCGTTTGCGCAGGTACACGGTGCGCTGAGCTGGTTTATCCATAAGTACAAGGAGTTTGTGATTCTGTCCGCCAGTATGGCGCGTCTGAGTCAGTTCAAAGAAGAAATCAGACGTCATCAGTCTGAACAGGCCGATGCGCCAGTAGGACAGGATTTACGCATTGAGCAACTCTCCTTTACTACGCCACAGGGCTCTCCGCTGTTGCAAAATGTGGATCTGAGTTGCGAAGCGGGTAGCTGGAGTAAATTTTCTGGCCGCAGCGGGTTGGGGAAATCCACGCTGCTGCGCACGCTACATGGTTTATGGCCGTATTACGATGGCCGGTGGCAATCGCTCGAAGGGCGCAGCCTGCTGTTACCACAGCAAAGCTATTTAGGACAGGGCACGCTGGCGGAGATCCTCTGCTATCCCCATCCACCGCTGGCTGACAGCGAGATGTTGCGCCAGACGCTGGATAACGTCGGGCTGGGGGCGTGGCGCGATCGTTTAAGTGAGCAACTGAACTGGGATCGGGTGTTTTCCGGCGGCGAGAGACAACGTATCGCTTTTGCCCGTGCGCTGATTGCCAAACCCGATACGCTCTATCTGGATGAAGCGACCAGTAATCTGGATCATGACTCTGCCAGACAGCTTCTGGCGCTGCTCAAGCTGGCGTTGCCGATGTGTACCGTGGTGGCGATTACGCACCAGACAGAATTGGACGATCTGTTCCCACATCGTTATGACTTAACGGATTTCGCCTCGCCACGCAGTTGATGTTGTCCGCAGGCTTTCCGGTTCTCGGAGGGCCTGCGGTTCTGGTAGGTTTCTTTTCGTATGCCCCCTATAATCTTCCGCAGGATTATCTAATACCGATCGTTTAAGGCTCAAGCTCACGTGGCGACCACGGTGCGAGGCATCCCTGCGGGAGCCTCATCCTCGTGTTTCCCCTCAATACACGATTAGGTAAATGCCAGACATCAGCGTCATTTTGTCTTTTACGGCACTTTTCGTCGCTCGCAGACTCCAACTCCCATCTTGCCAGAGGGGCTGATGACGGAAGCCGTTCAATTTTGAGGAGTACACACTATGAATTTTCGCTCGCGCTCTTTGCGGTTACCGCTCGTGTTGGGTTTACCGCTACTGCTGGCCGGATGCAGCACGCTGTCCAATTTTTCCTGGTCCAGCCTATCGCCGTTTAACTGGTTCGGTAGTTCGCTGCAAATTACGGATGCGGGCGTCGGTGGTATTAATGCGGGTACGCCGTTATCTGAAGGCGCATTACAGAATGCGCTGGATGGCAATTATCAACTGCGTAGCGGAATGGGAACCTCCAATGGTCAACTGGTCGCGTTTTATCAGGCGCTGGATGGCAAAGAGGTGAAGATGATCATCAGCGGCCAGCCGAAGGGCAGCGTGCGCAAAGTTGAGGTCATGGACCCGACGATTGGCAGTGCAGGTGGCGTGAAAATCGGTGATGCCTTTAGCAACACTTACAATAAAGCCTTTGAGTCTTGTCAGTTGGGACAAGGTGATGATGCGCAGGGCGTTGAATGTGCCGCGCCACAGAGCGCGCATATCAGCTACGTTTATTCCGGCGAGTGGAGCGGTCCAGAAGGCTTGATGCCGCCCGACGATATCCTGAAAAGCTGGAAAGTGAGCAAAATTGTGTGGCATGCGCAGGCGCGTAACACATCCGTTCTATAAAGGGACGTCTTGGCGTTAATGGACTAATTTGTCTTCACGCAAGGTAAAAGTCAGGCGGCTTCCGGTATGATACCTGTGCCGCCTGATCTTTTTTCGGCCGCCGTATTTGCTGTAACCATGGTAGTAAACCATAACAACAAAAGAAAAAACTGACGCTTGAGGAAGCAGAAATGACACCAATTCAAAGCGGTATTTTATTGGAACACCGCCGTTTTGCCATTTTTATGGAAGCGATGATTCAGGGAGAGTTTGATGCTATCCGGCAGGGATGCAAAAAATTCTGTCAGACATTACAAGATTTACAGCAGCAGTATCCCGATGCTGGGTTAGGTGCGGTGCTGGCATTTGGTAACGATGTTTGGCGCGATCTGGACTGCAACCACAGCGCGACGGAGCTGAAATCGTTTACGCCGTTGGGTAAAGGGCTTGCCCCGGCAACACAGCGCGATCTGTTGATCCACATCCAATCGCTTCGCCATGATGTTAACTTCACGCTGGCACAGGCGGCGCTGGCCGCGTTTGGTAGCGCGATTCGCATCGAAGAAGAAACACACGGTTTCCGCTGGGTGGAAGATCGTGATTTAAGTGGCTTTATCGATGGTACGGAAAACCCACAGGGTGAAGCTCGGCACGCCGTGGCAATTATCTCTGAAGACCAGCCGGATGCAGGCGGTAGCTACGTGTTTACCCAACGCTGGGAACACAATTTGAAGCAGTTGCAGCGTTTTAGCGTGGAACAACAGGAACAGATGATCGGGCGCACGAAGCAGGATAACGAAGAGCTGTCTTCCGATGAGCGCCCTGTGACCTCGCATCTCAGCCGCGTGGATTTAAAGGAAGACGGCAAAGGGCTGAAAATTCTGCGCCAGAGCCTGCCTTATGGCACCGCCAGCGGGAAGAACGGGCTTTACTTCGTTGCCTACTGCGCGCGTCTGCACAACATCGAGCAACAGTTGTTGAGTATGTTCGGCGATCGTGACGGCAAACGTGATGATATGCTGCGCTTTACGCGGGCCGTCAGCGGCAGCTACTTCTTTGCGCCGTCTTTGGCGAAGCTTTTGTCGCTGTAAGATCTGACGCATTTTCCTGATGCCTGTGTTTGTGCAGGCATCGGTTTTTTCTGCTTCTTTTCATCGGCTACATTGCCGCGCTTTCTTCTCCTCTCTCTCCTCCTTTTTCCCTGTTATCTCTCGCTGTGACGTTATGCCCTTTAGCGCTTAAAAACTCCGAAATATTATATATAAAGGTTATATGTTAACCAGCACTTCCCCTACACTGATTTGCGCTATGCCCGTCATACTTCAAGCTGCTTGTGCGTTGGCCGCCCTTACTCACCCCAGTCACTTACCTGAGTAAGCTCCTGGGGATTCGCTCGGTTGCCGCGTTACAAGGCCATAAATGAGCCTTGCCCTAAAGGGTCAACGCAGAGCGTTGTTCAAAACGTTAACGTTTTGTCACGCAACTCGAATTATTTAGGGTATATACAAAAACGGCTATGAAACGGCCCCGATAACAAAGCCTACCGAATAGGCTCTAACTCTGGCAGGACATAAGATGAATCAAGTACAGGTGAAAGGCTGGCTGGTGAAAGGTTCTCTGGCGCTGTCATTGCTGCTGGGCGGGCAGAGTGCTGTCTCCGCTACCGAGCTGTTGAACAGCTCTTATGATGTGTCTCGTGAGCTATTTGTGGCGCTCAATCCCGGCTTTGAAAAGCAGTGGTTGTCGCAGTATCCCAACGACCCGCTAACAATCAAACAATCACATGCGGGTTCATCTAAACAGGCGTTGGCTATCCTGCAAGGGTTGAAGGCCGATGTGGTGACCTACAATCAGGTGACGGACGTCCAGATCCTCCACGATCGTGGGCAACTGATTCCCGCTGATTGGCAGGCACGTTTACCGAATAACAGCTCTCCGTTCTATTCCACCATGGCTTTTCTGGTTCGCAAAGGTAACCCAAAAGGGATTCACGATTGGAACGATCTGGTACGTGATGACGTAAAACTGATTTTCCCGAACCCGAAAACCTCCGGCAATGCCCGTTATACCTACCTTGCAGCCTGGGGCGCGACCAGTAAAGCTAACGGCGGCGATGACGCCAAAACTCGCGCATGGATAACGCGTTTCCTCGCGAATGTCGCGGTATTTGATACCGGCGGTCGTGGTGCAACCACCACGTTTGTGGATCGCCAACTGGGCGATGTGTTGATCAGTTTTGAATCTGAGGTGAATAACATTCGTAACCAGTACGGTGCCGAGAACTACGAAGTGATCGTTCCGAAGGTCAACGTACTGGCGGAATTCCCCGTGGCGTGGATCGATAAGAATGTCGAGAAGAATGGCACGGAGCAGGCGGCAAAAGCCTATCTGAATTATCTCTATAGTCCAGAAGCACAAAAGGTGATCACCGATTTTTACTACCGTGTGAATAACCCCGAACTGGCGCAAACGCTAAAATCTCGCTTCCCAGAAACCACACTGTTTCGAGTTGAAGATCAGTTTGGCTCGTGGCCACAGGTGATGAAAACCCACTTCGACACCGGTGGTGAACTGGATAAACTGCTGGCGGCTGGTCGTCAGTAATGTCTTTGGGTTCGGGTAAGCGGGTGCTGCCGGGATTCGCGCTGAGTCTGGGCAGCAGCCTGCTGTTTGTCTGTCTGATTCTGCTGCTGCCCTTAAGTGCGCTGGTGATGCAACTCTCAGAAATGAGTCTGGCGCAGTACTGGGCGGTGATATCTAATCCGCAGGTGGTGGCGGCCTACAAAGTAACGCTCTTGGCTGCGGGGCTGGCGACGGTCTTTAATGCAGGATTCGGCCTGTTAATGGCGTGGATTCTGACACGCTATCGTTTTCCCGGTCGTGCCTTTCTGGATGGATTGATGGATTTACCCTTCGCTCTGCCCACCGCCGTCGCGGGGCTGACGCTGGCCGCGCTGTTTTCAACGACCGGCTGGTACGGTGCATGGCTGGCAGAATACGGCATTAAGGTGTCCTATACCTGGCTGGGTATCACGGTTGCGATGGCGTTCACCAGCATTCCTTTTGTGGTGCGTACCGTGCAACCGGTGTTGGAAGATCTGGGGCCAGAATATGAAGAGGCGGCGCAAACGCTGGGGGCGAATCGCTGGCAGTGTTTTCGTTACGTCATTTTACCAGAGTTAACGCCAGCGCTATTAACCGGCACCGCGCTGTCGTTTGCCCGCAGTCTGGGTGAGTTTGGCGCGGTTATCTTTATTGCAGGGAATATCGCCTGGCAAACAGAGGTCGTTTCGCTGATGATTTTTATCCGCTTGCAGGAGTTTGATTTCCCTGCTGCCAGCGCGATTGCCTCTGTCGTGTTAGCCGCGTCCTTATTGATACTGTTTGCTGTCAACGTGCTGCAAAGCCGTTTTGGTCAACGGACTCGGAGCGTGTAATGGCAGAGATTCCTACTGTGACGCCGCGGCGTCAATCTCAGCCTGTTCGGCAGGCGCGCAACTGGGCGAGAACCGCGCTGATTGCGCTGGGCGTGATATTATCGCTCATCATGTTGGTCATCCCCTTGGTGTCAATTTTTGCCGCTGCGCTGGCGCATGGGCTGGGAGGCGTCTGGCGTAATCTGAGCGATCCCGACATGCTGCATGCGATTGGCCTCACGCTGCTGGTGGTCGCGATTGTTGTACCAGTGAATCTGGTCTTTGGCACGCTGCTCGCGTGGTTGGTTACACGCTTTCAGTTTCCGGGGCGACAACTCTTGCTTACGCTGATCGACATTCCTTTTGCTGTCTCACCAGTGGTCGCCGGTTTGCTGTACCTACTCTTTTACAACACTAATGGCCCGGTTGGCGGCTGGCTGGATGAGCAGGGGCTACAGTTGATGTTTGCCTGGCCAGGTATTGCGCTGGTGACAATATTTGTGACCTGCCCGTTTATGGTCAGGGAGTTGGTTCCGGTGATGATGAGTCAGGGCAGCCAAGAGGAAGAGGCTGCTGTACTACTCGGCGCATCAGGTTGGCAGGTGTTCTATCAGGTGACGCTACCGAATATCCGCTGGGCGCTGCTCTATGGCGTCGTGTTGACCAATGCCCGTGCGATTGGCGAGTTTGGCGCGGTATCCGTCGTATCGGGCTCGATTCGTGGCGAAACTTACACGTTGCCGCTACAGGTTGAATTACTGCATCAGGATTATAACAGCGTGGGCGCGTTTACCGCGGCGGCGCTGCTAACCGTGATGGCGATACTGACGCTGTTTATCAAAAGCGCTATTCAGTGGCGTGTAAAACGGCAAATGAATAAACACTAACTTTTATCTCACTCACGCAGCAGGCGTGAGTTTTTTTAGGACTCAATTTGTGACGACGCTTGAGCAGTGTATTGGCAATACCCCACTGGTGAAATTGCAGCGTGTGACGCAGGGGTTAAACAGCGAAATCTGGCTGAAATTGGAAGGGAATAATCCCGCTGGATCGGTAAAAGATCGTGCTGCGCTTTCTATGATCCAGCAGGCAGAAGATCGCGGGGATATCGTTCCCGGCGACAGGCTGATCGAAGCGACCAGTGGGAACACCGGTATTGCGCTGGCGATGATCGCGGCGGTAAAAGGCTATCG
Organism: Pectobacterium wasabiae CFBP 3304; assembly: GCF_001742185.1. Taxonomy (NCBI): domain Bacteria; kingdom Pseudomonadati; phylum Pseudomonadota; class Gammaproteobacteria; order Enterobacterales; family Pectobacteriaceae; genus Pectobacterium; species Pectobacterium wasabiae. Next base: position 2,719,885 of record NZ_CP015750.1, read on the forward strand.
ACTACGCCTGTTGATGCCGGACAATATGAGCTATGAACGCCAGACCGCGATGCGTGCCTACGGTGCGGAGCTGGTGTTGGTCAACCGCAAACTAGGGATGGAAGGCGCACGGGATCGGGCGAAACAGATGGTGCTGGCGGGGGAAGGGAAAACGCTCGATCAGTTCAATAATCCAGACAATTCGCTGGCGCACTTTCTCACGACGGGTCCAGAAATCTGGCAACAGACGGCGGGGAAGCTGACCCATTTTATTTCCAGCATGGGGACAACCGGTACGATCTCTGGCGTCAGCCGTTATCTGAAGCAGCAGAATCCGGCAATTTGTACGGTTGGGCTACAGCCTGCGGAAGGGAGCCACATTCCCGGCATTCGGCGCTGGACGCCGGACTACATGCCGGGCATCTTTCGCGCCGATCTGGTCGATCGTATTTTGGATATGACACAGGTGGAAGCCGAAAATACGCTGCGGCAGTTGGCGCGTCAGGAAGGCATCTTTTGCGGCGTCAGTTCCGGTGGAGCGGTGGCTGGCGCACTGCGGCTTGCGGCGGAAAACCCCGGTAGCGTGATTGTGGCGATCGCCTGCGATCGCGGCGATCGGTATCTGTCTACCGGGGTATTTGATTAACCTACTCGTCGTACTTCAAGTTGCATGTGCGTTGACTATTCCCGTTCCAGCGCGTGAATCGGTTCCATCCGTGCCGCGCGACGGGCGGGGAAGAAGCCAAAGATAATGCCGATCAGGCTGGAGCACAGGAACGCGGCAATAATCGAGGCGCTGGAATAGATCATCGCGAAATTGCTGCTGAATTGTGCGAACAGCACGCCGATAGCTAGCGACAGCCCCACGCCGATTATGCCGCCGAACAGACAAACCAGCACCGCTTCGATAAGAAACTGCTGCATGATGTCGCTGGTGCGTGCGCCAACCGCCATGCGAACGCCGATCTCTCGGGTTCGTTCAGTGACAGACACCAACATGATGTTCATCACGCCGATACCGCCGACCAGCAGCGAAATCAGGGCGATCATCGACACCAGCAGTGCGAGTGTGGTGGTGGTTTTCTCGATCATCTGGCGGATGTTGTCGGTGTTCATGATAAAGAAGTCTTTCGTACCGTGCCGCTGCGTCAGCAGCGTGGTGATGTTCTTCTCGGCGATGTTCATATCAATATTGTCTTTTACCCGCACCGTGATGCTTCTCAGGTAGGACTGCCCGACCATGCGCTTCATCACCGTGGTGTATGGCACCCAAACGTTCAGATTTTCATCGCTGCCGAAGCCGCCCTGATTCTTGCTGACGACACCGATAATCCGCACGGGTAGTGAGCCCAGCAAAATCACTTGCCCAATGGGGTCCTCGCCGTGGGGAAACAGCTTATCGCGCGTATTTTTGTCAATCACCGCATCCTGCGTCAGTTGATCGACGCTGCTGCGCGGGAAAAGCACGCCGCGATCCAACGTGTAGCCGCGCACGGTGAAGAACTGTTCGCCAACCCCAGAAACGCTAGCGGAAACGGCAATGTTGCCGTAGCGCATGGTGACGCTGGTGGAGATTGAGGGCGTGACGCTATGCACGTAGGGCTGCTGTGTCAGTGGTTGAATATCGCTGGCGCGCAGCGTCTGGATCGCGCTGGCATCCATGTCGCCAAAGCCTTTGCCGGGAAAAATTTCCAGCGTGCTTGTGCCCATCGAGTTGATATCGGCCAGCACCTGCTCCTGCGAACCTTTTCCCAGTGCGACTACCGAGACGACCGACGCGATGCCGATGATAATCCCTAACATGGTCAGGAAGGTGCGCATCCGCTGTGCATTCATCGCCAGTAGCGCCATTTTAAAGGCATCAATAAAGCGATCTTTGAACTGATTCAGAGCCGAGGTGGTAGGCGACGCGGTTTTAGGTAACGGCGCGGTGGCTTCTTCGGGACGCGTTTGCCGATCGGCAATCACTTCACCATCGCGCAGTTCGATGATGCGCTGCGCGTGTTCGGCGATCGTCATATCGTGCGTGACGATCACAACGGTGTTGCCCTGTTTATGCAGGTCGCGAAGTATGCCCAGGACTTCGTTGCCGCTGTGGGTGTCCAGCGCCCCGGTCGGTTCATCCGCCAGAATGATACCGCCAGCATTCATCAGCGCCCGCGCGATACTCACGCGCTGCTGTTGGCCACCGGAAAGCTGGCTGGGTCGATAGTGAAGGCGATTTTCCAACCCCAGTCTGCTTAGCAGATCTGCTGCCCGCTGACGGCGCGCCAGCCGACTCTTCCCGGCATAAATCGCAGGGACTTCAACATTCCCGAGCGCCGTCAGGTCACCAAGCAGGTGATAGCGTTGGAAAATAAAGCCAAAATGCTCGCGGCGCAGTTCGGCCAACTGATCGTTATCCAGTTCGCCAACGGCGCGCCCTGCCACCTGATAGTCACCGGCGGACGGCTTATCCAGGCAGCCGAGAATATTCATCAGCGTGGATTTTCCCGAGCCTGATGCACCGACAATCGCCACCATTTCTCCCTGGTTGATGGTCAGATTAATATCTTTAAGAACGGTAACGTCCTGTTCACCGTTGGAAAAACGGCGGGTGATACCAGTCAGTTTAAGCAAAGATGTGGACATGCGTTACATCCCCACTGGCGGGCCGGGATGCGTGGAGGTTACATCGCCGGGGGAGGGGCTGACAACGACCTGCTCCCCGACGCTGAGCCCCGAACGGATCTGGGTGCGCACGTTATCATTGAGGCCAAGCGTGACCAGACGTGATTCAACCTTTTTGTTCGCATTGACGACCTGCACGTACCACATGCCATTGCGCAAGGTTAACGCTGTCGCAGGGACGACGATGGCATTTTTCACCGAAGACAGCAGAATATTGACCTGCGCCGTCATCGAAATACGCAATACGCCATCAGGGTTTTGCACATCGAACTGACCGTTGTAATAAATTGCGGTACTGGATGAGGAACTGGAACTGCCTGTGCTGGATGATGTGGTTGCCGAGTCTGTGTTGATAGAGTCCGGCGCGGGCTCTATCGAACTCAACGTCGCTTCATAACGCTTATTCGGTTCGCCCAGAATGCTGAACCAGACCGGCATGCCGGTTTTCACCTTAACGACGTCGGCTTCTGAGATTTTTACCTTGATGGTCATGGTGTCCAGATTAGCGACTTTGGCAATGGTCGGCGTAGTCTGGATCGCGTTCACCGTCTGGCCTGCTTCAACCGGAATCGCTACCACCGTGCCCTCCATCGGTGAGCGAATTTGGGTATACCCAAGATTCACCTTGGCGGTGTTAACGGTGAGCTGCGCCTGAACGATTTGAGCGTCTAGCGCGTCGATATTGGCTCTGGTGGCATCAAGCGTTGCCTTCGCACTATCGTAATCGGCCTGAGCGCCCACTCCGCGCTTCATCAGCATTTGCTGACGCTGCCAGCTTAATTCGTTATTACGCAATTCCGCTAGTTTGGCTGCTCGCTGGGCCTGAACGTTTTTTAGCGCGGCTTCGCCATTCTTTAATGTGTCCTGCTGGGTGAGGTCATCAATCTCGGCGATCAATTGCCCTTTTTTCACCTTATCACCCAATTTGACGTGCAGCGCTTTGATTTGCCCCGAGGCTTGAGCGCCGACGCTAACCTGCTTCTGCGCCTCAATGTTTCCATCGGCGAGTACCGTTTGTTCGAGATCCGCGATCTCTGCGGCGGTGGTGACCGCGTTTGGCACGGGCGATGGCTTGCTGAAAAACAGATGAATAAGCACGGCAATAGCAATAAGGCCAAGTGCGATCGTGATACGGCGTCGTGTAAAAAATCGTGATTGCATCAGGGGGAGTTGTCCTTAATAAGTGCGTATCAACGGGAGTAAATAGCGCAGGTGAGTAATTTACCCTGAGTCCGTAAAGGTAGCGGTAATCTTTGCTGAAAGAAATGGTAAGGATTACGTAAATCTGGCTGCGAATATTAACGCCAGGCCTGAGAATACAACATATATACCGTCATATTTTACGTTGCTTGTGTGTTTTTTCTACAAATCGAATTATGCAGGGACCCGATTAATAAGGACAGAATATGAATATTTTACTGGTCGATGATGACGTAGAGCTGGGCGATATGCTCTGTGAATATCTGAATGCGGAAGGATTTTCGACCTCCCGGGTGCTGACGGGCAAAGAGGGCGTCGATGGCGCAATGTCGGGGGATTACACCGCGATGATTCTGGATGTCATGCTACCGGATATGAGTGGGATTGATGTACTGCGCCAGATCAGAAAAACCGAGCAGTTACCCATCATTATGCTGACGGCGAGAGGGGATAATATCGATAGGGTCATCGGTCTGGAAATGGGGGCGGATGACTATATGCCCAAGCCGTGCTACCCGCGTGAACTGGTGGCGCGACTGAGGGCGGTGCTACGTCGCTATGACGAGCAGCCGAGTACGAAACGGGACGAAAGCGCAGCGGCCAGTGGTGAACTGGTATTGAACCCTGCGACGCGCATCAGCGCATGGCGCGGGAAGCCGTTTGATCTGACGGCATCTGAATTTAATTTGCTGGAACTGCTATTGCGTTTCCCCGAGCGGGTGGTGTCAAAAGATGAACTGTCTGAAAAATGTCTGGGGCGTCGCCGTGAGGCTTATGACCGCAGCGTAGACGTACATATCAGCAATATTCGTCAGAAGCTTGGGGCATTGTCGGGCAACACGATGACGATTGAAACCGTGCGCAGCGTCGGATACCGGATTCGCTGATGATGATTCGTGGAAGGCTTTTCTGGAAGATATTGCTGGGATTCTGGCTGACGTTCCTCGTTATGTCTCAACTGCTGTGGTTGGCTTTTTCTCTGGACGGAGATCGCCATAAACCGCTGGAAGAGATGGTGGTATCGCGTATTGCGACAGTGCAAACAGAAATAGTGGCTGCGGCGTTACAACATGGTGGCTTGGGCGAACTCAACGATGTGATATCGCTGCTGCCAGAAGAGGATCAACAATACATTTCCATCACGGCGTCACCGTTCCCGCTGTCGGAACAGGATCTCGCCGCCTCACCACAGAACGCCCTGCTCGACGATGCTTTCACGCTGGATAAACGTGGCGCGCAGCGGGCCACTTACGTTATCAAGCAGGTTAGTGGCCCGGCAGGAAAGTGGTATCAGATACGTTATGACGCCGAGCGGCTGCGCAGTGAATTTCGTCCTCCTCGTCCCGTTGAATTTCTCAATGTGCCAGCGCCGTTTGTCATTATTGCGGGGTTTGGCGGTTTGCTATTTAGTTCGGTGCTGGCATGGAGTTTAGCTCGCCCGTTGAACCAGATTCGTGCCGGTTTTGATCAGGTTGCGCAAGGCGATTTGAACGTACGTCTGCTGCCAGTGATGCGCAAGCGCCATGATGAAATCAGCGACGTGGCACGCGATTTTGATTCCATGGTCGAACGACTGGACAGCCTGGCCAGCACGCGCGAACAACTGCTTCATGATGTCTCGCATGAGCTACGTTCTCCGCTGGCGCGTTTGCAGCTTGCTATCGGGCTGGTGAGGCAGAACCCAGACAACCTGGAGAATTCCTTGCAGCGTATCGAACGTGAGGCACTGCTGATGGATAAGATGATTGGTGAACTGTTGACGCTATCGCGCACGGAGCATTCCGGCATTGAGGAGGCTTATTTCGATTTGCTGGGGTTAGTGACAGCCGTGGTAAATGATGCGCGTTATGAAGCACAGGTCACCGGCGTTGAAATCCTGCTCGCGGCGGATGAAGATGAAGACTACACGGTCAAAGGCAACGCGGAGCTGATGCGCAGGGCGGTCGATAATGTCATGCGCAACGCGCTACGTTTTTCTGCTCCTGCACAGCCGGTTGCCGTGTCGCTCATTGGCAATGAGCAGGAATGGATGATTCAGGTTGTCGATCAGGGGCCTGGCGTAGAGAAAAGTAAGCTCTCCAGTATTTTTGATCCTTTCATTCGTGTTGATTCGCCGCTGTCCGGCAAGGGCTATGGATTGGGGCTGGCAATAGCCCGAAAGGTTGTGCTGGCGCACGGTGGGCATATTGAGGCGGATAATGGTGAGCAGTGCGGATTAGTGATTCGCCTGTGTGTACCGCGCTGGAAAGCCTGAAACGAAAACGGCACCATCCTGGTGCCGTTTCGTGCAAACGTAGTAAACCATCCGTAGAGGAAAGGCTTACTTTTTGATACGGATAACCGGTGTTTCACCGACAACAACCGTACCACTCAGTTTGGTCAATTCCTTGATTTCATCCATGTTGGAAATAACCACTGGTGTCAGAGTAGACTTCGCTTTTTCTTCCAGCAGAGCCAGGTCAAACTCGATAACGAGATCGCCTTTCTTCACGCGCTGGCCTTCTTCGGCGATGCGTTTGAAGCCTTCGCCTTTCAATTCAACGGTATCAATACCAAAGTGCACAAACAGCTCAATGCCGCTGTCAGACTCGATGGAAAACGCATGGTTGGTTTCAAAAATTTTGCCGATGGTGCCATCTACTGGTGCAACCATTTTGTTGCCAGTTGGCTTGATCGCAATGCCATCACCGACGATTTTCTCTGCAAATACGACATCAGGAACATCTTCAATATTGACGATTTCACCGGACAGCGGGGCAATGATTTCGATGCTGCCAGTGTCTTTTTTATCGTCAGAAACCAGAGATTTCAATTTATCGAACAAACCCATGATTCTCTCCTAAGCATTAATATTGGGCCAGCGCATACCCTAATCTTTCAAGTTGTTGTGGCATTTGCGTTTTTTCGCTACCCCGACGGCGACGGTATCGACTGTCGGGGGTGCTGATTGCCACCTTGAAACCTATTAGGTAAAGCAGAATCAGCAGAGCGTTTTTTCTTTAATAAAGCGGCTCACCAGATTGCTTAATTCTTGTGCTGTCGGTTGAGCTAGTGCTTGATCCGCCAGCGCCTTCGCATCTTCGTAATTCGCATTACGGATGATTTTCTTGATGCTCGGGATAGAGATCGCACTCATACTGAATTCGTCCAGACCCATTCCCAATAACAGTAGTGTAGCACGTTCGTCACCGGCGAGCTCACCGCACATCCCTGTCCACTTGCCTTCGGCGTGAGACGCGTCGATGACCTGCTTAATCAGGGTAAGGACGGCGGGGGACATCGGGTTATAGAGATGAGAAATCAGCTCATTACCGCGATCAACTGCCAGAGTATACTGGGTTAAGTCATTTGTCCCAATACTAAAGAAGTCGACTTCTTTGGCTAAATGAGAAGCAATGGCGGCGGCGGCAGGCGTTTCAACCATCACGCCGACCTCAATGCTTTCGTCGAAGGCTTTACCTTCTTCTCGTAGCTGCGTTTTCAGCATCTCCAGTTCAGCTTTTAGCTCACGTACTTCTTCCACGGAGATGATCATCGGGAACATGATACGCAGTTTGCCAAAGTTGGACGCGCGTAGAATGGCACGCAACTGAGCATGCAGAATTTCTTTGCGATCCAAACAGATACGAATAGCACGCCAGCCAAGGAACGGGTTCTCTTCCTTCGGCAGATTCATGTAAGGCAGGTCTTTGTCGCCGCCGATATCCATGGTACGGACGATGACGGCCTGTGCACCAACGGCTTCGGCAACGGCCTTGTACGCCTGGAATTGCTCTTCTTCGGTCGGCAGCGAGTCACGATCCATGAACAGGAATTCGGTACGATACAGGCCAACGCCTTCTGCGCCGTTACGCTCCGCACCCGCGACATCACGCACGGTGCCGATGTTGGCACAGACTTCAACCTGATGACCGTCCAGCGTGATAGCTGGCAGATCTTTCAACTTAGCCAGCTCATATTTTTCAGCGTGGTATTGCTGCTGAACGGCTTTTAATTCTTCGATCTTATCCGCAGTCGGATTCTGATAGATCTTGTTGTTGACCGCATCCAGAATCAGATAGTCGCCGTTTTTGACCTGACGAGTGACATCTATCGTGCCGACGATCGCAGGCAGTTCCAGCGAACGGGCCATAATGGAGGTGTGAGAGGTACGGCCACCGATATCGGTAATGAAGCCTAACACTTTGTCCAGATTCAACTGTGCGGTTTCTGACGGTGTCAGATCCGTTGCGACCAGAATCACTTCATCCTGAATATCGCCCAGATCGACGATGGTCATATTGAGAATGTTGCGTAGCAAACGCTTCCCGATATCACGCATGTCTGCGGCGCGTTCTTTCAGATATTCATCATCAAGTTCTTCCAGCGCTTTGGCCTGGTTTTCGATAACGGAAAACGCGGCGGCATCGGCGGAAGCATGTTCATCTTTAATCAGGGCTATGATTTCCTGCTCGAACTCTTCATCTTCCAGCAACATGATGTGGCCTTCGAAGATGGCTTCTTTCTCTGCGCCCAGCGTCTCGCCCGCTTTCTTCTTGATAGCTTCCAACTGTGCGGATGCTTTGGAACGGCCAGTCAGAAAACGTTCAGTTTCCTGTTCTACCTGATCCGCAGAGATTTTTTTCCGGTTGATGAGAATTTCATCTTCTTTCAGTAACAGTGCCTTACCAAAAGCAATTCCCGGTGATACTAATATGCCTGAAATCATAACCCTACCTTACTCGATTCTGATGTTCACTAAAAAGACCCGTCGGTTACTCGAGCTCTGCCATCAGTTTAACCAGATGTTCAACCGCTTTTTGTTCGTCTTCGCCTTCCGCAGCGATAGTAACCACAGTTCCTTGGGTTAAGCCGAGTGTTTGTAATTTGAACAGGCTCTTGGCGCTGGCGCTCTTGCCGTTAGACGTCACGGTGATTTCGGAGGTGAAGCCTTTGGCTTCTTTGACGAATTGAGCAGCGGGACGAGTGTGCAGGCCATTTGGTGCGGTGATAGTCACTTCTTGCTGGAACATGTTTTTTCCCCAACTTATGGATTAGATTAATGTTGTGGAACTAAAGTTTAGCTGATTCACTGAACTTTAGCCTGTTTGGTTAGCGCCTGATTTATGTTACAGGGGCGAGCCACGATGCGACAAGAAAACCGTCAAACGTATTTCCTGAATAAAATACCATCAAACACCGCAGATTCCGCCACCCATTATCTTAACCCCGGTCGCAAAACGGCGATGTGGCTATCGTGCGCGGGGAACAAACAAGGTAATGAGGCGTGGCATTTGTCGGATATTAATTTCACGCATCAAAATAATTGCTTGGTTAAATACTAAACCTGATGCGGAAAAGCAATCTGTATGTGGTGGAAAGTTTGAAGTGTGCCACAAAAAAGCACCTAAATAGGTGCTTTTTTAACACATTGTTTACTTAGTGTTCGAGGGGGCGACGTGGCTATTGTTGCAGTTCCTGCTCGGTGAACAGGTCGGCAAAGAGTGCGGTGCTGAGGTAGCGTTCGCCGGAAGAAGGCAGAATAACGACGATAGTTTTACCGTCAAACTCTTTCTCTTTGAGCAAATTCAGCGCGGCAGCAACGGCTGCACCAGAAGAGATACCGGCCAGAATGCCTTCTTCTTCCATCAAACGGCGCGCGGTGCTGATCGCTTCTTCATTCGTGACTTTTTCTACGCGGTCAATCAGTTTCAGATCCAGGTTATCAGGAATAAAACCTGCTCCGATGCCTTGAATCTTGTGCGGGCCGGGTTTTAGTTCTTCGCCTGCCAGCGCCTGAGTGATTACCGGTGAGTCGGTAGGTTCAACCGCCACGCTGATAATGGCTTTGCCTTTGGTGTTTTTGATGTAGCGGCTTACACCGGTCAGCGTACCGCCAGTACCGACGCCAGAGATAAAGACATCAACCTGACCATCGGTATCTTCCCAGATTTCAGGGCCGGTAGTTTTCTCGTGGATCTCTGGGTTAGCCGGGTTGCTAAACTGTTGCAACAGCAGATAACGCTTTGGATCGCTGGCGACAATCTCTTCCGCTTTGGCGATCGCGCCTTTCATGCCTTTCGCGCCTTCGGTCAGCACCAGGTTGGCACCCAGTGCTTTCAGCAGCTTACGGCGCTCAATGCTCATGGTTTCTGGCATGGTGAGCGTGAGTTTGTAACCGCGAGCGGCTGCGACGTAGGCCAGGGCAATCCCTGTGTTTCCGCTGGTAGGTTCAACCAGTTCAATACCTGGTTTGAGAACGCCACGCTTTTCTGCATCCCAAATCAGGTTGGAGCCGATACGGCATTTTACGCTAAAGCTGGGGTTGCGGGATTCCACTTTAACCAGAATGCGTCCGTTGCCGATACGGTTCAGGCGAACCAGCGGCGTATGGCCGATTGTGAAAGAATTGTCTTCGTAGATCTTGCTCATAGCCTGTCCTTAATAACTGTATGAAATTTTTGCGAACGTAGAGAGAATACTCGTTCACACTTTTCAGTGAAGTAAAGAATTGCTATATCGTTATGTTCTTAAGAAATATCTTTTCATTACAATAGAAAACACTTGCCATGATCAACCCATGTACATTGTCTTTTTATGGTGCTGTTTTCGGTAGCGTCGCGGACAGATCCCGATAGCGATCCACCCACAACTGCGTCGCACCACATACCGCAACGGGCATGATGACCAGATTCAAGAAAGGCACCAGCGTAAATAGGCTGACCAATGCGCCAAACTGCATATTGGTGACTTTGTGGCGGCGTAATGCCTGCCGCATTGTGGAGAAGCCCACTTTGTGGTTATCAAAAGGGTAATCGCAGTACTGAATCGCCAGCATCCACGCGCTGAATAGAAACCACAGAAGCGGGGCGACAGTCTGTCCGATGCCGGGGATGAAATAGAGAAGCAACAATACAATCGCGCGTGGCAGGTAATACGTCAGCTTTTGGACCTCACGCGTCATGATGCGCGGGACGTCTTTGGCAATGCTGAGTATGCCACTGTCCGGCAGCGTTTGGCCGGTTAATTTTGCTTCCAACTGCTCTGCCAATAAGCCGTTAAACGGGGCGGCAATAAAATTGGCGATAGTGCTGAATAGGTAGCTGAATACCAGCAATATGGAGAGTACGGCGAGTGGCCAAATGAGGTAACTGAGCCATTGCAGCCAGCTCGGTATATAGCTCATGATCTGAGGGATCCAGTTATTAAGCCGGGTGAAAAGCCACCAAAAAGCGCCGCCCATCAGCACGATGTTCATGAGTAAAGGAAGAATAACGAAACGTCGGATGCCAGGTAGTGAGATCAGACGCCATCCGGCAAGAAAATAGTGTATACCACTGCGAGTTTGGTCTGCTGTATTGCCGTAAGGCGGTTTTTCGGAAGACATTGTGACAATGTTCTCAGTCATTTGTTTGTTGAGGCATCATATCGGGATGATCTTATGCTGGCTAGCCTATATTTGGATGAAAAAACAGCAAAAAAATGCGTTCTATCTATCTTTATTGCCATAAAGTACCGCGCAGGCTTGCACTTGTGTACTCAGGCAAATAGAGTTAGTAGTATAAGTATTTGCCGTGGTGGCAATGTATTGTTAGAACAATTGGGATAGCAATGATGCAGGACTTGCGTCTGATATTAATCGTTGTTGGCGCGATCGCTATAATAGCGCTTTTACTGCACGGCTTGTGGACTAGCCGTAAAGAGCGCTCGTCCCTTTTTCGTGACCGCCCGGTTAAACGAGCAAAGAAAACGCGGGATGAAGCGCCGCTTGACGATCTGGACGAAGGCGTTGGCGAAGTTCGCGTGAAGGGGGCTCGCTCGCAGCAGAATGAGCCTTCATTTGGCGGTACGTCCTTTGAGCAGAATGAGCCTTCATTTGGCGGTACGTCCTTTGATAACGCGCCGTCTGACAACGCGTCGTCTCATCACCATAGTGCACGCGAAGACGTTCGTTCTGCGGCGAAATCGCCGTTTGAGAATCTGTCTCCCGTTTCGTCTTATGACCCTTTGTTGGATGAAGCGACGCCAGTAGATTCGTCACGTGCGCAGGTGCGCGGTGAGACGGCTCCGCAGTTCAGAGAATCCTCTGTTTCTGAGCCCAATATTGCTGCTCCGCGTGAGCCATTTGCGTATGATGCACCGCCATCAGCGCCACAGGAACCTGCAACGCATTCACTGCATGAGAAGGTTCAGCCCGCGCAGCCTCTGCAACCTGCGGAGCCGGTTGAACCCGCCGCGGCAAAAGAAGCCGTTCTGGTGCTGCACGTGGTGGCGCATCAGGGGGGAGTGATTGGCGGTGAGGTGCTGTTACAAAGCCTGCTTCAGGCTGGCTTCCAGTTTGGTGAAATGAACATTTTCCATCGTCATGTGAACCCGGCTGGCGCAGGGCCAGTGTTGTTCAGTTTGGCGAATATGGTGAAACCCGGTTCGTTTAACGTGGATGCGATGGCCGAATTCTCGACGCCCGGCGTGTCCATTTTCATGATGGTGCCGTCTTATGGCGATGCCGGCCAAAACTTTAAACTGATGTTACAGTCTGCGCAGCGTATTGCTGACGATGTCGGCGGCGTGGTGCAAGATGATGAGCGTCGTATGATGACGCCGCAGAAGGTTGAATCCTACAAAGCCCGTATTCGCGACGTGCTGAAAGCCAACGCCTGATAGCACAATCTATCTATGTGAAAGCATAAAAAGCGTATGTGAAAGCATGAAATTTGTGAATGCAGTGGGTGAGAGAGAAGCCTCCGTTAGTGGAGGCTTTTTTTTATCCTTTGCTCTGGCAGTAGTGTAAAAAAGTAAGAAAAGGGTGACATGTTGTGAGTGAAGCAAAAGGATTAAAACAAGAGCTTGGCCTGATTCAAGGCGTTGGGCTGCTTTCTACCTCGCTATTGGGGACTGGGGTATTTGCGGTTCCTGCGCTGGTCGCACAGTTGGCACAGCAAGACAGCCTGTGGGCATGGCCGATTTTGATCTTGTTTGTTTTTCCTATTGCCATTGGCTTCGCTGCGCTGGGGCAACATTTTCCTAATGCGGGCGGTGCTGCGCACTTTGTTAATTTGGCCTTCGGGCCGCGTATGGCGCGTGTGACCGGCTGGCTATTCCTTTCCGTTATTCCTCTTGGGCTACCGGCGGCCTTGCAGATTGCTGCCGGATTCTGGCAGGCGGCATTTGGCTGGAGCGATTTGGGGCTGCTCTGCGTACAGTTGCTGACGCTGGGTGGTATCTGGCTGCTTGGCCTGCGCAGTGCAGGATCGAGTGCCAACATTCAGATCGTCATCGCGCTGCTGGTGGTGGGATTAGTCGCCGCAATCTGGTGGCAGGGAGAAATCACGCCTGCGCATATCCCTTGGCCGTCGGTGAATGAATTGTCATGGCCTAACACCTTCGGCGCGTTGGCGGTCATGTTTTGGTGCTTCGTTGGCCTTGAAGCTTTTGCGCATATGGCGACGGAGTTTCGGGTGCCAGAGCGGGATTTTCCACGGGCTTTACTCATCGGCATGCTGGTCGCAGGTGCGGTTTATTGGGGATGCACGGTCGCCGTACTGCATTTTAAGGCTTATGGGGAAGGGATTGCCGCAACGGCATCACTGCCGGGGATCGTCGTGCAATTGTTTGGTCAGCACGCGCTGTGGATCGCCTGCTTTGTCGGGTATCTGGCCTGTTTTGCCAGCGTGAATATCTACACGCAGGGGTTTGCCCGTTTAGTCTGGTCGCAGGCGCCGAAAGGCAGTGCATTGGCTAAGCTGTCCGCAGGGCAGGCACCAGTGAATGCGCTGTCGGTTGTGGTGACCTGCTGTCTGGTGTGTTGCCTGGTGATTTACTGGCTCAGGCTACCGTTGGACATGCTGATTGTGTACGCGAACGGCATTTTTGTACTGATCTATCTGCTGTGTATGCTAGCGGGATGGCGTTTGCTGCAAGGAAAGGCCAGAGTGATGGCTGTAATCGGAGGCATACTCTGCTGTGCGCTGTTGCTGATGATCGGCTGGAAATCGCTGTATGCGTTAATCATGCTGGCCGTACTATGGCTGTTTTTGCCGCGCAGGCACGTTGAACTGGTTTCTCACTGAGTTCTTTTTTCTGACATTCTGCGGTGTGAAATTTTTCGTTCTGAAGAACTGCTGCTGTTGCCGTGTCTGGAATTGAGCAGCGCCCTGGACAGGGCGCTGCATCGGGTGACGATCAATCGTTTTCCGCTACGGCGGCCGGTTTTTCTTCCGCAGACAATTTTGCTTCCAACTCGGTCAGACGCTGTTCCAGACGGGCAATCTTCTCGCGCGTGCGGAGCAGAACCTGCGTCTGAATATCGAACTCTTCACGGTTCACCAAATCCAGTCGGGTCAGTTGTGCCTGCAAGACCTGACGAACTTTTTTCTCCACATCATCACCCAATTCCCGGATACCTTTTGGCATGGATTCATGCACTTGACGGGCGATTTGCTCAATCTTCTTTGGGTCAATCATGTCGCTTTCCTGATTAGGTTATGTAAGTAAATACTATAGCAAGAGCAAGTGTAATGCCTATAAACGAAATCCGACATCTGCTTTGCACATATTCAGCATAATTTTACTGTATTCCAGCATACGTTTTGCCCTATTTCCTGCAGCGGATCAATTGCCCTATCGAGGTATTAGCGTTATAGTAAATCCGCTTATTCTCAGGGCGGGGTGTAATTCCCCACCGGCGGTAAACCAGTGAACGTATGAACGAATAAGGTTCTGCGCACTGGAAGCCCGCGAGCGCTTACGCTGTGTTTTCCGGTTCTTATTGCCGGTTTCGCAACGTCAGGTCAGCAGATCCGGTGTAATTCCGGAGCCGACGGTTAGAGTCCGGATGGGAGAGAGTAACGGTATCTGTCGGGCTATATGCCCGCTCGCGTTATTTTTGTTAGCCATTACTATGCAACCAGTGGTAGTGGTTACTCCTCAAGCTCGCCCTGATTCTGGTAATTCATAATAACATTGAGGTTTTTTACCATGAATCAGACATTACTTTCTGAATTTGGCAATCCTACCGAACGCGTAGAACGCGCACTTGATGCATTGCGTCATGGCCGCGGTGTGCTGGTACTGGATGATGAAGATCGTGAAAACGAAGGTGACATGATCTTCTCCGCTGAAAACATGACCGTTGAACAAATGGCGCTGACGATCCGTCACGGCAGTGGCATTGTGTGCCTGTGCCTGACGGAAGAGCGTCGCCAGCAGTTGGAATTGCCGATGATGGTGGAGAAAAATTCCAGCCATTACCAAACGGCGTTCACCGTAACCATCGAAGCCGCCGAAGGCGTGACGACGGGGGTTTCCGCTGGGGATCGCTTGACCACCATTCGTGCTGCGATTGCGGATAATGCGAAGCCGAGCGATCTGAATCGCCCAGGCCACGTGTTCCCGTTGCGCGCCCAGCCGGGTGGCGTATTAACGCGCGGTGGTCATACTGAGGCAACGGTTGATCTGATGACGCTGGCGGGCCTGAAGCCGTCTGGCGTACTGTGTGAACTGACGAACGATGATGGCTCAATGGCGCACGCGCCGGAAGTGATCGCGTTTGCCAAACAGCACGATATGCTGGTGCTGACGATTGAAGATCTGGTCGCTTACCGCATTGCGGCAGAGCGCAAAGCTAGCTGATTTTCGCGGATATCATGTAGACAAAAGGGCCAATTAATCGGCCCTTTCGTATTTTATGACTTATATTTTCAGCGGCTTAGGGCTTTCTTGCCAACAGCGTAGCGAAACGCAACTTGATGCGATTACCCTGCGCGTCTGTCTTATGTAATTCACCCATATCCTCGTTATATTTGAGGATCTCCCAATCGGCGTAATAGTTTTTCAGTTCGTCTTCTTTAAAAGTAAATGAGAAGGGCATTGGGCACGGACAATCTTCCGTCGACATCGCGGCGATAATCAGGTTATAGCCGCCGCTAACGGTGCTGTCCTGCATATTACTGATGATGTGTGGAATACGGTCACGTTCCAGGAACATCAATACGACGGTCGACAGGATAAAGTCGTACTGCTCTTTGATTTCCGCCAGATTGATGTTGTAAACGCCCGCACGGATGTTTTCCAGCGCTTCGCTCTTGATGATATTATTCAGCGAATCAATGCTTTGCTCGTGTTTATCACAGGCCGTTACGTCAAACCCACGCAGGTTCAGATACAGCGAGTTACGCCCGCCACCACAGCCTAAATCCAGCGTTTTGCCTGGTTTGATGTGCTGTACCGCGTTGATCACTTCGGAATGGGTGCGCGTCAGACCGTATTTTTTATGGTAAAAATCTTCCGCCGAGCAGAAAAAGCTGAGCTGACATTCCAGATCGTCAGAAAACGAGACGATGCGGTGCCACGCCTGCGGCTCAACAAACGGTGGCTGGTTCTGCTCGGAGAACTGGAATGTTTCCAGCGTCTCGCCGTCTTCAGTCAGCATGGAAAAGGTCATTTCCCCTTTCAACACGATCAATTTTGCCCAGGTGCCTTCCTGCGTGTTGTGCTTTTCCTGAAACGCGGCAGGCAGCGTCTGGTTGTTCCACTGCGGCATCTTCTTATAACAAATGAGATCTTGCATCTTCACCTCGGTGTGTAAATTTCAAATAACTATGACCGTATTCTATAAATCTGCGCGCAGGCTGGCTATAAAATATGTATTTTAAATGCATTATTTGTTTTTCAGTGTCAAACGGTAGTGGAAAGCTGTCGCAGCAGCGGAAACGCCTCTTTCATCCACTCGCCGCCGACCACAAAGGCACGCAGCTTTTGCTGACCATCCAGCGCTTTCGCCACCATACCCTGCTCGTTCCATTCCTGCTGCCAATGCAAATCGTCGCCAGTGGTATCACCAGCCATCTGTAGGGGGAACAGCGGCGTCTTGATTTTAACCAGCATCGGCGGCAGTGCCAGCGTCTCATTGGCTCCCAGCAGATTTTTCGCCAGCGCGATGGCGCTGAGTTGAATCGGTTGCAGGAAAGGCAGCAACTTACCGCCAATTTCCGCACAGTCGCCCAGCGCATAAATCTGCGGATCGGTGGTCTGTAACTGTGCATTGGTCTGGATGCCTTTCCGCACCGCCAAATCTGCCACTTTCGCCAGTTGCATATTGGCCTGCAAACCGATTGCAGAGATGATTTCGTCCACTTCGACCGTGCGGCCATCGGTAAATATCGCCTGCACGCCCGTTTCGGTTTTCTCTAACTGCTGCACGGTCGTCTTTAGCAGCAGCGAAACGCCCTGCTGCGTCAGTGTGAATTGTAGCCGTGCGCTGACTTCGGGTGGCATCAACGCAGGTAGAATGCTGCTGGCGCAGTCAACCAGCGTAACCTGTTTTCCGGCGCGGCTCAGATCCATCGCCAGTTCGGTGCCAATGAGTCCGGCACCGAGCACCAGCACGCGTTCGGCCTGCCAGAGTCGGGATTCGTGGGTGCGGTATTCCTGCTGGCTATTGAGCGTCAGCATGTGCTCGCGCCCCGGAATCGGTGGCACGATGGCGCTGGCCCCAGTTGCGAACACCAGCTTGTGGTAATCGTAACGATCCGCACCGCAGATGACCTGCTGTGTGTTGCGATCAATTGCGGTAACGCGCGTATTGGCCAGCAGCGTAATACGGTTTTCTTCGGCAAATGCGGTGGCCTGCATCTTGGTCAGATCGTCGGCGTGCTGCTGCTGGCTCATCACATGGCTTAAATCCGGCTTGTTGTACTCATCGCCGTTGTCGGCAGTAATCAGGCGGATAGGGCAGTGCGCATCCAGCTTGCGTAGCTGCCGGATGAGCTGGCGGGCGGCAAAGCCCGCGCCAATAATCACGATATCTTTCATCATCCTCTCCTTAGCGAATCGGATTGAAAACGTCTTTACCCAGCCCACATTCCGGGCAGAGGAAGCTGTCTGGAACATCTGACCACATGGTGCCAGGTGTGACATCCTGCATCGGTTCGCCGAGTGCCGGATCGTAGATCCACTGGCAGACGCTGCACAGCATACAGCCGCTTTCTGACTGTGTGGTTGGCTGTGCTGTTGACCGTGGCGCAGCGACTTCATTACATCCACAGGCGCTTTCGGCAGGGGCGCTCACATTTTGTGGGGCGGCTGCGGCTTGCGGTACGGCTGGGGTCGGTTTCACTGGCGAAATGACGCGACGAGCAGGCGTATCATCCAGCGGATGCAGCGCCCACTGACGAGCGATTTCGCGACCGTGCTCGCGGCAAATTTCTAGCGCTGAACCGTCAGGACGCCATTTGGTTTTCAGCGCCAGCGTGGTTTCAAAACCGGCATCCATCAGACGGGTTTGCACACGGTCTACCGCGCCGCCGTTCCAGCCGTAGCTGCCGAACGCCGAAGCCTTCTTGTTTTGGAAACGCAGGCCGGTGATCTCTTCCAACATGGCAGCAACTTTCGGCATCATCACATTATTCATGGTGGACGAACCGACGAGCACGCCTTTCGAACGGAAGACCTGCGTCAGGATTTCGTTCTTGTCGTGACGGGCGACGTTGTAAATTTTTACCGCTACGCCGGGATCGACATCGTTGATACCTTGCGCAATGGCGTCGGCCATCATGCGGGTGTTATTGGACATGGTGTCGTAAAACAGCGTGATGCGATCTTCCTGATAGCTGTCTGCCCACTTCAGATACAGGTGAATGATCTGGGCCGGATCGTCACGCCATACCACACCGTGCGAGGTCGCGACCATCGACAGTGGCAGGTTAAAGCCCAGCACTTCGTGGATCTTCGCAGTCACCAAACGGCTGAACGGCGTCAGGATATTAGCGAAATAGCGCTGGCACTGCTCAAACAGCTCGGTTTGATCGACTTCGTCATTAAACAGGTGCTCATCACAGTAGTGCTGACCGAACGCATCGTTACTGAACAGCACGGCATCCTCGGTCATGTAGGTCATCATGCTGTCCGGCCAGTGCAGCATCGGTGTTTCGATAAAGATCAATTGCTTGCCGTTACCGATATCCAGCGTGTCGCCGGTTTTGACCGTATGGAAATTCCACTCAGGATGGTGATGATGACCGGTAATGGAATCGATCGCATTGTAAGTACAATAAATTGGCGTATTGGGAATACGCGCCATCAGCTCGCTCAGCGCGCCGGCATGATCCTCTTCGGCGTGGTTGATCACGATATAATCAATCGTGTTCAGATCCACTTCTGCCATCAGATTCTGCACAAACTCGCGGCTGAATTTGTGATCGACGGTATCGATCAGCACGGTTTTCTCTTCGCGGATCAGGTAGCTGTTGTAGCTGCTGCCTTGCAGCGTTTTGTATTCCGTACCGTGAAAATCACGGACTTCCCAGTCGCGTTGCCCAACCCAGTGGATGTTGTTCTTAACGTGAATCGTCATGTTCTGAAACCTCAATAATCATATGCGGGAAAATATGTTGTAGAGATTGCAGGAAGCGTGCCAGTTTTTATTGTGTTGATTTATAAAGATTTAATAAATAACTATTGTCAAAATGACATTGTTCATCTATTGTCTTAATGACACAGATAATGTCATTAGGACACACCATGACGCTCTCCATTAACGCTCTTGCCCGCATCGCTATCGAACTGCAAATGGGGTTGTCGAATCAGGATCGCTTTCAGCGTTTGATCAACAGCCTACGTCAGTTGCTGCGCTGTGATGCGTCGGCGCTGCTGCGTTACGAAAATCAGTTGTTCCGCCCATTGGCGATCGACGGGCTAGCACCTGACGTGCTGGGGCGTCGTTTCCGTCTGTCCGATCATCCCCGGTTAGAGGCGATTGCTCGTGCAGGCGACGTGGTACGTTTTCCGGCGGATAGCCAGCTTCCCGATCCATATGACGGCCTGATCCCCAGCCAAGAGGATCTTAAGGTGCACGCCTGCGTTGGTCTGCCGCTGTTTGCCAATCAAAATCTGATCGGTGCGCTGACCGTAGACGGCATGGACCCTTGTCAGTTCGACCATTTTAGTGATGAAGAACTGCGGCTGGTGGGAGCGATGGCGGCGGCGGCGCTGAGTAATGCGCTGCTGATGGAGCGTCTTGAGCGGCAGTTACCTGCACCGGTGCGGGCTGAAAGTCCGGCGGCGGAAAGCGTGGAGGAAATGGTTGGGCTATCGGAACCGATGCAGCGGTTGAAGAAAGAGGTGAATATCGTCGCAGGTTCCGATCTGAACGTATTGATCATGGGAGAAACTGGCGTCGGTAAGGAACTGGTAGCGCGGGCGATCCATCATGGTTCCAGTCGTGCGAATCATCCTTTGGTCTATCTGAACTGTGCCGCGCTGCCTGAATCGGTGGCGGAGAGCGAACTGTTTGGCCATGTGAAAGGGGCGTTTACCGGTGCGATTCACCATCGAACCGGCAAGTTTGAAATGGCGGATAACGGTACGCTGTTTTTAGATGAGATTGGTGAATTGTCGCTGACGCTACAGGCGAAACTGCTGCGCGTATTGCAGTATGGCGACCTACAGCGCGTGGGGGATGACAGCAGCCTGAAAGTGAACGTGCGTGTGCTGGCGGCGACCAACCGCGATCTGCGGCAAGCGGTGTTGGATGGTGCGTTTCGTGCCGATTTATTCCACCGCTTGAGCGTGTTCCCGCTGTCTGTACCGCCGCTGCGCGAACGTAGTCAGGATGTGGCGCTGTTAGCCGGTTTCTTCTGTGAGCGCAGTCGTGCGCAGTTAGGGTTGGCGCGTCTGGCGTTAACCGCGGAAGCGGGGGCGCTGTTGGAGCAGTACGACTGGCCGGGTAATGTACGTGAACTGGAACATGCCATTTATCGCGCCACCGTGCTGGCGAGAGCGGGGCAGGAATCGGGCGAAGTGCTTTTAGGCCCTGAGCATTTCAATCTTGAACTTCCCTCCCAGCCTGTTCATGCGACCTCCGGTTCATCGAGTGCTATCGACACGGTACCCGCGTATTTCATCAGCGGCGGCCTGCGAGAGGCAACGGATGACTATCAGCGTCGGATCATCCAACAAACGCTGGCGCGCCACGAAGGCAACTGGTCATCCTGCGCAAGAGAACTGGAAATGGACAGCGGCAACCTGCACCGCCTAGCGAAGCGGTTGGGCATCAAATAAAAAACGCCCCGAAAATCGGGGCGCTGAGGTTGCTGACAAAGCCCGCAGAGCGGGGGTAACGGATAGATCGTAAAGACGCTGCAAGTACGTCCATGTAAGCCCGAGTTGCGCAGATATGAATCTCATCCCTGAGATTCACCCTTGCAGGGCCGTCGCTAGCGACGTTCAAAAACGTTCCTGACGTTTTTGTCCCTGGCGCAAACGCTTTACTCTTCTATTCCGTTACTCCCGTTTTCGTTCGGTAAATAGGTTTGTCAACGGTCTGAACGTCCCGAAAATCGGGGCGTTGGCACACGAAATATCTCCTAACCTCTAATCACAGCAGAGGTGAGTTAACCGCATTTCACGCACTTGGCGCTCTGAATCACCTGGAAGAAATCGTTGCCTTTATCATCGACCAGAATAAAGGCAGGGAAATCTTCGACTTCGATTTTCCAGATGGCTTCCATTCCCAGCTCTGGGTATTCCACGCAGGTCAGGCTCTTGATGCTGTTCTGCGCCAGAATTGCAGCCGGGCCGCCGATGCTGCCGAGGTAAAAGCCGCCGTGTTTATGGCACGCGTCGGTCACCTGCTGGCTGCGGTTGCCTTTCGCCAGCATGACCATGCTGCCGCCGTTGGCTTGCAGTAAATCAACGTAGGAATCCATGCGGCCTGCGGTCGTTGGGCCTAATGAACCCGATGGGTAACCTTCCGGCGTTTTTGCCGGGCCGGCGTAGTAGATCGGGTGATCTTTGATGTACTGCGGCAGGCCTTCGCCGTTATCCAGACGCTCCTTCAGCTTGGCGTGAGCAATGTCACGACCCACGATGATGGTGCCGGTCAGGGAAAGGCGGGTGGATACCGGATACTGCGACAGCGTCTTCAAGATCTCGGTCATTGGGCGGTTCAGGTCGATTTTAACCGCATCACCTTCGCCCGTTTCACGCAGGTGCTCAGGGATATATTTGCCCGGATTTTGCTCTAGCTGCTCCAGCCAGACGCCTTTGCGGTTGATCTTGCCTTTGATGTTACGGTCAGCGGAACAGGACACACCCATGCCGACTGGACACGATGCGCCGTGGCGCGGCAGGCGGATAATTCGCACATCGTGTGCAAAATATTTGCCGCCGAACTGTGCGCCCAGACCCAGATCGCGCGCCGCTTCCAGAATTTCCTGCTCCAGCGCCACATCGCGGAACGCCTGACCATGTTCATTACCTTCGGTCGGCAGTTCGTCGTAGTACTTGGTTGAGGCCAGCTTAACGGTTTTCAGCGTGGTTTCTGCCGAGGTGCCGCCAATCACAAACGCGATGTGGTATGGCGGGCAGGCCGCTGTGCCCAATGAACGCATTTTCTCGATCAGGAAGCTTTTCAGCTTACCCGGTGTCAGCAGCGCTTTGGTTTCCTGATACAGGTAGGTCTTGTTGGCTGAACCGCCGCCTTTAGTGACGAACAGGAATTTATAGTCTTCGCCCTCGGTGCTGTAGAGATCAATCTGCGCAGGCAGGTTGGTGCCTGTGTTGACCTCTTTATACATATCCAGCGCGGCGTTCTGCGAGTAACGCAGGTTGTCTTCAATGAATGTGTTGTACACGCCATGCGATAGCGCTTCGGCATCGTTACCGCCAGTCCACACGTTCTGGCCTTTTTTGCCGACGATGATCGCCGTACCGGTATCCTGACAGGTTGGCAGAATACCCTTAGCGGAAATTTCTGAATTGCGCAGGAATTGCAGGGCAACGTATTTATCGTTTTCGCTGGCTTCCGGGTCGTGGAGAATATCGGCAACTTGCTGCTGGTGAGCGGGGCGGAGCATGAAAGAAGCATCATGGAAGGCTTGCTGTGCCAGCAAGGTCAACGCGGCTGGCTCGATTTTCAGGATGTCCTGACCTTCAAATTTAGCGACAGAGACAAAATCGCTGCTCAGCAGGCGATATTCGGTGTCATCTTTACTGAGTGGAAAAGGATCTTGGTAATAGAAGGGTTTATTCGACATTTTTTTCTCACTTGCAATGGCATTAATTAATAAATTCCGACCTTTATAGGATTCAACGTCTTATTATTAAGGTAAGGCGTATTACGCAGCACTACAGGGATGTCTCGAATACAAAAGTAGTGTACCCGTCATACTTCAAGTTGCATGTGCGTTGGCTGCATTCAGTCACCCGAATCACTTACCTGAGTAAGCTCATCGGGATTCCTTCTCTTGCCGCCTTCCTGAAACTCGAATTATTTAGGGTATAAACACCATAATAGTATGGTTTTTTGTCGGGAAGTACCACTTTGGTACATCACAATAATAATGATGTGACAGGTTATTTTTTTCCCTGCGGTAGACGAGCGAAGCCGCTGTGCCGCGCCGATTTGCCGTGTGAGGATTCCACAGGAAACGCGTCACCCTATCTACTATGCGGGCAAGATTGAGCGTAAAAATATTTCTCTTTTAATTGGCTTAATTAAGTAAAGTAAACGGTGAGATTAAAAATAATAACCATTTAACCTTTAATGCTATTAATTGGCGATATAAAGGAACCGTTATCGGCTAATACCGATCGTTTAAGTGCCGAGATACATGGAGTGACCACAGGGCGAGGTGTCCCTATGGGAACCTCATCCCCGTGTTTCTCCTAAAATGAGGCTTAAGTGACCAGTATTACCGTTATCGGCGTTATGACGGCGTACTCTCTTGTTGGGCAAGGAGATTGTCGATCATCCATAGCCCTGCCGGGCCGGGAGGATGGGGTTTGGACCAAATGACATCGACGTCGATCCACTGTGGCCAGCCTGCAACGGGCAGTTCTACCAGTTTTTGTCGGTCATATTGTGCCACCAGCCAGCGCGGTAGAATGCTCCAGCCGTGCCCCTGCTGTGCCATTTCCAACAGCATGAGGTAGGACGGTGCCGACCAGACGATCCCCTCCGGCTGTGGTCGGTCACTGCGCTTATAGGTATTGAGATAGAGTTGGCGGATCGTCGCCAGTTGACTACGGGTTACGGTTTTTTCGATAGCGAGTGGGTGGGCTGCTGACACGAAGACAGCCATTTCAGTCTTAACCTGTAAACGCGCGGCGGCGATATCGGGCGGGTAATCTGTTTGGGTTCGTACTAGCCCAACATGTGCGCGGTCCATTTGCAGCAGATCGATGACGTCGTCGCCTTCCGCAACCAGACATTCAAATTCAATGTCGGGAAAGTTGTGTGCAAAACGCTGAATTACAGGTTCGTAATGGGTGGCCTGCCAGATATCGGACAGCACAAACGTCAGGCGGGGTTCGATATGGTCAGCCAAACGGATCGCCAGTTCATCCAGTTCCTCACTGGCGGATAAGATGGCCTGTACGTGAGAAAGCACTTTTCTGCCCGCCAGCGTCAGTACCGGTTGGTGGCCGCTACGATCAAACAGCGTCAGCCCCAGATCGGTTTCCAAATTCGCTATAGCGGCGCTGATGGTGGACTGGCTTTTATGTAGACGTCGTGCGGCGGCAGAAAACGAGCCTGCATCAACGGCGGTGATAAAAGCCAGCAAGGATTCTGGTGAATATCGCATCTTTATTTACACCCTATCGCTTTTATCGATGGAATCTAACTGTACTCTACCATCTTATGCGATGAAAATAAGACAGTAATACGATGCCATCCATGGTCATGGCAAAAACTGACCAGTAACGTGTAATAAATAAAAGTGAATGTGCTATGCAGAACAAGACCAGCAAAACCTTACGTGAACGCCTGTACCATGCGGTGGGCTTTGAGCTGATTGCGTTAATGATCTGTGCGCCGGCGGGTGCCTGGCTACTGAATAAACCGCTTTTCGATATGGGCGCGTTGGCGATTATGCTCTCCAGCGTCGCGATGATCTGGAATATGATCTATAACTCGGTGTTTGATCGCTTATGGCCTGCGGATCGCGTTAAGCGCCGACTACCCATTCGTATCGCGCATGCGCTGGGGTTTGAAGGCGGCTTTATCCTGATTGGTCTGCCGCTGGCGGCGTGGATGCTGAACATTACGCTGTGGCAGGCGTTGATGGTGGAGATCGGCTTCTTCCTGTTCTTCCTGCCTTACACTGTGGCGTATAACTGGATATACGATACGTTGCGGGAACGCATTATGAACCGCCGTCGCCACGTTCGTCAGGTGTCGGCGAACTCCCGTCTGCGTTAACCCTACGCTTTACCGGTGTGTCAGTTTAAAACTCTGATACGCCGGTAGTTCAAGCGAACGCCATAAATACCATGATGCCACCGTGCGATAAGGCTGACAGGACAGGCTAAGCGCCTGCAAATCGCGCGGTTTTGGCATATCCGGTAAATCATAGACGTAGCGTAACCCCTGACGAATTCCCAAATCATCGAGCGGCATGATATCGGTACGTTCCAGCGAATAAATCAAAAACATTTCCACCGTCCAGCGCCCGATCCCTTTTAGCGACGTGAGTTGCTGAATGAGCGTGTCATCATCCCTCTCTGCTGCCTGTTCGAGACTGGGCACCAATCCACTCAGCACGCCCTGTGCGATACCATGCAGCGTATCCGCTTTGCGAGCGGAAAAACCGCATTGCCGCAGCGTGTCGGTGGAGCAGGCCAGCACCTGCTCCGGGTTGGGAAAAACATCGTCATGCACCCGCAGGAGCTTTGCGACCATCGCATCTCCGGCGCGGGTTGTTAGCTGCTGATAGGCGACGGCACGCATCAGCGCCTCATAGGGTTCCCGGTGTGGCGCGGTCTGATGACGACAGTCACCGATCTGTTCGATCACGCTGGCCCAGCGTGTATTGATGGCACTGAGATGTGTTTTGGCGTGCTGCATGAAATCCGGCGGTGGGTGGGATGGCATAAACGGCTTCCGTGATAAGAACGCAAAGGACAGGAAATGAGCATAGGAGATTGCCGCGCGGCGCGCTATCTGGGAAGGGATATTTCAGCGGCTGACTACGCCGCTGTTGAACATTAATAATAATCGCCGTGCCGATAGTCCCAGGTGGTGAAGGTGTCAGACAGCAGCGACATCACCTTGTCCACATCCAGCCCCTTGCGTATCAGCGCCGGGCAAGGAAACACGCTACGTCTTCCTTTCTGTTCCGGTATCAACTGACCGTCCATATCCACCATCGACACCATGACTCCCTGCTCATAGCGCGTGTCATGAGATTTATTCGGCTGGATAGATTTCACATAATCGTCGGCTTCGATAACCAGATCGGCGAAGGCATGAATACGCTCGCCGATACCCTCTACTTCGCCTCGATTCCCTTTACCTGACGGATTGGCTGAACTGGCAAAGGTCAATTTACCGTACCTTTCCCATAGCTCCTGCGTAAGGATTTCACTCGGCTTACCGAATTTAATAACGAAACAGCTAGTTTTGCGGTCGTCCATCATCAACGCTTTCGAACCGTCTTTGGGGATACGCGCTAATGCACTATCGTGCCAGGGAAGGATACAGCCCAGCAGCACATCGGTATTCCAATGACGTTGATACAACCGTTCGATTTCTGGATTCAACTGCGCCAGCGCTTTCAACTGTGCGAGGGAGCCACACAGCACGACGCCCGGCTTGTTCCTGCTACGCTGTTTGGCATCAAACTTGCGCTCTAGCCCAACCTTATCGGAAGCCATGATGATGTAACCGACTTTGGTGGGGGAAACGATGATTCCCCCGCCGCGAGACATAATCTGCACTGCATCATCATGTAAACCGCCATTCCAGTGAACGTTATTTCCACTCATGTGGCCCCCGGTTGCAGAGAAAAAATCTGAGTCCCACCGTGTACCATTTATTCACATCACAGATTTGTTCGAAAAGTAACCACAAATGTCGACGGAAATATCAATGTGAGCCTGTTTTCTGTGTGTTAGTCATCGCTCCTGTACGAGAAAGGTTCGAATGAAAAAGCAAGAGCTGAACGTGTGCATTGGGCTGCTTCAGTTTAGCCTTAGCTCATAATGTGACTTTCAGTAATATTACGATGAGCAGCCATGCTGAATGGGAATGAGGTGCACAAATGCGTAACGACATAATGCTTAATGATACGCCATTTCAGGATGCCGACTCGCGCTGGCAGGCAGTGGTTACGCGTAATAAGGCGGCTGACGGCTGCTTTATCTATGCGGTGAAGACGACGGGGATTTACTGTGCGCCGTCTTGTGCATCACGCCAGCCTCGGCGTGAAAATGTGGTGTTTTTCACGACGGCTGATGAGGCGTCGGCAGCGGGTTTCCGCCCATGTAAGCGATGTCGCCTGGGAACGCTGTCGCGGCAGGAACAGCAGGCGCAGCAGATTGCCCGCGCGTGCCGGATGATTGAGCAGTCGGAACATCCGCTGACGCTGGCGATGCTGGCTCAAGCGGTAGGGATCAGCGCTTTCCATTTTCATCGCGTGTTCAAAACCACAACGGGTCTGACGCCGAAACAGTATGCCAGCGCCCATCGTCACCGGCAGTTACGTGAACAATTGGCAGATAACGATGAGGTGACCGCGGCGATTGTCGCGGCCGGTTATGACGCCAGCGGGCGCTTTTATGCTGAATCGGGTGCGCATTTAGGGATGACGCCGACGGTGTTTCAGAACCGGGGGAAAGGGATGACGATCCACTTTGCCATTGGTCGCAGCTCACTTGGCGAGGTGCTGGTGGCGGAAAGTGAGAGAGGGATCTGCGCGATCCTGCTGGGAGACGATCCTGAATCTTTGCTCAATTCACTTCAGGAGATGTTTGCCAACGCACACCTGATTGGTGGTGGTGCGGCGTTTGAACAACGGATGGCGCAGATCGTTGGGTTTGTCGACGATCCGTCCATCGGGCTGACGCTGCCGCTTGATATTCGTGGCACCGCATTCCAGCAGCGTGTCTGGCAGGCGCTGCGGGCAATTCCGGCAGGAGAAACGCTGAGTTATCGTGAGGTTGCTGAGCGAATGGGAGCGCCTGCGGCTGTGCGTGCTGTCGCGGGTGCCTGTGCGGCGAACCGGTTGGCGGTCGCGATCCCTTGCCATCGCGTGGTACGGCATGATGGGGCGCTGTCAGGCTATCGCTGGGGTGTTGAGCGTAAGCGTGCTCTGTTGGAGAAGGAACTAGGGAAAGAACAGATTGTGCATCAGTCAGAGGAATCGTCACCGTGAATTTTGATTTATTTGCCGATGAAGCGCCGCGTCGCTGGACGGAAACGCTGGCACCGGGCGCGGCCATCCTGCGTGGTCACGCCTATGACGATGCGCCAATATTGCTTGCGGCGCTGCAAACCGTCATTGCGCACGCGCCGCTGCGTAATATGATCACACCGGGCGGCTTTGTGATGTCGGTTGCGATGAGCAACTGCGGACAGCTCGGCTGGGTGACGGATGAACAGGGTTATCGTTACACCTCACGCGATCCGCTAAGCGGAGAAGCGTGGCCCGCCATGCCGGAGGCCTTTTCCCGACTGGCGAAGCAGGCGGCGGGCGACGCTGGTTTTGCGGATTTTGAACCGGATGCTTGCCTGATCAACCGCTATGATGTCGGTACGCGTATGTCTCTGCATCAGGATAAAAACGAACGGGATTTTCGCCAGCCTATCGTGTCTGTTTCGCTGGGTCTTAGTGCGACATTCCTGTTTGGCGGAATGGTGCGTAGCGATAAAGCACAACGTGTTCCGCTGACACACGGCGATGTGGTGGTCTGGGGCGGCGAATCGCGGCTCTATTTTCACGGTATTTTGCCGTTGAAAAGTGGCTCCGTACCGGAAGGAATGCCTGATGAATGCCGTTTTAATCTGACGTTTCGTAAAGCCGGATAAGAGAGCGCGATGCTGCTTACCGTGAATTTTGTTTGCGCTTGAGTGAATAGCCAGCCCGCATCGGCATACAGGCTGGCTTAAGGGCATAATACTGGTCACTTAAGCCCGTTGTTAGGGGAAACACAGGGGGAGGTTCCCGTAGGGACGCCTCACCCCTGTGGTCGCCCCGTGTATCTCGATGCTTAAACGGTCGGTATTAGGTTTAGAGTCGAGCTTATTTCTTGCTGAACTTCATATAATCAAGGGCGCTTTCTGCCGCAATACGACCTGAGTTGAGCGCAAAGCCAAACGTACCGCCGCCTAACAGCAGGTCATAGGTATCGCCATACATGCCAGCGGCATCATTACCTGTGACATACAGGCCCGGAATAACCTCACCAGATTTATCTATCGCCTGCATTTTCTCGTCGATCTTCACGCCACCCAAGGTGCCCAGTGCGGCGGGCTGCATTCTCACCGCATAGAACGGGCCGGTTTTTATTGGACGCAGGTAATCCATGTTTTTGTTAAACACGTCATCCCGTTTTTGTGTCGCAAACTTGTTGTTTTCTTCCAGCGTATGCTTCAGCACGCTGGCATCAACGCCCATCTCTTTTGCCAGCCCGTCAACGGTGGCGGATTTGAAGACGAAGCCGCGATTTTTCTGACTTTCCTTCGTAAATTCGCTATCGAATTTTGTCAGCTTGGTATTGGCGATCACCCATTCACCAATCGGTACATCAATGCCATCTTCGACATAGTGCTTACGGGATGCTTCGTCAAAAATGGAGTACATGATGCCGCCCGCTTTTGACAGTGCGTTGCCGGAGTGTGGCCAGATGATGACATTAGATTCATCGGTAAAGCGGCGGCCGTGTTGATCAACCCACAGATAGGGCTGGCGCGCGGCGGCCAGCAGGTGGGAGTTAGGGGCGTAGTCTGGCAGGCCGGGGCGATAGGCTTGCAGCAGACCCAGGCCGTCCGGTTTTGCTCCGGCTTTCCAGGCCATATTGATCCCGTCACCGTCTTTACCGACGTTGCCGACCATGATGGTGTCGGGGAAGGCGGCGTATTTTTGCAGCATCTCTTTGTTGTTGGCATAGCCGCCGGTTGCGATGATGACGGCCTTGGCGTCTATCTGGAAGGTGTTGCCTTCGCTATCTTGTGCGATGACGCCCGTCACTTTACCGTCTTTCACGACCAGATCTTTACCCGCTGTTTTCACCAGCGTGGTGACATCCATACTTTTAAACTGCTCGTGGAATGTCTTAATCAGGTGGCGTCCGTGGCCGGGGCCGTCAATGACATGCCAGGTCAACATACCGCCGGGGCCGCCGGGGCCGATGTATTCAAACTTGATGCCTTTCGATTTCACCCACTCAATGGTGTCCGCCGAGCGGTTCACGAAGGCGCGAACCACGAAGGGATTTGCCATCCAGTGGCTGTATTCCATGATGGTCTTAAAGGCCATATCTGGCGTCACCACAATCCCCTGACGTTTCTGCATGCTGCTGTTGGCGGCGAAGATGCCTTCGGCAAAGTTACCTGTGCCACCGACAATCGGCTGTTTTTCCAGTAAGACGATTTTCGCCCCTTTTTCTGCGGAGGCCATGGTTGCCGAGGTGCCTGCCGCGCCTGCACCGATAATAACGATGTCGGCACTTTTCGGGATTTCTGGCTTTGCCGTGTCTGCCGCCTGTGCGGTAGACCAGCTCATCATCGAGAGACAGAGCGTCGCGAGTACACTTTTTCTGAAGCGTTTCATGATGTTTTCCTTAATGTTATTAATATTCTTACAACACGGGATTAATTCGCCTTAGCCTGCGAGTACGCGTCTTCCGCCGCTTCTTGCACCGCGCCACTGGTCATCGTGGCACCGGACACGCCATCAACCTGTATGCTTTGCTTTTCGGTCATGGCTTTTGCGAGTTCGATTGCTGCTTCCCCGCCGACTTCGGAGGTCTCTTCCGGGGCATCAATCGTTGATTTGAGGACTTTCCCTTGCGCATCGATGTCGAGCGTGACGGTGACATCCCCGCCGATACCTTGTCTGGCGGCGGAATAAGTGCCCGCTTTAAAATTCCCTTCTTGTGCAACGGCGGTTCCGATTACGAATAACAAGCAAAGCGGAAAGATTCCTGAGCATATTTTCATATCAATAGTTCCATGCGTTTTTGAATAAATACGGTGAATAGCCACGTTATTTCTCATAAATAAAGCTATCTCCCATGAATAAAGTGATAACCGTCGTCGTTATTGAGGGGCCTGAATATCAGGCAGCACATCGGTAAGCCAATGCCGAGTAATAAAAACAACAGGCTGAAAGGGTTAAGATTGAAGAAGACTTCAAACTGAGAGAGAAAGCGTAAGATTGGAAACGTCAGCGTCATGCTGAGCATGACGGAAAGTAATTGGCTAATGGTTAACAGGTTATTACCGCTATGGTAGGTGCTGTCGTTCAGATTACTGAAGGCCAGCGTACTTTCGGCTGAATATAAGGTCGAAATCAGCACACCTAATAGCATGGCGATAATGCCAATGAGGTGCATCGATCTCTCTTGCACGGCGACACTCAAAGCAAGCACACATAGCGATGTTACACTGGTCGTCAGCATCAACAGCCGCCGGTAGCCGATACGCTTGATCAGCGGCTCGAACAGCAGTTTTGACAGCAGTGCGCCACTGGAAAAGAGCAGCAGAATCAGACTGGTTTCGGCGGGTTGACAGGCCAGCGTCGTTTGTAGCGTTAATGAAAGGACGACTGGTGTTGATGCCAGTAGCGTGCGCGTCGCGATGCCGCCAATAATACCGACAGAAAAAGTTCTGATGCCAAACAGGGCACGCGGAAATAATGCGGTCTCTGCAATGAGATGTTGTCGGTAGTAAAGAAATACTAATCCTAGGGTGCTGCAAGATAGGAATAACATGACGAACGTTGGCAATATATTTTTCGTGGCGCTGGTTAGCATGAAAGCGATAAGAAATAACATCAAAATGGGAAAGGCCACTTCATAGGCACCCGTGCGTGACGTCTCGTTTATCGTTGCAACAGGAATATATTTGCTTGCCAGAAAAAAGCAGACGAAAGCCAGTGGAATATTGACGAGGAAAATAGCCTGCCAGGAGAGAAAGCTAACCAGAATATTACCGAGCACGGGGCCGAGTAGGGTGCCAAGTAATCCCAACAAGGTCACCCGATTAAGAAAGCGTAACTTCAGGCTCTGCGGTGTGGTACGCAATATCACGGTTCTGATGATGGGTAACATAAGTGCACCGCCAATGCCTTGAATAAAGCGGTACACGCTTAAGCTGCCGAGCGTGGTGGCCGTCATGCACAGTAGCGAACCGAGCGTGAAAATGGCAATCGCGATTTGGTAGGTTTTTCTTTCTCCCAGCCGTTCCGCCAGCCAGCTATTGGCCGGCGTAAACGCGACGACCGTGACAATGTAAGAAATCACGATCGTTTCCATATGCAGTACCGGTTGGTGCAGCGACTGTGCGATAGCTGGAATAGCGATATACACCATGGTGGTATCCAGGGATTGCATGAAAAAGGTGGTTGAGGCAATCCAGAATAAGACCCATGACGTATTCATTTAGGCCACCGTCATTTGTCCGGCATAAAGCACGAACAGTCGTAGCAGGAACACGCCGAACAGGCTCATGACGGCTAAGGTAATCACTTGCCCTTTGCCCGAATGGGCGGAAGGTTTGCGTACCCGATTGATCATTGAAGGGATCACAATGCCGATGCCGATAATGCCAATCCAGAATACGCTGCCCCAGAAGCCTGACAGCGCGGTCTGAGCGGCGATAACCTTTTGCCCGCCGCCAAGCAGCAGCCCGACAAAAAATGCCAACAGCAGGAACAGCTCGGCATACACCACAGGGGTTTCCACACGATGGATGAAATGCAGGGAGCGTGAATCCCCTGAGGTATGACGCCCCCACGCGCTGGCCAGCAGCATGACGGCAATACCGGATGTCGTACCGGATACCAGAAACAGGACGGGCAGGACGGGGTTATTCAGCAGCGGGAACGATTTCAGTGCGGACAGCAGGAAACCGGTATAACAGCCGAGCAGGACTGCCAGTACCAGCAGCAGGTTTTCAATCACCGCGGCATTTTTAACGATAATCATCGTTAACTTACGTGCTCGTGTAGCCAGTGCGGGCCGATGCCAAATGGTTTCAAGATGAGTCAACCATACGTCATGATAAAGCGTGGCGAGCCATAACAGCATGACAACGAAATACACCTGAAAGAGCATCACCCCAAGCGACATGATGGAGGTGGGATTGTAAAAGACCATCAAATACCAAAAGGTCAGCGGTTTAGTCAGATGAAAAATCAGAATCACCAGCCCGAAGATCACGGCAAGCGGTGCCACGATGGCGGTGGCTTTTATCATGCGATTACTGCCGTTATATTCGGCGGGAACGCAGTGCCTGAGGAGCATTGAGAGCGACACCATCCCCGCCGAAATGCCGACCAGAAGAAGATAAACGGCGACGGGCCAATCCCACACCAGCGTGTCGAACGTGAAGGCATTATGCATTGTCGATGACTCCTCGTTTCCCAGGAATACGATAGAGTTGAGGCTCTG
The DNA here is from genome assembly GCF_001742185.1 of Pectobacterium wasabiae CFBP 3304. Classification (NCBI taxonomy): domain Bacteria; kingdom Pseudomonadati; phylum Pseudomonadota; class Gammaproteobacteria; order Enterobacterales; family Pectobacteriaceae; genus Pectobacterium; species Pectobacterium wasabiae. The sequence goes on from NZ_CP015750.1 coordinate 2,753,107, forward strand.
TACCCAGATAAACCTTGGAACGGTAGGTCGCGTTGCTCTCGATCATCTTGGCAATGTTGCTCTCAGGATCGTTGAGGTCGCCAAATACCAACGCTTTGGTAGGACAAATCTCGACGCAAGCGGGTTGTTTCCCGGCGGCTAGATTGGATTCGCGACAAAAGTTGCATTTGTCTGCCGTTTTCGTGACGGGGTTGATGAAACGCACATGATAAGGGCACGCGGCAATACAGTAGCGGCAGCCCACGCAGCGTTTATCGTTGACGTCGACAATGCCAGTGAGCGCATCTTTGAAGGATGCGCCCGTTGGGCAGACGGCAACGCAGGGGGGATTCTCACAGTGCTGGCAGGACTTGCGGAAAAATTGCTTGATGGCACGCGTTTTCTCGACGGCGGGAATATCGACGGTTTGCAGTATGTCCAACCGGGTTACGCCATCAGGGACGTTATTCGTCTCTTTGCAGGCTTTGATACAGGCTTTGCATCCAATACAACGCATTTCGTTATGTAATAAGCCATATTTAACGGCTAATTTACCCTGCGTTTTTTCTGGCTCATTTTGCGCTTGGGCGAGACCGATATTTCCACTAACGGCAATCGCACTCCCCATATAGGCAATAAAACGACGGCGAGATAATTCTTCCATATTATAAATCTTCACATTGAGGTGACAGTTGCGTGAGCACCCAATTTTTCATGGATGTTATTGATCCAGCAATAGCGCTAATATTTCGCACTTTGACGCTAATAGAAAAACAGTGGTCAATCATTACGATGAAAGTAATAAATAGGCCATGTCGTTATTGTGGTTTTATTGGAACATGGCAATAAAAGGCTAAATGTGACCAAGTGCACATTTGTTTTTTTTGTAGAATCGTATATGACAAATATGGATTTGTTATAAGTGGGTTTTTATTTTATTTATTCTTCTCGTTCATTTAAGAGATCGTGTTTCTATTATATATACCCGTCATACTTCAAGTTGCATGTGCGTTGGCCGCGTTCACTCACCCGAATCACTTACCTGAGTAAGCTCATCGGGATTCCTTCTCTTGCCGCCTTCCTGAAACTCGAATTATTTAGGGTATAGACGTACGCTGTTATTTTTATTCTCGAGATAAAAGTGAATAATTGATGTGTGTCAGATTACTGGTTTTTTATGTGAGGAGTGTAAGGGGAGATAAATAGATGATGACCTTTTTTGTAACAAATAAAAAACGTTAATGCTTACTTAGCACTAACGTTTATGTAGTCTGAATCATTAAGAATACAGATTGGTGTTAGGGTTTTAGGTGTTTATCAAGAAAACGGACGGTAATCTGCATGATTTCCGGTTGCAGCCAGTGTGGCCCACCGTGCTCTGCACCGTTAACGCTGTAATAGGTCGATTCGATATTTTTCGCTGTCAGAGCCTGATGCAGTCGTTCGGTCTGGCGTGGAGAAACTGAGGTATCGTTCGTGCCGTGCATGATCAAAAATGGAGGTGTCGCGCTGCTGATAAAATTAATCGGGTTTGCGGCTGCCGCTTTGTCTGGATAACGAGTGATTGCGCCTCCTTCATTAAACACCGCCGTGCCGTTAACCCAGATAGCTTCAGTCGCGGAAGACGACGCGTGTTTCTGAACGACATCGTCAGGGAAGCCTTCACCAACGAGCGTCAGATCGGATAAGCCATAGAAATCGATCACGGCCTGGACATCACTGCTTTGGTCAAGATGATCGCCTTTATCGTAGGTTTTTGAGCTATTGGTCGCCCCAGCAAATGCTGCCAGATATCCTCCCGCAGATGCGCCAAAAACCGCAGCATGTTGACCGTCAATACCGAACTTTTTCGCGTTTGCCCGCAGATAACGAATAGCGGATTTTACATCTTCCAGCGGCGAGGGGAAAAGTACGGTGGGGGCGACACGATATTCCATGCTGGCAACCACATAACCCGCCTCGGCAATGTTAAGGCGCTGTTGTAGGTAATTATCTTTATTGGCGTTAACGAAGCCGCCGCCGGTAATGAATAATACGACGGGAAGTGCTGTCTTCGCTTCAGGCTGGAGAATATCCATTTTTAATGCAACATTCGGATAGCCCCGCACTGATACCTGAGAATAAACGACGTCAGAGATTAACTTCACCGATGTGGTTTCCTGCTTTACGGTGATGTCATGTTGATTCTGTGCCGCATTGATTGCTGTCGCGCTCATCATTGCCAAGGTTGCCAATCCTATTTTTTTTGCTTTCGAATAATCCATATCTTAAGTCCTTTTGTTAGGGGGATGTAAATTTTTTCGGTTTTTGAGCGGTAATGTCATATTTGTAAAAATAATATTAAAAAATCTTTAATATTATGAGTTGTCGTCTTAAGTGAATAAATTATTCCCTCATTGATAATAAGTTGACTATATCTACTATTAACGTTATTTCTCATTAATTAAATGTGGTTCTAATCACATTTGATTATTTACAAAGCTATATAATTATTATTGTGGTTAGTTATAAATGAGGCAGTTGATGCGTAATATAAAACAATGTTCAGCATAAAGCGTGTGATTTATTATCAGGAACTCATCCGGGTCGGGAGTTTCACTAAAGCGGCGAAGGCGCTGAATATTTCTCAGGCTTTTTTGTCACAGGAGATCGCACGCCTGGAGAGTGAAACGGAAAGAAAACTGATCAACAGAACCACCCGACAGTTTTCTCTGACACCATTTGGGAAGATCTTTGCTGACAAAATTCAGGGGATGATTAAAGAACACTATGAGCTGGAGCAGTTTGTCAGCAGCTATGAAGAAAGCTCGGATGGTGCGTTACTGGTTGGTGTGATCCCGATTTTTAATCGTCTGGCGCACTACAATGTGTTTAACCTGTTTCAGAAAGCCTACCCCAATATCGATATCTCTTTCATTGACGGCGTAAGCACCGATTTACTGGAAAGGGTGCGCAATAGCGATATCCACCTGTCTTTTTCGACGCCTTTTGATGAATACCTGAACGATCCTTTGTTTCATCACACCATTTGCCAGATTGATGACATGGTGGCGGTGATGGCGACGTCCCATCCTCTGGCATCGAATAGCACGCTAAGTCTGCCGCAACTGGTAAAAGAAAAGCTGATCGTGCCGCAGAAAGGAACGGGGGAGCATGCTGCTGTTTCTGCGTCTTTCACCAGACAGGGTATCAACCCCAGTTATTTCCGCGAATGCAGCAACATGGACATTATTATGGATCTGGTGATGAACCTGTCCGGCGTGGTCTTCCTCTGTTCGTCCGTCGCCAAAAGCCTAACCGCTTACGACGTCGCCGTGATCCCGCTAGAAGAACAGTTGAAAAGAACCTTCGCGATTAGCTACCTGAAGCGAAGCGTGAATATTCCCATGGTGCGCCTGTTTCTGGATTTTCTGCAAGATTACCGCGAGCCTGATCGGTAGCGCGTTTACTCCCCCTCGATTCATTCAAGCCCTTTTTCCCACCACTCACGGGTTTTAGATACATTTTGCAAATGTGAATAAATGTGAGGCAATTCAAATTATCACCATTAATATACTTGTATGGTAGTCAGCATAAACGAATGACTACATGCACAGAAGGATAAGTAACGTGAAGATTGTCAGCGCTGAAGTGTTTGTCACCTGCCCAGGGCGGAACTTCGTCACCCTGAAGATTACGACAGATAGTGGATTAACTGGCCTTGGTGATGCGACGCTCAATGGGCGTGAGTTGCCGGTTGCCTCTTACCTCAAAGATCATGTGTGTCCGCAGCTTATCGGCCGTGACGCACACCAGATTGAAGACATTTGGCAGTATTTCTACAAAGGCGCGTACTGGCGTCGTGGGCCCGTTACCATGTCCGCGATCTCGGCGGTCGATATGGCGCTGTGGGACATCAAGGCTAAAGCCGCCAACATGCCGCTTTATCAACTGCTGGGCGGCGCATCGCGCACAGGCGTCATGGTGTATTGCCACACGACAGGCCACTCGATTGATGAAGTGTTGGATGACTACGCCAAGCATCGCGATCAGGGTTTCAAGGCAATTCGTGTGCAGTGCGGCGTGCCGGGCATGAAAACCACCTATGGTATGGCGAAAGGCAAAGGGCTGGCCTATGAGCCTGCGACGAAAGGCAACTGGCCGGAAGAGCAGTTGTGGTCCACTGAAAAATACCTCGATTTCACGCCGAAGCTGTTTGAAGCGGTGCGCGATAAGTTTGGTTTCAACGAACATTTGTTGCACGACATGCACCATCGCCTGACGCCGATTGAAGCGGCGCGCTTCGGCAAAAGCGTTGAAGATTATCGTCTCTTCTGGATGGAAGACCCGACGCCGGCGGAAAATCAAGAGTGCTTCCGGTTAATCCGTCAGCACACCGTCACGCCGATTGCCGTCGGCGAAGTCTTTAACAGCATTTGGGATTGCAAACAACTGATTGAAGAGCAGCTCATCGACTACATCCGCACCACGATTACCCACGCGGGCGGGATTACCGGTATGCGTCGTATTGCCGACTTTGCCTCGCTCTATCAGGTACGTACCGGTTCACACGGGCCGTCGGATCTGTCGCCTGTCTGCATGGCGGCGGCGCTGCATTTTGACCTCTGGGTGCCAAACTTCGGCGTGCAGGAATACATGGGCTACTCGGAGCAAATGCTGGAAGTGTTCCCACATAACTGGACATTCGATAACGGCTATATGCACCCAGGTGAAAAGCCAGGGTTAGGCATTGAGTTCGATGAAAAGCTGGCGGCCAAATATCCCTATGACCCCGCTTATTTGCCGGTTGCCCGTCTGGAAGACGGTACGTTGTGGAATTGGTAATAAGAGGCCAAAACATGAAAAGCATTGTGATACAGCAGCCAAATGAGCTGGTGATTGAGGAACGCCCGATTCCGCAACCGGCGGCAGGCGAAGTTCGGGTGAAGGTTCGTTATGCCAGTATTTGTGGCTCGGACGTGCATATTTTGCATGGGCATAACCCCTTTGCTAAATACCCACGTGTCATCGGGCATGAGTTTTTCGGCGTGATTGATGAAGTGGGCGAGGGGGTGGATGCAGCACGACTGGGTGAGCGAGTCTCGGTTGATCCGGTGGTGAGCTGCGGCCACTGTTACCCGTGTTCAATTGGTAAGCCGAATGTCTGTACCTCGCTAGTGGTGCTGGGTGTGCATCGTGATGGCGGGTTCAGCGAGTACGCTGCCGTGCCAGCGAAGAATGCGTACCGCATCCCCGATTCCATACCGGATAAATTAGCGAGTTTGGTTGAACCTTTCACTATTGCGGCAAATATTTGTGCGTTCCTTAAGCCAGTATCAAATGATATTGCGCTGATATACGGCGCAGGGCCGATGGGGTTAACTGCTGTTCAGGTATTAAAAGGCGTCTATAACGTTCGACAGGTTATTGTTGCGGATCGATTACCTGAACGTTTGGATATGGCGAAAGAAAATGGTGCTGATATTGTATTAAATAATAGTGATAAGCCACTTTCTGAGTTATTAGGTGATATTAAACCTACGTTGATTATTGACGCTGCATGCCATCCTTCTATTTTAGCTGAAGCGGCTGCATTGGCCTCACCTGCGGCACGTATTGGATTACTTGGTTTCTCCGGTGCAGTTAGCGAAATTACTCAGCAAAGTTTGACGAGCAAAGAACTTTCTTTATTTACTTCACGATTAAATAGTCATCGTTTTCCTCTGGTGATTGACTGGATGAATAAAGGATTGGTTGATGCTGAAAAATTGGTGACACATTATTTTTCATTGGAAGATATTGAAGAGTCTCTACGTGTTTTTGAACACGATCAACGCAATTGCTGCAAAGTGATTTTAGCTATTCAATGACGTTAATGCGGGTTGGTTCCCGCATTAAAAACTAAACCTTTGTTACCCTAAAAATAAAAAAATAATATCATGAGGTCCTTTTATGATTAACAAGATGAAAGAAAGGCCATTGACACCTAAAAATATGCTGGCTTATGGTGGTGGCGATTTTTTTGGCGGGGGAAGTTTTGCGGTTCTCGGTCTCTGGCTTATGTTTTTTTATACCACGTATGCCGGATTAAGTCCTGCGGAAGCCGGTGCGGTTATTGCTATTGCAAGATTGCTTGATGCCTTCTTTGACCCACTGATGGGATATGTGACAGATAACTTTTATCGCACTAGTTTAGGCCAGCGTTTTGGGCGGCGGGGATTCTTTTTCCTGCTTGGTGCGCCGCTTGTATTCATTACTTATGTCATTATGTGGATCGATGGCATGGGATTTGGATATTATCTTTCCACCTATATTTTGTTCTATGCCGCCTATACCTTAGTCATTGTGCCTTATGAAACGCTTGCGGCTGAAATGACTAATGACTTTAAAGTCCGTTCGAAATTAACGGGCGTAAGGATGTTCTTCTCTACAGGTGCGGGAATACTGGCTGCCTGGTTACCCGGAAGAATTATTTCATTCTTGGGAGACGATTCATCTTCTTCATTCCTCTATATGGGGGTGATCTTCGGCAGCTTGTTTGCCATGGTGATCGTCGTACTGTATTTGTTTACATGGGAACGCCCAATTGCATTTGATCCTAATGAGCCGAAAAAGTCCTTTAGCCATGACATGAAGCAACTCTTCAAATCACTGGTATCGACTTTTAAAGTGAGAACATTCCGCCAGCATGTCGGGATGTATCTGGGGGCTTATGTTGCATTGGATATATTAGGTGCGGTGCTTGCTTATTATATCATATTTGTTCTGGGGCAAAGTGCAGTGAGTGCGTCAAATGCATTGACATTGATGACCATTGTTCAATTCCTTTGCGTTGCTCTTTTTATCTCGCTCTGTATTAAGTTTGGTAATGGTTTCTCTTATCGTTTCGCGCAAGTATTTATGCTATCGAGCGTAGGTCTGTTTATCGCTATACATACTTTTGAATTACCGGGGACTATTTATCTTGTTTATGTTGCCGCTTTATTAATGGGGATCGGACGATCTGGCAGTTATTATGTGTGCTGGAATATTTACAGCTTTATCCCAGATATTGATGAGGCGCTGACTGGTGAACGTCGAGAAGGTATTTTTGCTGGTGTGATGACATTTGTCAGGAAGGCAGTCCAGGCTGTTGCCTTATTCATCGTCGGTCTTGTCTTACAGCATTACGGATTCATTGCTAAAAGCGCTACCCAACCGGAAGAAGCCGTTCATGGTATCGTAGTCATATTTGGCTTTGGCTCTCTCATATTTTTGCTGTTTGGTATATATAGCTCATTGAAATTTTCTTTAACGCGAACTAATCACACTATATTAGTTAAAGAAATTGAAAGGCTAAAAAGCGGTGGTAAAAAATCAGAAGTTACTGGTGAGGCCAAAGCGGTTGTTGAGAAACTCACTGGTTGGGAATATGAGAAAACGTGGGGTAATAATAACATTATCTCTGCAACTGAAAGTGTAAATAAAACGACTGTTTTGCAAGCTGGGAATAAATGAGGAATAAATTATGCAAAGAATTAAATTTGACGTAATGAAAGCAACTGTAAAGCAAGCGCTGTTAAATGCAGGTTTGAATGATGCTAAAGCCGATATTTGTGCACAAATCCACACTGAGTCCAGTTGTGATGGTATTTACTCACATGGCTTAAACCGTGTTGCGCGTTTTGTTGATTATGTTGAGAAAGGTTGGGTTGATATTAACGCAGAGCCAGAATTGGTTAAGTCATTAGGTGTAATAGAAATTTATGATGGCCAGCGTGGGGTTGGTATCACGAATGCGCTTTTCGCTATTGAACAGGCAACGGAAATTGCCCGTAAAAATGGTGTAGGTATTGTTGCTCTGCGTAATACAACACACTGGATGCGTGGTGGTACCTATGGCTGGAAAGCAGCAGAAAAAGGTCTTGCCGCTATCTGTTGGACTAACACGGAAGCTTGTATGCCAGCTTGGGGGGCTAAAAACCCGCGTTTAGGCAACAACCCATTTGTTATGGCTGTACCGCGTGAAAAAGGTGCAGTAGTGCTGGACATGGCAATGTCACAGTATGCTTACGGTAAGCTGCAAGTCACTCGTTTGAAAGGAGAGAAACTCCCCTTCCCAGGCGGTTATGACAAAGATGGTAATCTAACGAGTGAGCCAGGCCCGATTGAAGAATCCATGCGTATTCTACCAACTGGCTACTGGAAAGGTTCTGGTATGGCGGTGTTGTTGGATGCGATGGCAGCATTGCTTTCTGCTGGATCACCAACCAATGCTATTGACAAGATTGAGAAGGGAAGCTGTACCGGGGCGAGCCAAATATTCATGGTGTTTGATCCTACCCAGTTGGGCGGTAGCGATTTTAATAATCAAATGGCAGATAGCGTTGCGGAGTATGTAAAAAGTTCCGAACCCGCTGAAGGGCAAACCGCTGTTTACTATCCTGGTGAGTTGGAAGTGAAAACTCGCAATGAGAATACTTCTCAGGGTATTCCGGTTGACGACGGCGTTTGGGCGGAAGTGGTTTCTCTGGCTGAGGGGACCGTAAAATGATTGTCGGTAATATCGCCCAATTAGAGGCGAGCAGATGGGAATTCCCGCCTGCTATTTACGAAACGCTCAGCACTATCAGTCAATGGGATCTTGATTGCCACCCTGATGGAGAAAAAAAAGAGGGCGATGTCGTTTATAAAACGTTTCATGCGGAAACGGTACCTTCAGAGAAAAGAATTGCAGAGACGCATGTTGAAAACATTGATGTGCAGTTTGTGATTTCAGGTGAGGAATACTTGGAATATCAGCCTGTGCTTCAGCATATTGCTGCTGATCCACATCCTGAGCAGGATAATTTTTTCTATCAGGGAAAAACGGGCAGTGAACAGCGTTTATTGCTGAAGAAAGGTGATTTTGTCGTGCTTTTCCCGTGGGATATTCACGCACCATTATGCCAGACCGATGCGCCGAAAAAAGTCCGTAAAATTGTGGCTAAAGTCCCTCTCTACCTACTAACAGGGCAGTGAGGAAACGATGGCACTTTCATTGAAAACATTACTGAACGTAAAACCGGGAACGCTCGTCCCCACTTATGCACGTTCACAGCTAAAAACACGTATTGCGCATATTGGCTTTGGCGCATTCCACCGGGCGCACCAGGCAGTCTGCGCCGATAAACTGGCGGCGGAGCAGGGCAGCGATTGGGGTTATTGCGAAATTAACCTGATCGGTGGTGAGCAGCAGATCGAGGCCATTCGTCAGCAGGATTTGCTGTGGTCGGTTTCCGAAATGGCGGACAGTGGCTGGAATAGCCGGGTCATCGGCGTGGCGACGTGCGCACTGCATGCGGAAGTCGAGGGTATCGAGGCGGTGCTGGAGGCGTTAAGCGCGCCGGATATCTCCATCGTGTCGATTACCGTAACGGAGAAAGGCTATTGCCACCATCCGGCGACGGGGCAGTTGAATAGTGAACATCCGCTGATTTGCCACGATCTGGCGTTACCCGCAGAACCACGCTCCCTGCCCGGTGTGATTCTAGCTGCCATCAAACGCAGACGGGAACGTCAGCTACCGGCATTCAGCGTGATGTCCTGCGACAATATGCCAGAGAACGGACACGTTACGCGCAACGTTATCGTACAGTTGGCCGAGAAGCAGGATGTCGAACTGGCGCGCTGGATTGAACAGCACGTCACCTTTCCCTCCACCATGGTGGACCGGATTGTGCCCGCCATTACCGAAGAAACGCTGGAGACGATCCAAGTACAACTCGGCGTTGCCGATCCGGCTGGAGTCGCCTGTGAGCCGTTCTTCCAGTGGGTGATTGAGGATAACTTTGTTAACGGCCGTCCCGCATGGGAAAAAACGGGTGCGGAGCTGGTGCAGGACGTGCTGCCGTTTGAGGAAATGAAGTTGCGTATGCTCAACGGCAGCCACTCGTTCCTCGCGTATCTCGGCTATCTCGCTGGCTATCAACACATCAGCGAGTGCATGCAGGATGATGCGCTGGTCGCGGCGGCACACCACCTAATGCTGCGTGAACAGGCACCGACGCTGCGTACACAGGGGGTCGATCTCGCCGCCTATGCGGATGCGCTGCTGGATCGCTATCGCAACCGGGCGCTAAAACACCGCACCTGGCAGATTGCGATGGACGGTTCGCAAAAGCTGCCGCAGCGGATGCTGGATTCGATCCGCTGGCATTTGGCACAGGGTAGCCGTTTTGATGCGCTGTCGCTCGGTGTGGCGGGGTGGATGCGCTATGTCGGCGGTATCGATGAACAGGGGCAACCGATTGAAATCAGCGATCCGCTGAAAGAGGCGATCGCTGAAACGGTGCAAAACAGTATGGAAGGGGAAAGCCGAGTTGCGGCGCTGCTGACGCTGACGGCGATTTTCGGTGAGGATTTACCGAAGGACCCTGTCTTTGTAGAGGCGGTAACGCAGCATTATCTGGCGCTGTTAGAAAAAGGCGTGAAGGAGATGTTGCAAGCGGCAGTCTGGTAACCGTAAAAAATGCGGTAGCCGCTGAATACGTTGGCTATCGCGACCATGTAGGGCAAGGGGAATGTTTACTCCCTTGCTCTACTTATCTCTATTCCTCCTCGCCATGATTGCGGTCACCATGACACTTGCCATGTTAAGCCTGTAACACTGGCGGAAAATTCGCCGTAAATCGATTTATTGCCGAACAACCAGTCCGGCGTGGTTTCCTCTGTTTGCTGTGGCCTCATCTTTTTTACCCCCGAATGTCACCCTTTTGATGTATTTCTGCTCCGCCTTGAGCTTTAGATAAATGTTGCAAATGTTAATAATTGTGAGGCGATTCAAGTTATCAATATTGCTGTACTTGTATGGTAGTAGGCGTTAGCAAAGTTGTCTGTTAGGAAGGGTAAGTTACGTGAAACGCGTTCTCAGGGAGAAAAAGCGATAAGTAAACTCGAACAAAGCCCGAGAGCTTGTTGCCACGTGGTTTTAGCTATCCAGTCATGGTGATGTTCATCGTGGCATGTTGGTCTGCAGAGTGAGATAAAAAATATGCAAAGAATTAGTTTTGATGTCATGAAAGCGACAGTAAAGAATGCATTCCTGAATGCGGGATTAAGTGAGCAAAAAGCAGATGTTTGCGCGCAAATTCACACGGAGTCCAGTTGTGATGGCGTCTACTCGCATGGCTTAAATCGCGTATCTCGGTTTATTGACTACGTCAAAAAAGGTTGGATCGATATTCAAGCTGAGCCTACTCAGGTTAAGTCATTGGGCGTGATGGAGATCTATGATGGTAACCAGGGGATTGGTATCACTAACGCTTTGTTTGCGGTTGAAAAAGCGGCGGAGATAGCGCGTGAAAATGGCATAGGGGTTGTTGCTTTACGTAATACCACGCACTGGATGCGCGGCGGAGCATACGGTTGGAAAGCCGCGGAAAAAGGTCTTGCCGCAATTTGTTGGACGAATACAGAATCGTGTATGCCTGCGTGGGGAGCAAAAAATACCCGCTTAGGCAATAACCCTTTTGTCATGGCTGTGCCGAGAGAAAAAGGGCCGATCGTATTAGATATGGCCATGTCGCAATATTCATACGGCAAATTGCAGGTTACGCGGCTTAAAAATGAACGTTTGCCATTCCCCGGTGGTTTCGATCAGCAAGGACATTTAACCGATGAGCCGGGACCCATTGAACAATCTATGCGCATCCTCCCTACCGGATACTGGAAAGGTTCTGGGATGGCAGTTTTGTTAGATGCGATGGCGGCGTTATTGTCTGCGGGTCACCCGACAAATGAGATCGATAACATTGGTAAAGGCAGTTGTACCGGAGCCAGCCAGATTTTTATTGTTTTCGATCCCGCCCAACTTGGCGGCTGTGAATTTAGCGATCGCATGGCTGATAGTGTGGCAGATTACGTTAAGTCATCAATGCCGGCAGAAGGTAAAAACGAAGTTTATTACCCCGGAGAAAATTCAGCTAAAAATCGAAAAGAAAACCTTGTCAAAGGCATTCCCGTTGATGATGGGGTATGGGCTGAAGTCGTTAAGCTGGCGCAAGAGGTGAATAACTGATCGTTGGTAATATTCTGCAACTCGATAGAAGCCGTGCTGAATTACCTGAGGCAATCTATAAGGTTTTAGTTCGATTACACAGTCCGTCCGCAAGGTTGTGGCGAAAGTGCCGCTTGAGCTTATAAATTAAAAAGAGAGGTTCAGTAATATGATATTTCGTTATTATTGAATGACAACATTAAACGTTGATTTTATGAACCAAATTTTCTCATCTCCTTCACTTAAATCCTAATAGGAAAGTGATGGGCTTATTATTACATTCAGATTTTAACATAATTTAAGTCTTTGTGATAAACATCGCAAAATAATTACGTGGCGATAAAAAACGGCGCTTACTTGTATGGTAATGGTGTGCAGTGTTTTTTTATTATTAATGGCATAGTGTGATTATGAATGAAGCATAAGTTAAGTTTGATTGATAAGTGAAATTTAACCAACTGATATTTAAGGATGAACAAACATTAATTAAGACTCGGGGAGTTATTTTTCTAATGCCTTGGCGGAAAAATATTTTACCCATCGATATGTTAAAAATAGCAGGGCTGGTATTTTTACATGCGTAACTTTTCCTTTGGAGAATAGAGAGATATGTCAAAATATACCTTAAGTTTCGAAATGAAATATTTTTATGTTCTAACATCGGGGATAGGTAGAAAAATAGCACTTGCTTCATTGCTTTCTCTTTTTGCCTTATCTCCTGTTGCTGCTAAAACCTATGATTTCAACTTGAGCACTGCGTTAGCGCCAGACGATCCTATTTATGCAGGATTTAAAGAATTTAAGAAAAATGTTGAAAAACGCACGGATAAAAAAGTGCGAGTGCGGTTATTCCCAAGTGGTCAATTGGGGGCTGATGGGGAGTTGATTCAGCAGGCTCAGGTAGGAAGCAATGTTGGCGTTCTTACCGATGGCGGTAGGCTGGCGCAATTTGTGCCAGAGTTGGCAATACTAAATGCACCCTTCTTATTGTCAGATTATGAGCAAGCCTCAAAATTTGTCGCAACTCCCCTATTTAAAGGATGGGAATCACAGTTACAGGATAAATCAGGTTTGGTCAGCCTTTCATTCAACTGGTATCAAGGTTCTCGTATGATGATTACGAAAAAACCTTTCACGCAGCCGGCTGATTTAAAAGGTGTCAGAGTAAGAGTACCTGATGCCCCTATCGTTATCGAAACAATCAACTGTATGGGAGCCTCACCAACACCTATGGCGTGGTCCGAAGTTTATTCTGCCATTCAGACAGGTGTAGTGGATGCCGCCGAAGCGCACCCAACGGCGTTATACGGTTCTAAGCTCAATGAGGTGGCTAAATATATTACTAAAACCAATCACTACCACTTAATGACGTCAATTATTGTTGGCAGTAAATGGTTTAGCCAACTTCCCGAAGAATATCAGAAGATTCTTCATGAGGAATCTTATAATGCAGGCGCATTCGCATCCCAAAAAATTATAGAGCAAAGTAATATCGTTTTAGAAAAAATGACAAAAAGCGGTGCTAAAGTGGAAGAGATCGATCTCAGTCCTTTTATTACCGCCTGTGCTAATACACCCGCTAAACTTGGATTAGAATCCGCGCGTGATAGTTTGAAAGCCGCGTTGGGTACCCAATAAATTAGCTTAATTACCTCTGTGCCGCTCCCGCCTTTATGGCGGGGCGTTGTGTGAGATATTGCAGATGAAAACACTGATTAAAATAGAAATAGCCATTGCAAAAATTATGTTTATCATCATGGTGATACTTATTTTGGTTGCGGCTATTGGACGAGCAGTGGGGTATCCACTGATTTGGTCTATAGAGATATCCATGGTTTTATTCGCTTGGGTAAGTATGTTCGCTATCCATTATTCTCAAGCCAGTCAACGCAATATGGGAATTGACTTTCTATTGAAGCGGTTGCCTGAAAAATTACAAAGTGCAATAGATTATATTAATAGGATTTTGATTATATCATTTCTTTGCTTTGGGACTTACTCCGGGTATCTTTTTGCCTGGGATACTCGAGCCCATGTATTACCTATTTCCGAGATGAACCATGTTTTCTTAAGTGCAGCAGTTCCGACAGGATGTTTGTTAATAATGTTTACCTGTGTTGAGCAACTGATTGATAAAGTTAAATCCAGTCGAGCATTATCTGTTAGAGGTGATTTACTATGATATGGTTGACCGGTGTATTATTTATTGTTTTTATGTTGATGGGCATGCCTGTAGGATTTGTTATTGCCCTATCAAGTTTGGCCTATTTCTTTACGTCAGATTTTCTACCGCTTGGTATCGCTTTTCAAAAGTTTGCAGCGCCGACACAGTCATTTCCGATGATTGCAGTTCCTCTGTTTATCCTGGTTGGAAATTTACTGACACGAACAGGTATTACTGAGCGTTTATTAGATTTTGCTCGTCTACTGACCGGCTGGATGATTGGTGGACTGGCGCAAATTAACGTATTGCTCGCGATGCTGATGGGCGGGGTTGCCGGTTCGGCGGTTGCTGATGCGTCCATGCAGTCGCGTATGCTCGGGTTCTCTATGATCGATCGGGGCTATCCACGGGCTTATACGGCAGTTGTTATCGCTTTTGCGTCATTGATCACGGCTACGTTACCCCCAAGTATCTTGTTAATTTTATTTGGATTTGTGGGGAACGTTTCTATTGGTAAATTATTCCTTGCGGGCATTATTCCAGGCTTTTTGCTGACGATAACCCTGATGATAACGAATTACATCATGGCTCGTCGTATGAAAATCCAACCAGAAATGTTGTCAAAGCCGACGTTCAAAGAGGTTATGGTGAGCTTTCGCCGCGGTTTTTGGGCGCTGATGTTCCCCGTTATTCTCATTGTAGTGATTCGTTTAGGACTGTTTACTACTTCAGAAGCAGGGGCATTTATTGTTCTCTACGCCATTATTATTGGTGGTTTGGTTTATAAAGAACTAACTTGGCAAGGGATGCTTGATACGCTGACTGAAACGCTAAGCGATCTTGGTATTGTCATGCTCTTGGTTATGGCTGCCTTTATTTTGGGGCATATCAGCGTGTTGGACCAGTTGCCCCAGACAATGACTGAGTTCATTACTGAGTTTACAGAAAGCCCGACAGGTATCATGCTACTGATTTTTGCTTTGGTGCTCGTCATTGGTATGGTTTTGGATGCCAGTCCCCTGGTTCTATTGCTGACCCCAATATTATTGCCTATTGTGACAGAAATAGGTTATGACCCTATTCATTTCGGAATCATGTTCATTACCTTAACGTTATTGGGAGCGAATACGCCGCCAGTTGGTATTTGTATGTACACGGTCTGTGGGATTCTAAAATGTGATACCGTTGATTTTATGAAAGCTTCAGTACCCTACTTATTGGCGTTCATCGTTTTCGTCGCGGTATTATTTATCTTCCCGCAAACGGTAATGTTCTTGCCTAATTTGCTCATGCCGTAATTGACTCACGCCATCGTGTTATTGGTGTTTAATGATGTATTTTTAAATATGAGGTATGCGCTAAGCAAGCCGAATGTCGGTAGCAGTTAAACGAAACGCGTTTAGGGAACGACTGACTCCCGGCAAGAGGTATTCTGTTTCTCATTATCCTCCCACTGACTGGTGTGGGTGGGGGGATGAGAGAAGCTAGCGAATGTGCAGTTTGGTGTATAGCAGGTTAGTATGGCAGGCAGTAAGTATGGCGGGTATAGTCCTGAATTAACATGTATCATAAACGGTAAATTTCTTGGGTAAACACAGTGGCATGGATACGTCTTTTCAAATCAACAACAATGAACCAGTAAACCAGCAAATATATCGCGTACTGCGCAAAGACATTGTGGAATGCAATATTCCACCGGGCAAGTTGCTGTCTGAAAAAGAAATTTCTGTGCGTTTTGATGTTTCCCGCCAGCCAGTCAGAGAGGCTTTTATCAAGCTGGCCGAAGCCGGGTTGGTGCAGATCATGCCGCAGCGCGGTACGTTTGTGATGAAGATCTCCGAGCAGCGCGTGGCGGAGGCCCGTTTTATCCGTCAGGCGTTGGAATGTGCCATTGTGCGCCGGGCAGCCGAAATGGTGACGGATGAACAACTACTAACGCTAGAGCACAACTTACGCCGTCAGGAACTGGCCGCGCAGAATGAACAGGTGCGTGAGTTTCTTAGCCTCGATGACAGCTTCCATCAGCTTCTGACACAGGTTGCCAACTGTCCGCTGGCGTGGGAAACCATCGAGTCGATCAAAGCGACGATGGACCGCGTGCGTTTTCTCAGCCTGAGTCAGGTATCTCCCCCGCCAAGCCTGATCCAACAGCACTACCTGATTTTTAACGCTCTGAAAGCGCATGACCCCGATGCGGCGGAAAAAGCGATTCGTGAACACTTGCAGGAAATGATCTATTCAATCACGCCGATCGCACAACAGAATAGCGACTGGTTCGAGCACGCCTGAGCGCGTTGAAGAAGGGCTTCCACTTCGATCCTTTAGACAAGCTATTTCATTGGTATACCCTAAATAATTTGAGTTGCATGAAGGCGGCGACGCAGTGAATCCCCAGGAGCTTACATAAGTAAGTGACTGGGGTGAGTGAGGAAAGCCAACGCATATGCAGCTTGAAGAATGACGGGTATAAAGCTATTTCAGCGGCTGTGCCAGATGAATCAACCACAGCTCGTTGTCGGCTTCTGGCTTCTGCAATGGTTTGATTGCTAATGTTGTCTCGACCGCCTTGCCATCTCGCGTAAGTTTGCCGTCGGCCGTCGCCTGATAGTCGTCCGCCTTATCTTTTTCCTTCACGGGAGAGTGCAGCACGGATTGCAGGCCAAAATCGTTGTCATTGATGACGGCTAGCGTTTGCTTATCAACTAGCGCCAGGCCTTCCACTTTCTCCTGCTGCCAGCCGAGCTTACGCAGGTTAACTAACTCCTGCTTGTGCGCCAGCGTAATGCCGCGTTTTTCCAACTGCGCGGGATCGTCAAATTCTGGTGATTTCCCCTCGGCATCGAACGGCGTCAGATCGCTCGCCTTACTGAGATCGACCAGATAGATGCGGTTCTGCATCTGCTTGTCTTTATCCGCACCTTGCTCGACCAGCAGAATGCGCTGATTATCCAGTGCGACGATATCGCCGATCTTGGCATCTTTCGCTTTCTTATAGCTGTCGATGTTGATGGGATAACCCAGCATACGACTGGTTTGCGTTTCCGGGTTAAACATCACCAGACGCGTAAACTGCGCTTTGTTTTTGCTTTTACCATCGATATCCAATGTACTTTGCACGGCCATGACGATGGTGCCGTCCGGCAGGCGAGTCAGGCCTTCAAAACCGCGATTCGGCTGACGCCATTTGATGATATTTGGTAAGCCGCTGGCAACAGAGTGTTCATTACCCGTAGGCGTCGGCCCGAATTTTTGCAGGATTTTCCCGCTGGCATCAATATGGATCAGGAAAGGGCCGTATTCGTCACACAGCCAGAAACCGCCCTTGCCATCCGGCGTGATCCCTTCGGTGTCCAGCCCGCGCTGGCTGGTGCTGAGCGGTTGTAGCGCGTCGTTCAGTGCGACTTCGTTGGTGGTGCCGATAAAATCCGCAGGCAGGGGCAGGCCAGTGATATTGCCCTCAGCATCGTGCAGCGATCGAGGATTAATGGCTTCGGCGGCTTTCGCGCTAACCCGAATATCCATAATTAGCGGTGCAAAGTCGGGGCTAGCGAAGATCTTGGCCTCTTTTCCGTCAGACAGCGGTGCATCGGCATTTGGGCCGCGATCGGTGACGGTGGTGAACATCAGGTCATCTCCCTGTTTGCCCGTGAAATAGAGGCCAGAGCCAATACCAACCGGCAGGCCGTTGGGAAAGTCTTTGGCGAATTTTCCCTGATACGGGACATGATCGCCAGCCGGGAAGGTAACGATATAGCGCGTTACGCTTTCTCCTTCGGCTTGCGCGCTGAACGGCAGAAATCCGGCAACCAGCAGTGCTAACAATGTATGTTTCATGGGGGGCTCTTTTGATATGAGTCGATTTGACAGAAGTATCGTCGGAGCATAGATAATAGATATGTCAGTTCTGTGATCGCACTCCTGATTTTGCAAGGAAAGATGCGATTTTTATGGCATATCGTTGCTTAGGGAGGGGGGAGTTATCCTTTTCCCCTGGGTTTCCTGAAGACGAAAAAGAGTTGCAGCGTGTTGCATAGCACCAGAAAAGCGGTGACGACGAACACCCAGCGGAACCCCATCAGTGCGGACACGCCGGAGCCCATCAGCGGCCCCAACACGTTGCCCAGGTACATGAATGACTGGTTATAGCCAAAGATACGGCCTGTTACCTGCTGGCTGCTGTATTTGACTAATAGCGCCTGCACGGTTGGCATCAGTGCGCCATCGGCAAAGCCCAGCATGAAGCGCAGAATGCCAAGCTGTGTCGGACTCTGTACCATTGCCATAACCAAGAATAGCAGCACGCTGATCGCCAGCGCGGCGATCAGGACGCGATGTGCGCCAATCCGGTCACCTAAGCGGCCAAGACGCGGTGCCGATAGCAGCGCGGATACGCCGGGAATGGCGGCAATCACGCCGCTGATAAAGGCAATATTGTCCGTACCGGGAGCCAGATCGCGGATAAACAAGGTGAGAATGGGGCTGATGGAGCCGTTTGCCATTTGGATCATCATCGTCGTAATGAACAGGCAGATGATGAGCGTTGGATAAGGCAGCGAAGCAAAAACGGCTTTCCCGCTGAGCCGATTCTCTTTTGTGACCTTAACCACGCTCTCTTTAATCGCGAAAAGCGTAATCAGGAAACTGGTAAACAGCAGGCCGCCAGTGATGAAAAAGACGATGCGTAGCCCGATGTAATCGGCCATAAAGCCGCCAAATAAAGGGCCGAGGATGACACCAGCGATCTGCCCGGTTGATAGCATACCCAGCGCCCAACCGCTTTTTTCACGCGGAACCTGCGAGGCGATCAGCGCCATCGCGTTAGGAATGTAGCCGGAGGTCAGCCCCATTAACGAACGCAGGATGAACAACTGCCACACGTTGGTCGCCAACCCTTGCAACGACATCACGATCGCCATACCGAGTGCGGCGCGCAGCAGCATGAGCTTGCGGCCTTTACGGTCGGCGAGGCTTCCCCACAGTGGTGCCACAGCGGCAGAAATGAGAAAAGACGAACTGAAGATCAAACCAGACCACAGGCTCAGCGATTCGTGTGAATTAACACCGAGCTGCTCAATGTACAGCGGCAAGAAGGGCAGTATCTGGCTCATGGCCAACCCGGTGAAAAAGCATCCCAGCCAGGCAGAGAAGAGGTTAAGTTTCCAGGTTTCCATGTGGACGGAAGGGGCCTTCATCAGCGAATAACCAATAGCGAAATCGTGGTGACCGTGCGTGAAAAATGGGCTAACGGACAGTAAATAGCGCTCAATTAATAACGAGATGTGACTAAAATTTCGTCTTTCATCATGAGCATAGCATAGCCCGTAGCGTATTGGTCACTAAGAGTAATGATTCGCAACAAAAGAAAATCAGCATGGCAGGGAGTTGGTGCGGGTAAATATAATTTTGTGATTCACGTCACAAAAAATGTGCTTTTGCTAAGCAGGCGTTGTAGAATTCTTCGACATAAGGCAAAGCATCGCCATTAAGAGAACCGTTATTCCATCGCGTGATTAAAGCTATTGCTTAGTTAAACAATAAGTTAAGTAAAAACAAGGTGAAAAAAGTGCGTAACTTCTTTAAAAAAATGCTGGCGGCTTACCTGAATACTTATAAAGACGTGCCGCCTGGCGCACTGTTCTAAGAATCTGTGCTATGCATCGCATGAAACAGGCCGCCATATTGGCGGCCTGTTTATTTATGGGGCCGACTTATTTTGAGAACCAACGTAACGTGGTTCTGAGCTAGCCCCATACCTTTTCGTGGTTATCCTATTTTGTGCTGTAGACCGGAACCGCCGTCACTTCTGGCACGGCGTCGGTCAGGTAAGCACCGGCTGCGCTGCTTTTGACTTCCTCTTCATCAATAAAGCCATAGAACACGCCTTGCGACGCGGAAACGCCGCGAATTTCCGCGTCCCCGCGCATTTGCGCATTGCCTGACAACACAATGCCGCGTTCATAGGCTCCCGGCCCCATGAAGACCGTATGCAGCCGTGCATTATCACGGACGATAGTATCACCCTGCATTACGGTCAGGCCGCTAACAACGGCACGTCCTTCCACCGTTCCGCTCAGAATCGTTGCACGATCTTCAATTCTGGCGTTATCCCTCACCGTACCGCCGATCACGCGTGCATAAGGCCCGACGTATGCGGTAGGGGCGACATTGGCGGAGTTAGCTACCCAGCCGCCGCCGTTTGGATGGCGAGAGCCGTTGGCGGTTGGATTCGGTGCACCGGGTTGGCTGCCTTCTGGCCAAACGCCAGTGAAATCAGCCATCCACGGATAGCGGTAAAGGGAGTAGTAAGCTTGATCCCACTTGATCTTCTGCATTTGCGACGGTGTACCCATCACTACCATGTAAATGCCGCGATCGTCCTGTCGGATAGTGAAGTTTTTCAGCGTAGCCGATGCGCCCCGCTGCAATTCGCTGTAACGTGAAACGCCGTCTGAGCCAATCGCAACAATACCCCAGCGCCAGTCGGAATTCGGCTGCGGCATGGTTGCCGGATCGTTTTTCAGCCCAGGGAAACGGGTAATGGCCGATTTACTTTGCACCATGCCACGGAATTTGACGGTGATTTTCGTCGCACCACTTTCAGGGATTAACCGGACGATGTTGTAGCCCAACTGCTGTGGAGCCTGATCGAACGGTACAGAGAAGCGTCGAAGGTTGGTGCTGGCACCGACAACCGGCTCAAGCGCTGTCGTTCTCAACAGGCGGTCGGCGTTGCTCTGGTTAGGTTGTACCGCACCATAGCTGCCGTAGGTTGAACGATAAAAACGACCACGGTCGAAACCATCTGGATCGACGTAATCCCAGTTGACGTTGTGCATTGCCCAGTCGCCGAAGATATCGTTGAATTCAGACTGGCTCCACGCCATGTTGGTACGCAGAACGGACAATGGATCGGCAGTAGCCTGACCGCTTTCGCCCCCTTTCGGCGCTTTTGACCACATATCGTTGATAACGCCATAGCCAAAGCGGTTTTTCAGGTATTCCATAAACTGCCAGTTGCAGTAACGGTTACGGGTTGAGCCGAGATAAATATGCGAATAGTTGACCTGCATTTCCGAACAGTGTGCAGACGTACCGCGGAATTCATCCATCTGGTGCGTCATCCAGTTCGCATGGGATTCCCAAATCCAGCCAACGTAGTCTGCCCCGCCCGAACCCTGAAAACCACCGGTTTGGCCTTGTAACGCATGGGTAAATTCATGCGCCAGCCCCCAGTTATCCTTCAGTGAAGCGGGGCCGATCCACATTCCCATGCTGCCACCGCCAGCAATACCGCCGCTGAGGCCAAAAGTAGGATCGATGTGAATATTGGCTTTATATTTTACGGTTTGCTTGCAGTAAGGCTCGGGGTACTGAATTTGGTTAATGAACTTATCCCAAATTTGTTCCAGTTTCTGCCCGGCGGCAACCGCGTCATTACGATTAACGTCGTTATTATTCCAGCGGAAGGCAAAGTGCTCAGTCTGGTATTTCACGGAAGGCATATCGGTGATGGAACTATTTACCTGCCAATTACCTGCGACGCAAGCTTCAGCGGCGTTTGCCGTATTGACCATCAATGCGCCGCTTAAAACGAGTAAACAGTTTATCGGCGTGAGAAGTGTTTTCATCTTTGGCATAAATCCTTTTCCTAGCATGAATATTGCTAATCAGCCTTATTATTTTCTGAGAGTGAATTTCTCTTCTATATATAAGGCCCATCCCAAGGCCATCATGGCCTATATCCGTTATACTTCAAGTTACCTGTACGTTGGCTTTCCTCGTTCACCCCAGTCACTTACTGATGTAAGCTCCTGGGGATTCACTGCGTCGCCGCCTGCATGTAACTCGAATTATTTAGGATCTATTTTACTTAAGTGAAAAAATATCGGCCTCTATGAAAAGAGGCCGATATGGATTATAGATTAACTTTATCGCGTAACCTATTTCATTTTAAATTTTGGTTATGCTCGAGTTTCTTAAAATAAATAGAGTTGTTGGTATAACGCTTAATTATCCAATAAAACAGGCTGGCAGCCAGTAACGAATTAAACGCTGGCACGCCCCACTCAAAGGCTAACCCGATGATGGCCCCAACAACGCTGGCGATAATAGCCGGCCAGCCAATCAGCGGCGTTTGTGCACTGTCGGGTAATTTGCCTTCGGCACGACTGGTGTCGAGCAGCGTTCTGTGAGTGCGTAAAATATAATAATCAACCAGCATCACGCCGATAATCGGTGGGAATAGCACGCCCAATAGCGTCAGAAAATCGATAAAGCGGTCCAGAATACCGGCTACGGATAGTGCGGTGCCGATGAGGCCAATCACCAGTGTGATTGATACATAGCGTAGTTTTTTTCCCGTGACGCCTTCTATCGCGTTGGCGATTCCCAAAGAGGAAGAATAAAGGTTGATATCGTTCACCCTCAATGTCGAAAATATAACGGCAATCAGCCCGATACCCCCTGCCGCCTGGGACATGATCGTCACAACGTCTGCGGTATTGAGTGCGCGGGCAATAATGATGGCGAGGCCATTCACAATAAATTCCCCGACGATAATCGACAGCATCGTCATCCAGAAAACGTGTTTTCCTTTTTGGGAATAACGCGTCATGTCTGGAGTAATTAAGCTGGCGACAATGCAACCGCCTACCACCATTGTCGCACCTGCGCTAATGGAAATGACTTCGCCGTTGGGAGCTGAGGCAAGCAGCTCAGCAATATTGTGGCCGGAGAGCGTCATGATCGAGATATAGCCGACAACGATAATAAACATCGGTACGGCAATTTTGGCGGTGAAACGTAATGCTCTGAATCCAAAGGCAACCAGCAGCGTTAGTGCAATACCGGAAAGGGCAGCAGACCAGCCAAAACCGAGCTTGTTCTCCATCGAGAAGTTGAGTGCTTTGGCGAATACGGCATTCTGGACACCGAACCAACCTATGAGGCTAATGGCGATAACCAACCCAATCAGGACTGATCCAATACGGCCGAAACCGCACCAGCGCGCAAGCAGACTGCCGGACATCCCTTCTTTCATCCCGGCGTAGCCCAATCCCACCGTTACCACGCCAAAAATGGCGCTGCCAATAAAGATGGCGATAAAGGCTTGGCTTAGCGTCATTGAATGGCCGAGCACCGCGCCTAACATAAATTGGTCTAGCGCGGTTAGCATACCGATGTGTACTAACGCTACGTTTAAAAAAGGCAGTCGAACATTTAGCGGAACGCGACTGACTGGATAATCATCGATTTTTTCCATGTGGATATATTCTCTTATATAAATTGAATGCCTTTTTCTATCAGGGAATTGGGAATATAACCATCAATCCCAAGATGACGACAAAATTCCTCAAATTGAGGTAATGAATGAGTCTCCGCCTTTTGATACATGCTATATATTCTGTTCTCGATAGTTTTTGGTGATACGTTCATTTTTCTTGCGATTTCTTTGTTTGAAAAACGCTGTAACATCAAAAATATAGTGTCAAGTTCTGACTGGGTAAAAATACTGGTAGTTAACTCGGTTTGTAACGTAGTCGGTTTTTTATGGTCTATATAAATAAGTGGAGAGCGCGTATCCATAGCCCTGGCATTCCACATCGTACCAATGCACACCTTATTTTCATCAAAGATAGGAATCTTTTCGCTGACGAAGGGCGTCAGCGTTTTCTTTCCATACCAATAGTGTGTTTCGATCACGGTTACGCGCTGTTCACTATTTTCTGTCAGCCTGTCATGCTCTTTTAAATCATCAGAAAGCTCCGCCCAACTGGCAGGAAATTCATCATCTAACCGTCCTTCAATATCAAAACGTATTGGCGTATTGGTATAAAGGTAAGCGGCTTTATTCATGTAAACATGGCGCGATGATAAATCTTTAATACCCCATGGTTCATTTAAACACTCCATCATAATAATCAGGTTGCGAATATAATCAGTCATGTTTTCTTGTGATGATGGCATCCTGCCCTCCTTAATAGGTCGGGATTAATTTAACGGATCAGTTTAGCTAAATAATGTCGAGTATGCTTGTGCGCGTAACCCGGTAGGTTGCCATATTCCTTGTACCCTAATTTTTCGTAGAATCCCTTGGCTTGAAATTCGAATGTGTCTACATAAGCCAGATGACAATCGCGCTTTAGTGCTTCTTTTTCAGCCGTTTGCATGAGTTTACGGCCAAGGCCGCTTTGACGATACTCTTCACTAACCCAAAGGTATTGAACTTCCAATGCTCCCCACCAGGTTCTGGATATTAATCCAGCAATAATGTTACCTTCATCGTCTTTGAAATTTAAAAAAAGAGGTGAAATATCAACGGCATCATACTGTGCGTTGTGTTTCCACAGGCTTGCTATTACAAATTCTTCTTCATCCGACTCTGGTGTGTCAGTAATATTTAGATTCATTACAGTAAAACCTCATTATTAGCATGCTAAATTATATTTCCAATATGAATATTTCTTTATCATATTAAATATATTTAAGCAAGGGTGAGTTTCACTCGTTTTTAGATTGCAATGTCACGCTATGATAAACACATCATCTGATATGTTTTGAACGTATGGTGATAAAAATAGAAATTAAACATGTGTTTGCCTCACCAGGGAAAACACCAAATAAATTATAATAAAATTCAGGTTGTATCGAAAATATGTTTTTTATGAGTAAGTTGCTCGTTTGTTGATCTTCCTGAAACTTGATTTTTGCTAAAAACAGAGGGGGCATGATAAATCATGCCCCCCTTTTTTCACCATTTATTTTTAGTTTACTTCAGCTTCAATTTCCGCCAGTGCAACAATACGACGTTCTGCCGCCGCACGCGTTGCCGCTTCTGCCATCATTTGAGCGCGGAGCCCATCATAAACGCCGGGAACGGAAATGGCCTCTGGCGTACCCGCGTTACGTACAAATACCGTGAAGGCGTGAATCGCGGCGGCGTAGCTTGGTGCCATGCGGATCATTGGATCTTTAGGCAACCCTTCCGTCAGGACTTTATCATCAAAAATACGCATGACGCTGCCTTCGGTAATGCGTGATGACTCAGCCAGTCCGCCTGTGCCAAATACTTCAATGCGATCGTCATAACCATATACGGCTCGGCGAGCGTTATCGATTTGGCAAAGCGCGCCGCTGGTGGTGCGCAGCGTCACCATCGCAGTATCCACGTCGTTAGCTTCAAGAAACAGCGGGTCGGCAATGACTGAACCGAAGGCTGAGATATCCGTGACTTCTTCACCCGTTAACCAGCGTACCAGATCGAAAAAGTGGATCATCTTGTCATAAAACAGGCCACCAGAAACGCGCAGATACTCCAGAGAAGGGATACCGTTAGGACCGCGTGACGTGATTTGTACGGTTTGTACTCGACCAAGACGCCCCCGTGTAATGTCCGTTTGTATCGCGGCATGGTTACGATCGAATCGACGGTTAAAACCAACCATTACCTGCTGTTGCTGCTCACCCAGTTCAATCAGTGTGCGATGCGCTTCTGTCAGCGTTGAGGCCAACGGTTTTTCGCAATACACCTTCTTTCCCGCTCGCACGGCGGCCAGCATCAGCGGGCAATGCGTTTCCGTTGACGATGCAATAATGACGGCATCAATTTCATGCGCCGCAATGAGTGCTTCCGCATTAGGGAATACGCGAGCACCATGCTCGGCGGCAATCGCCTCTGCCCGCGTCGTCAATGGATCGGTAACGGCAACAAGGCGTGCAAACGGGTGATTTTTCAGGTGTTGAGCGTGCACTGAGGCAATGCGACCGGCACCAATAAGTCCGATAGAAATCAAAATGGTTCTCCAATGGTTATTCGGTAATCATGAGTTATCGCGCGTAATTAGCCGACGGTCATCGGGAGATCGTCCGCGTCTGCCCATTCGGACAGCGAGGCATCGTAAAGCGCGACATCAGGATGGCCGAGTAGCGTCAGGACAAAAACGTCGGCACTGGCTGCTACGCCGTGTCCGCAATAGGCAATGACTTTTTTATTGTCGAGATTGAGTGTGGCAACGGCGTCGCGCAGCCGATCTAACGGAAGATACGTTCCACTGGTGGGATCGAACAGGCTGGCGGCGGGTAGATTATGGCTACCGGTGATGCGTCCTGCACGACCGTAATTGTTTCCCTCCGCGCCGGCGAACTGTGCGGGTTGGCGTGCACTAAGGATGCAAATGTGCTCATTACCGATAGCACCCAACACGTCATTCTTCTCGGCGATGAGGTGCGGACGTAGCGTGGCAACGAACTGGCCTGCCGGGCGATAGCGGCTCTTGCCACTTTCGAGCGGCAGGTGTTCACGCCGCCATTTTTGCAATCCACCATCCAGTACGGAGACGTTATCAAAGCCAAAAACACGTAACAGCCACCAGACGCGAGTCGCCCACCACGGATCGGCACTGGAATAAACCACAATGTGTACACCGGGACGCACGCCAAAGCGAGTCATGGCAGCGGAGAAGCTCTCTGGTGTGGGAAGCATGTATTTATAGCGATGGGCGTTATCAGACAGGTCGGCCTGGACATCAATAAACTGTGCGCCGGGGATGTGACCAGCCTGAAAATCCGCCCGCGCGGGTTCTGCGCGGTACAGCGTTTTTTCATCAGGGACTAAACGGGTGGTACAGTCAAAAATCAATATGTCGGGATCGGTTCGATGGGCTGCAAGCCATTTGGTACTTACCAACCCGTTAGCATATGGCGTCTTCATTATGTTTTGTCCGTTGCTATTACAGCACTTTGTCCAGAAAGGCTTGTGTACGAGGGTCCTGTGGGTGATCAAAGAATGCCTGCGGCGTGTTGCTTTCAACGATCTTTCCCTTGTCGGTAAAGTAAATACGGTCGGCAACCTCGCGGGCAAAACGCATTTCATGGGTGACCAAAATGCAGGTCATGCCGTCACGCGCCACATCCTGAATGGTGGTCAGCACTTCTTTGACCATTTCGGGGTCTAATGCCGCCGTTACTTCGTCAAACATCATCACTTCCGGGTTCATACACAGCGCTCGCGCAATAGCTACGCGCTGCTGTTGTCCGCCGGATAGCTCGCCTGGATAAGCATTGGCCTTGGCTTCCAGATGCACTTTTGCCAACAGCTCGCGGGCGCGCGTTTCCACGTCTCGCGCTGGCTGTTTTAACACCTGCATGGGGGCCATCATGATGTTTTCCAACACAGTACGGTGTGGGAATAGGTTGTAGCTCTGGAAAACCATTCCTACCTTACGTCGCAGTGCCAGCGCATCTAGCTTGGGATCGTTCACCTCAATGCCGCCGACGGTGATCGATCCTGCGTTGATCGGTGCCAGCGCGTTGATGCAGCGCAGTAGCGTAGATTTTCCAGAGCCGGAAGGGCCGATAATACAAACAATTTCTGAACGTGCGACGGACAGGGAAATACCGCTCAGCACGTTTGTTTTGCCGAAGGATTTATGAACATCGGTGAGGATTACCTGTGCAGGCAGCGTATGCGTATCAGTCATCAGCGGGTTCCAAATTGCCACGTCCGTTCTAAACGGCGTGAAAATAACGAGATCGGAAAAACAAAAGCAAAAAAGAGGATCAGCGTAATGCTATAGGCTGGCAGAATCAGGCCGGGGCGTGTTTCCGTGGTGAGAATCGTTTGGGTGATCGTCATGACTTCCTGTACGCCAACCACATTAGCCAGCGATGTTGCCATAACCACTGAGCAATACAGGTTCATGGTGGGAGGCACCATTTGGCGTATCGCCTGCGGTAAAATGATCGTGAGCGTGGTACGAACGCTGCCGAAGGCGAGGGCAGCGGCCGCTTCCCACTGGGTGGTGGGGATGGATTTCAGCCCGCCGCGCACAATCTCCGAGGTATAACCACTGACGGGAATAGCCAGCGCCACAACGGCTTTCACCCAGTCTGGAAAACTGAACCACGTACCTGCAATCTTGATCTCAAACGGCAGTAGGAACATCACATAAAACATGATGACCAGCCAGGGACTGTTGCGAAAGAACAATGTCAAAATGCGGGCAGGCAGTCGGATAATCGCAAGGTTAGCCATTTGTGCCGCACCCAGCAGCGTACCGGCCAACATGCCAATCGCCATGCTCAGAACCGAGATGAGCAAATTGAGCCCAAACCCTTTCAGGATCAGCGGTAGCCAGGGAAGCAATACTGCGAAAGCGCTGCCTGCTGGAAAAATTGCGTCTATGATCGTCATCGTCCTAGCCCCGGTACTTTTAGCCAACGCTCCAGCAGTTTCACCAACAGCGTGAATATGCCCATTAACCCCAGATAGCTGAGTAGTACCACGTTCATCATTTCGAGCACGTTGAAGTGTTCCGTCCAGATTTCATGCGCCACATACAAGGCTTCTGGTACTGCGATGGCATAAGCAAGCGCAGTACTCTTGACGATCTGAGCCATGTTATTACCCAGGGCAGGCAGACTGGTGCGAAAAGCCAGCGGTAAAATGATATGAATCATGGCACGGGTACGGTTGTAACCGAGGGATTCTGCCGCTTCGACCGTGGTTCTCGGCACAGCTTCAATGCCTGCTCGCAGGATTTCAGCGACAAATGCGCCGTATTGCAGTGACAGAGCGATAACCACGAATTGAAACGGCGATACCAGCGGTAGTTCGCCGTTTTGTCCGTAAGTGGAAAGGTGAAAGTAAGAGCCGATACCAAAGAATAGAAAGTACAGTTGGGCGAGCCCCGGCGTATTACGAAATAATTCGACATAGGCCGTGACCAGCCAGCGCAAAGGCCGCAGGTTGGACTGTCTGGCAAACACGCACAGGAACCCAATGAGCATTGAGCCAAGGAGCGACCAGACCGCCAGTTCAACGGCAAGGGTAAGCCCGGTAAGGTATTTTTGGGCTTCCCATGCGTTGTAAAATACCGAAAAGTTCCAGCCCGTTTGCTCGTAGAGCGCTTTAAACCCATCGGCGATAAATGACATCATTGTTATAGCTTAATGGCTTCTTCGTGGGCTTTTACTGCAAACGGTGCCGGTTTCAGTCCCCATTTTTTCGCCAGTTCAATGATGGTGCCTTGCTTGTTCCAGTCTTTGATCACATCGGAAATGAATTGAGTAAACTGTGGTTCGTTAAAGCGAACCGCCAGACCCCATGGACCTTCGGTAAACGGTGTCAAATTTTGAATGAGGTAATCTTTCCAGATACCGTCTTTGTCGTTAAGAAAACGAGCCTGAAGATAGCTGTCATCGGATACGAGTGCGGCGCAGCGTCCGTCACGTAAGGATTGATCGACTTCTTGTTGAGTCTGGAAAGCAACGATGTTGGCACCAAACTTCTGTTCTAACGGTACGTTCCAGCTCGATCCCTGGTTGCTACAAATCGCTTTGCCTTTCACTTCTTCCCAGTTCGAGAAGGTTACGCCTTTTTTCGTCAGCAGCGCTGGGCCAGCGGCGTAATAGTAAGGTTCGACAAATTGTACCAACTTCTTGCGCTCTTCACTGACCGTCAATGAAGTAAACAGAATGTCGCATTTGCCCTGTTGCAGGAATTGCACGCGGTTTGCGGGCAAAACAGGAACCAGATCCACTTTGACCGTTTTACCCAGTTGCGTGGACAACCGTTGAGTAAAGTCATTCAGCAGATCGATGTGCAGACCTTTGGTTTCTCCCGAGGACTCCAGGAAAGCCAGCGGTGGATTATTGACGTTTGTACAGACCGAAATTACGCCGCGATCGGCAATTTTTTCCAGCACATCAGCGTGGGCAATCGTGGGAATAAATGATGCGGCGAGCGCAACACCACTCAATGTCATCAGAGAACTCAGTGTTGTTTTTGACATATGATCAATTTACCTTAGTTAAGATAAGAGCCTCTGATATATTTTGCTCACGAGGCAGCCCAAAGATAGAGGGAAATGTAGGGGGAACTGCCATTTTGTGTCAATAAAATCAACATTCGATTAAGTTGTATATATATCAACTTTTTGCATATGCCCGTTAATAGAGAGAATGGAAACGTGAAAACCCGCAACGTCCAGCCAGTGACGAACGCAACTGAAGAGGCGACTCGAACCGAAAGCGTGAAAGGGGAGCTTAAGACGCTGACAAAAGGCCTGGCGGCGCTCGATTTGCTGATACATAACCAAACGGTGCGAACCAGCGATGTCGCCGATGTGCTTGCGATAGATAAAAGTAGCGCATCGCGTATTCTGCAAACGCTGGCTCAGGCGGGCTATGCGCAATCCGGCGAACGTCGCAGCTTTATGCTCGGGCCCAAATTGGCTGAGCGGCCGAATACCGTGCGTCCGCAGAAAAGCCTGCGCGTGTGTGCCCGGCCGGTTCTGGAACGTTTATCTGCCCGTACCGGAGAAGCGGTGCATTTATCGATTCTGGCTGACGAACAGGTTTTGTACCTGGATACGATCGAATCCCGCTACTCTTTGCGGGTTGATAGCCGTCCCGGTACTCTGGCTCCCTTGGCGTACACGGCGATTGGCCGGATTTTTCTGGCACTGGCGGATGCACCATTACCCGAACAATTGCATGCGCAAACGGAGCATACCATCACCGATCCACGTCTCTTTCAGATCGCGCTGCAGACTATCGCACAGCAGGGTTACGCACTGCATGATGAAGAGTTTCATTTGGGAATTCGTGGCGCGGCGGCACCGTTGTTCGACCGCAACGGTTACGTCATTGGGGCTGTTGGCGTTTCAGGTCCAACTGTCCGTATTCGCACCGAAGACCTTGATGCATTAGGCGTCCTGGTACGTGAAGAAGCGGAGAAATTTATCATGGAATAAGGGATATTGCCGTGTCTTCCGGCGTGTTTCTTATCCCGTGGCATCAGGTTCATGTCAATTCGGAATATGATGTAATATTGCTGTATATGAAAAATACAAGATAGTTGTTGATTTAGGGATGGGTTGCGGCAGACTGGTAAAAAGAGAGGAATCGGGCCAGCCCATCAACGAGAACACGATTTATCATGAAACCTGAAACGAAGGTTATCCATGCCGGACGCCATCCAGACGATTT
This sequence comes from Pectobacterium wasabiae CFBP 3304, assembly GCF_001742185.1. Lineage (NCBI taxonomy): Bacteria > Pseudomonadati > Pseudomonadota > Gammaproteobacteria > Enterobacterales > Pectobacteriaceae > Pectobacterium > Pectobacterium wasabiae. The sequence continues at coordinate 2,784,234 of NZ_CP015750.1, forward strand.
TCTTGGCACGGTGAATACACCGGTCTACCGTACATCCACGGTGATTTGCGGGTCGATGGCGGAATGGGACAATAAGCAACGGCAGCAGACATCTTTCGATGAGCCGGAACTTTTCTACGGCCGACACGGCACGCCAACCAGTAAGTCGCTGCAAGAGGCCATCGCCGAGTTGGAAGGTGGCTATAAATCTTTTGTTTACCCTTCCGGTGTTTCTGCGTGTACCACGGCCATTTTGGCTTTTACTTCGGCAGATGATCATGTGCTGGTGCCTGACAGCGTTTATGGCCCGGTGCGCCAAATTGCTGGCACGTTGCTGAAAAGATTTCGCATCAACGTTGAGTTCTACGATCCCGCACTTGGCGCGGATATTGAAAAATTATTCCGCCCTGAGACTCGTGTGGTCTACACCGAAGCGCCAGGTTCAATGACGTTTGAAATGCAGGATATTCCCGCCATCGCCGAGGTTGCTCATCGGCATGACGCCATTGTGGTCATGGATAACACCTGGGCTAGTCCGTTGTATTTTCAACCCTTTACTAAAGGTGTCGATATCTCTATTCAGGCGGCGACAAAATATATTGTCGGCCATTCTGATGTCATGATGGGAATTGTTACCGCCACCGAAGCCACCTACCAACGTCTAAAATCGACTACGCATGAGTTGGGTTTGCTTGCCAGCCCTGATGATTGCTATCTGGCGCAGCGTGGTTTACGCACACTGCATGTCCGTCTGGAACGCCATTATCAAACAGGGCTTCGGCTTGCCGAATTTATTGCCCGTCAGCCAGAAGTTGCTCGGGTCATTCACCCAGCCTTACCCGGCGATCCGGGATATGCCTTGTGGAAACGTGATTTCACGGGGGCATCGGGGCTCTTTGCGTTTGCGCTGCACCCCGAGCTAAGCCAAAAGCGTACTGCGTTTGTTGAAGCGCTCACCTTGTTTGGCATTGGCGGATCCTGGGGAGGCTACGAAAGCCTGATCCTGCCACTGAACCCTGTCCGATCGGTTCACCCGGATGCGCATCCAGGCACGCTGCTGCGTATTCACGCGGGATTAGAGAGTGTGGACGATCTGTTGGCCGATCTGGAGCGGGCTTTTGCCCTTATTCGCCAACCTTAGCCTTCCATTCGGGTTATCCCATCGAACGACACATCATGCGAAAAGAGAGTCATGCTATGCGAATTATTGCCTGTGGGGATTTACTGTTTTCCAGCCGCAATCTGGCTGCGCGAGTAGACAAAAACATCGTTGACCAACTTGCGGCGGCGGATGCGGTTTTCGCTAATGCTGAGTTTTGTTGCCCAAAACCCGCCACGCCACCTGCGGCGGGTCGTGGCTATATCACGGCAGTGAAGCAGGCAACGCTGGACGAGTTTATTGATTTGAATATCAAGCTGGTTTCTTTTGCTAACAACCACACGGGGGATTTTGGCTGGGAAGGTGTCGTTGATACGATCGACGCGGCAGAAGCACGCGGGCTGATTCATTGTGGTGTGGGGCGCAACCTTGATGACGCTCGCGCTGCGCGGTTCCTCGATACGCCAAAAGGACGGGTCGGCGTGGTGGCTGTCAGCAGCACCCGTTCGGAAGTTTTTGCCGCGAGTGTCGCTGGGGGAAGTGTGGTGGCACGTCCCGGCCTCAACCCGCTACGCTGGGGGCGAGCTTACGTGTTGCCGGATAAGGAGTTTGAGCAACTTCAGGGGATCACTGAACTGCTCGGTGTTGCTGCCAGCAACCGTGAAGGAGCCCGAATTGAAGTGATGGCGGATCAGGGACCCGATCGTTTCAAATTTGGCTCGTTGTTTGAAAGTTCGATACCCATTGAGCGTGGCGAGCAGGCTTATGTTCGCACATTTATGAATGAAGAAGACTGTGCCGCGATTCTTAAAAGTGTGCGCGATGCAGCAAACCGTTCTGATGTCGCGATTGTCAGCCTGCATACGCATGAAGGGGAAGGGGATGGCTGGTATGCGCCGCATCCGCCTGCATTTATCGAAGATTTTGCCCGCCGGGCCATTGATGCTGGTGCGTCAGCGGTGGTGGGGCATGGTGCGCACTTCCTGCGTGGCGTGGAAATTTATAATAAACGTCCGATTTTTTACAATCTGGGTAGCCTGCTGATGGAGTTTGAAGCGGGTGAATCGATTATCGCGCCAGAAATGTACACCGCCTATGGTTACAATCACGATGCACGCCCTTCCGATTTGCACCGGGCACGAGCAAAAGATCGGGAGGGGAACTTTATTGGCTTCAATGCCGAATCACGTTTCTCCAAAAACTGTGCCGCGCTGCTGGATTACGTAGATGGGGCGCTACAGTTCACACTGTTACCTCTCGATCTGGGTATGAACCGTGAACGTCCACTCGATCGTGGTTTACCCGTTACGGTGTCTGCGGCACTCGGACATGAAATTGCGGCAGACCTGACGCGTATGAGTGCCCGTTATGGCACGGTATTACGTTACGACGAGGGGCTAGGAACGATCGTGATTGAAGACGCTTAACCCGTAATCCTCTGCCAGCCTATGCCTCATGCAGGAGGCATAGGTGAATATTTTTCCGCTAGCCTTTCCTCTATGCCGCTATTTCCTCGCTTTATTGAGTGGCTTAACCCTCTCAAATGTTTCTTTTTTAACAATGCCCTGTTAACAGTATGGTGAATTGTTCTTTTTTATCTATTTGTATTTTAATGGAATTAACCATTTTATTGAAATGTTGATAATAATGCGTATAGTTATCATTTACCATTCTGTGCAAATGTTGACAAAAAACGCCTCAGCATCTCGCCAAAATTACCATCAGTTAATCGAGGATATACCATGTCTTTTAGAGTTACTCGCGCCGAAAAAACGCGCGTTTGTGATTCTTCGCTGGCCGGAACAAAACCATTCGGAGTCTCTCTTCTCGCCCTGTTGATTTCTGCCTCTTTCCTGCCTGCTCAGGCTATTGCCGAAGAAAATCCCACCTCAGGTGATACGCTTGTCGTCAGTGCCAATGCTAATGCAGAGGCCAGCGACCCGCAGGATTACAGCGTGAAAGTCACTAACGCTGGAACGAAGATGACGCTGACACCGCGTGATGTTCCGCAGTCGGTGAGTGTCATCAGCAAGCAGCGTATCGAAGATCAGAACCTGCAAACGATTGGCGAGGTGATGGCGAACACGACGGGTGTGTCCTCTAAAATTATCGACTCTGAACGTGTGACTTATTTTGCTCGCGGTTTCCGTATCACTAATTACCTGTTCGACGATATTCCGACGGTCGTGAACGAAATTTGGGATTTTGGTGATTCAGGCTCAGACACAGCGATCTATGACCGTATTGAAGTCGTGCGTGGGGCTACGGGGTTAATGACGGGAACGGGGAACCCTTCTGCTGCTGTGAATATGGTGCGCAAACATGCGGACAGTCGCGAGTTCAAAGGCTCGGTGTCGGGTAGTTACGGTTCGTGGGATAAACAGCGGATGGTGGCCGATCTGTCTGCGCCGCTGACGGAGTCTGGCAACGTGCGCGGGCGCGTAATTGCGGGCTATCAGGATAACGACACCTGGCTCGATCGTTACCACAGCCGCAAAAAATTCCTCTACGGCGTGATTGATGCGGATGTAACAGAATCCACCACGTTATCGCTTGGCTATGATTATCAGGAAAGCAATACCGATAGCCCTACGTGGGGCGGATTGCCGACGTGGTTCACTGACGGTAGCCGTACACATTTCAGTCGTAGTTTTAACTCCGCACCGAACTGGAGCTACTCCGATAAAACGTCGAGAAAAGTCTTTGCCGATCTGACTCAGCGTTTTGATAACGGCTGGCAGATGCGAGTGAACGGGACGCACGGCGAAACCAACTTTGATTCCAAGCTGATGTATGCCAATGGTTTCCCCGATAGAGATACCGGAATACTTGTTGATCCGTCTGGCGCTAACGTAGGTGCTTACGGTGGATGGAACAAAGGAACTCGTAAAGTTGATGCGATTGACACCTACGCTTCTGGCCCGTTCGAGTTATTAGGACGCCAGCATGAGCTGGTGGTTGGCGGCAGCTATACTCGACAGCGTAGCCAGTTCTATAACACGCAATCCACGATCAGCCCAACCGATATGGGCAATTACTACAACTGGAATGGCAATATTGCTGATCCTACATGGGGATCTTGGGTTGATAACGCTTTTGTGCCGGGAGTCTGGGCGGATTATGAACATTCAACTACGCGCCAAAAATCGCTCTATGCGTCGGCGCGCTTCTCTCTGGCCGATCCGCTGCATCTGATTGCTGGCGCGCGTTATACCGACTGGAGCATTATTGGTTCGACGGGGGATACCAGCAATAATCGTATCACGCCTTATGTTGGTCTGGTTTATGACATCAACGATACCTGGTCGACGTATGCCAGCTACACCGATATCTTCCAGCCGCAAACGCAGAAAGACATTAATAAAAAATATCTGTCTCCGACTACGGGGAGAAACTACGAAACGGGTGTTAAGGGAGACTGGTATAACAGCCGCCTGACTGCCTCGGTATCAATTTTCCGTATTGAGCAGGATAACCTGGGACAATCAACAGGAATCGCGATCCCCGGCGGTGGTGGTGAGTTTGCCTACCGTACCGTTGATGGTGTTGTCAGCAAAGGGATCGAATTTGAAGTTAACGGCGCGGTGACGGACAACCTGCAAATGACGTTTGGTGGTTCTCGCTATGTGGTTGACGATCAAGAGGGCAAGTCAGTCAACCCAGAACAGCCGCGCACGTCGCTCAAGCTGTTTACTCGCTACCAGTTGCCAGTGCTGCCGGAATTAACCGTTGGCGGCGGTGTGAACTGGCAAAACGGCATCTGGCAGGAAGGATCTGGCCCGCAAAACACAACGTTGCGCGCCGAACAAGGCAGCTACGCGCTGGTTAACCTGTTTGGCCGCTATCAGGTCACTAAACAGCTTGCGGTACAGGCGAATATCAACAACCTGTTTGATAAAGAGTACAGCGACTATCTTGCGCCTTATGCCGTGTATGGTGCGCCGCGCAGCGTCTCAATGACGGTCAACTATGCGTTCTAGTCCGATGTTCTGAATTGATACTAGTGACTTGCTCGACGGCGCGGTGACTTGCCGTCGGGAATAATGATAGCGCCCGTTGTCTCAATGACGCGGGCGCTTTTTCTTTTACCGCTCTGTAGGATATTTTCAACACTCACCTGAGTACGTGCTACATGAATGGATGGTGGAATGGGGTTAACATTAATTTGGGGATCGGAGACAATGACGGGTGATATCAAGACGGGGAACCGTTTTTTCCTTTCGGAACATTTTTACAGGGATTAAACAATGAAGTGCTTGAACTGCGAGAACGAGGCGCAAAAAGAGTCTGGCTTGTGTACTGATTGCGAAGGAAAAGAGCAGCAGAAGATTAACGGTATTCTCTACCTTCCGGCGCTGGGAATTATTCTCTCTGTCATTATGGCACCGTTCTCGCTGTATGAGCTGGGCAGTGTCGTGCTGGCGCATTTCAAAAGAACGGGATTTGTGAGTTATTACAGTCTGTTAGCTCTATTTTGCGTAATTGTTTTATTTGGCATGTCGATTTTTACTGCGCTGACGTTTTTTCGACGCAAACGGCGAACGAAGGTGGTGATGGTCGCTTACTATGTCATTAATGCCGTCTGCGTATGTTGCCTAACGTTACTGCCTTCACTGCTGTTTGGTGTCGCGCTGGACGATAATGCATTTAGTATGCTTGCTGCGATTGTTTTCAGCATTGTCGTCTGGATCCCGTATTTCCTATTCTCGAAAAGAATTCCTGTGGTCTTTAGCCGCTAGCCAATAGGCTTAGCCGAAAGAGTATGTGTGCCAGTGTCGAGTAACGCACGTAGCGGCCTATGCTTCACTCTTAACCTGCTACAAATAGCTTAAGGTGAAGTTCGCCGTTGCCACAAAATCACCGGATTGAATCAAATCGTCGCGTATCTTTTCGATGCGGGCTGAAAAGGGAATGGCGTTGCCCCCACTTTGCAGCACAATGCCATCCGTGTTGCTGTTGATGCCGATCAGTTGATTGGCATGATAAATGCCAATCGCGATACCTTTGGCTCCGGATGGCGTATCTAGCGCCAGGCGCTTGGGCAATAGCGGCTCTTCTTTTCCTGAAAAATGAACGGTAACGTTTTGGTAGGTGTCCAGATTGCAGTCCGTGAGGTTAATCGTGAAGTCATGCCAGTTACCGTAGCTATTGGCTTTTAAATAGCGCTCAGAGACTTCACTCATGTTGACCACAATCGCTTTGCTTTCCGTACTGACATTACAGGCCGCGTTAACGACGGAGACGTGGAACGTCACTTCACTATTGCTCAGAAGAGGGGGTTGTTGTGCAAGAGGCGAACTTGATTGTAGTACCATGATGCCGACCGCTAAAGTGAGCAGGGCATGGCGTGGCTTGATTTTCATTACTGTGTTGTCATTTTTTATCATCGTTGCTATCTCATGCTGGCGCGCGGATTAGTGATAATTAAATCGCAGAATAATAGTTTTCTCGGTATCGCCGACTATTGCGGGGCCTGCGGCATAGAGTTGTGCTTTATAGCGTCGCTCCACCACGCCGCTTGATGCCGTCAGCCCTTCAACCAGACTAATAAACTGATTAAACGTCACGTTATTACCGCTGCGCATATCTTCGATTTTCAACGTGGCGCCGTTCCCCATATTCATGCCATCTATCCCGACGAGTGAATTCCCCCGCGAGGTGGCATCAAAGTTGATGTCCAGATCGAATCCCTTACCGCAGTCTTCGCCACCGTCGGTGGACACATCAATGTTAAATTCCGACTGTGCTAGTGGACCGGTCTCCGTTCCTGACCACGCCCTGACCGTATCAAAATCGACATAGCCATCGGGCGAAATGTTGATATTTGCCGCGCACTGCATGATGTCGATGCCGTGTAGTCCTGACAGGCTCAAACCATAGTTGCTGTCGGGTTTATTATTAATGCCCCCTTCACCGTCAAGCTGGAAGACCCGCAGAGCATCTGCTCCTGCCGTGGTGTCGGTAATGTTTCCCGTTTTTTCGAGATAGAGCTGTACTGTGACATTCAGCATGGTTGGGGTGGCTGGCGGGCTTGAACCGTTGGGGCCTGCTGCGACCCACTGTCCTGTGGGCACGCGAGAAGCGGTGGTGCCGCCATTGGTAATCACGCCGAGATCTTGTCCGTTATAGATGATGCCGATTCCGATGCCCTGTCCGATGATCTTTCCTTCGGGATTTGGATAGAAATAGGACATCTCGCCCTGCGGACGGACGGAGTGATATGCCCAGCAGGCCAGACTGCGGGTATAGGCTTTTGACGTCCAGAGGCGGCTGCCGATAGGTAACGTCGCCGGGATCTTGAGCATGCCAATATCGTCATAGTCGGCTACCGGACCCGTCACGGTGCCCAATCGACATTCCAGCGCACTGGCGTTAAACGTCGTTAAGCTGAGAAAGAGCGCTGCACAGAGGGCAACATAGTGATTTTTACGAACGGCTAACCAATGCATGGTGGATATCCCTGTAGCTTATTCATCGGTAATGGGCTGGCACTGGTTTTGTGCGCAAGTAAAAGGCAATGCAACATGGCCGCCGTAGTCGTTGACGTAGTACAGATAGAAGCGATTGATCGCGCCGTCATTGATTTCAACAGGCAGCGTTGAGCGCGGTGCCACCATAAAGGCGTTGCCTTTTAACAGATTGGCAGGGTTGGCATTGGCGACTTTGGGTTGCTTCAGGATGCTGCTTACGGTGATGTAGTACGGCGTCGGGTTTTCCACCTGGAAAATGTTGCCCGTTTTTTTGATCAGCAGTTTTTTCTGCCATATCTCATCTTTTGCGGGTTTCACACCACGCGGGCGGAAGAACACCTTGATTTCAGACTGAATGGCGATCTGCAATACGTTAGCCTTTTCCGTTTTTGGCGGAATTTCCCGGACGTTAAGATAAAACAGCGATTCGCGATCGGTTGGCAACTGCGTGATTTGTTCCGTCTTAACCAGACGGATCAGGCTATATCCTTTCGCTTCGATGCGCTGTAATGGCGGTAACACCATCAGCGGACTTGTTACTTTATTGCGTTGCTCGTCCGTCAGCCAGGACTGCGCCAGAAACGGATTCTCCGCGTTTTGGTTCATCAGCATCACCGTTGCTGACTGTTCATCATCGTTAAAAATAACGCGGGTGCGATCGAGGCTCAGCGCACTATAGGCTGAGGGTATCAAAAGCAGGCAACTGATAATGATTCCTGCCGTTTGCCGATAAGATGGGTATTTCATTCGTACTCTCCCGGATTTTCTATTTCTTGCCGCTTATTTGCAGGGCAGCAGCAATGTATCAAGGTGGTTTAAGGTCGCGGGTAGGGTGATGGAACACTGTGCCTTCCCTTCCCAGATGACGGACAGCGTTTCGTCAGGCGACACGCCCGCGATATAGGCCTGTCCGTTGTTGGTGATCATGGCAATGTCGCGGCCTTTCTTGTTTTTTATCTGAGCCGCGAAGGGAGGATATTTGCCATCAGCCAGCGTGATATGCCCCATGATTTTTGCCCCGCTGACCACGTCGAATTTGCGGTAGCCGATTGCACCTTCAGTCAGGGTTCCTTGAACCACGGTCGTCATCGCTTCAATATTTTGCGGTAATTTCTGCATATCAATGCGGGTCGATACATCGTAGTAGCTACTGCTGCCAGCAATTACAGCCAGGCCATAGCGGTTAGTCTCGACTTGGCTACCAGCGAATGCTACGCCTGCCTGATCCGTGTCGACCATAATGCGAGTGCCACCTTGATTGCCTTTCGGATGTGCTGCGACGCCGTGGCGGGTTGCGGTAATGCCGCCGCGCAGTGAACCGTTCAGATAGGTATAACGATCCTGCTGCCAGGCGACGCCAACGGAGGCATCGGTCATGGGGGCCAGATGGGTATAGTTGCCGCTCAGGTACGTATTCTCCCTGCTGTCGTGCCGGGTACTCAGGTTCCAGGTTCGGTGCGGATCGGTGTTATTGGAATAGGTCAGCGTCTGATTACTGCTGTTGTTGTAGTGCCCCACGCTGTAGCTCAGGCGATCCTTCTCCCTGAGTGGAATGGAAAAGCTGAGGTACAGACTGTCATCAGTGCGTTGGTTGAATTCAGTGCGATAGGCCGATAAATTCGCAGAAATACCTTTGATTTCGCCGATATCAAAATATTTGTTCAGTGAAATTCCATAGCGATCCTGCTCGGCTTCATTCCAGTAGGTTTGGCGCGTATAGGTAACGTAAGTCGATAGCCCACTCAGCAGTGAGGCTGTCTCTTGTGTCGCGAAGTTTTTCGAGAGGGTAATGGTGTAGCGTTCTTTTTCATTGCGATAGCGACTATCAAGATTCAGGGCATAGAGATACTGCGCCATACTCATGTACGTTTTTTCTGAAAAGCGGTAGCCCGCAAAGCTGACTTGGCTATCGATCGAATTGAAATATTTAGACCAGTTAAGCGAAAAAGCATGCCCCATCTGTGACGAGGAGGGGGACGGTAGCGTGGCGCGTGACTGAGTGACGTCAGCGGACAGTGCGCCAAAGAGATAAAGATTTTTCCCGATCCCCGCCGACCAGGACTGATAGCTATCGGACAAAATAGTGCCGCCGTATACCGACCAGGCGTTGGATAATCCCCATGAGGCTTCCGCGGCAGAAAAGGCCGGACCTTGCAGGCGATGCTTGGTATTCGACGGTTTACCCGCCGCGAGTTTGTACTGGACGTGCCCTGGTCGTGTCAGGTAAGGCAGATTGGCCGACTCGGTCTGGAACGTTGTCACCGTACCATCTTCTTCCGTTACGCGAACATCCAGCGTACCGCTGACGCCGTTTTTCATATCCTGAATCGCAAAGGGGCCGGCAGGCACGGTTGTTTCATAGATCAGCCTGCCATTTTGCATCACGGTCACTGTCGCGTTTGATTTAGCGACACCACGAATTTCGGGCGCATAACCACGCAGAGAAGGGGGAAGCATGTTGTCGTTATTGGCTAATGACATACCGGTAAAGCGGTAGCTATCAAACAAATTACTGCTGAAATACATTTCACCCAGTTTGAGATCGGCTGACAGGGTGGGAAGTGGGCGGTAAGCGTAAAACTGATCCCACGAAAAGCTATCGCGATTCGAATTGCGTGATTTTTGTAGAAAATAGCGATAATCGGCACGGTAGCGCCAGGCCCCCAGATTGAATCCGGTTGTGCCATAACTACTGAGATAGTGCGATGTGCCTCTGCCGTTCGTGTCACGACGCATATTCCCAACGAGGTTGTAGTCCAGCAGTGCACCGCCGATCCCATGGTCCCATTGTTCTGGTGGAATCCAGTTGCGATCGCTGTACATCAACCACGCTTGGGGGATCGTAATATTCAGCGTTCCCATGCCTATTTGGTTAGAGACTTTGACGCCGGCAATGGGGGTCAGATCGACGCACGTTCCGTCATTCCATAATTCGATTTTATCGCGTGCTTCTTTTTTTAGCGCCAGTTTATCGACAAGTTCAAGTGGGAGACAGGCTGTAGGTCGGGTACTCTTATTGCCTTCTGGCAAGTAGTTTATTATCTGCTGCTGTATTTCACGCGAGTTTACTTTTAGGGATAAAAGGTAGGCACCTGGTGTGACATATTCGGGATCGGAAAAATGGCTAAGATCAATGTCGTTGCGATCGTCGACATCAAGTACATTGACGTTAAATTCTGTTGCACTGAGCGATGTAGTAGTCAAAGAAAAAATAAAAATACTATAGCGACCTAACATGGTTTTTATTTTTTCTTCGAACGTAATGTTTTTCATTGCCATAGGGAATATATGCTTAAGCAGATGCCGCATTGTAGGTATCCACTCACGTCAAATGACATGTGGAATAAAGAGGGTATAGGGGAAGAATCCTCCCCCCTTTTATTGGATATACCCGTTCAAACCTGCTGTTGGCATAGCTACCTTTTATTGATAAGAAACAACAAAATTAGCGGTGCTAGAGAAGCTACCCGTTGTTACTACTGGGGCTTGGCCTGCCTCTGGTGTTGGCAGTTTTTCGACATAAGAGGTGAAGGAGAAAATATTATCCCCATTTGATAACGGCGTGGCAGCTACGGCCAGCGTCGTTCCGTCGAATTTAATTTTTTCGCCGACCCGTTCTACTGCAATACCTGCACCGCTCGCACTGCCATTTAACGCTAACAGCTCATTATTGGTGCCGGATGCTACACCGCCAGAGAAAACAATTTTGGCGCTGGTTGCTGTGTCCAAACTGCAATCTTTTAATGTGATGTCAAACGGCTTAATTTCTGAGGTACCACCGTTTTCCAATACAGTTTTGCTGATTTCACCAAAATCGATAGTTTGGTGTAGATCTTCGGGAGACACCGAGCAGGGCGTATCAATAATTTTTCCTTTAAACGTCACCGATCCATTGTGTGAATCTGCTGCCTGTGCGCCGACAGAAAATATCACGGAGATGAGTGATACCAGGGTGAGTTTTGATAATTTCATATGATGCTCTCTCTGTTGATTACTCTATTAAAAACGTGAACGTGAATCATGAGCACTCGCCACATTCCTACATGGTGAGTCGTGCCTTTTCTTTTGTGGTTGGTTAACGATCTGCAGCCTTACTCACGTGGTGAATATATTGGCTGGATTGCCCAGTCGGCTGACCTGGGATTGGTAAAATAGTAGTGTTAGGTTGTTTTTCAGTCAAATATATTGATTTAATTACATTTATTTAGATTAAATGTTTTAAATTTATATTTATTTAGGTTTTTATTCTAATTTGTGTGATGGTGGTAGATGTGGGGTAATGTGATTTAAATATCATTTACTAGATAAGTTATTTTAATTCAATGTGTTATTTGTCATTTTTTTTATTGGATGGTTGATTCAGTTGGATATCTATTGGTTTATAAAAATAATGAAATGTCTTTTTGTTTATACAATGCTTAAATGAAAATTAAATAATCTTTGACAATATATAGGTAAGTTTTTATCCTTGCCAAAGATAGCCTTTGTAAGGCTATGTATATAATTGATTTTTATTTTGTGGATGGCGTTTTTTTTGTAGTGATTTTTCAGACTATTCCGTAGGTTTTATGCCCATAAGACAGCGTATCTATAATCTTACTGTAACAAATGAATAGTGCCTCTAATCTTGATGGAAAAAGGTCGAATGGTTTATTTGATTAATGATTTAATCATTTTCAACGAGGGAGAGGGAACACTGGCATGGATAGAACGTGAAAATGAAGCAACCTCTGTGAATTTTCCTATTTCACGATTGCTCTGCTTGTTGATAGAGAATAAAGGGGTAACGCTAAGCCGTGATTTTTTGTTAAAAGAGGCACTGGAAAAGCATGCACTTTGCCCTTCTATCAATAATCTCAACAATTATCTCTCTCTACTAAGGAAGGTATTGCGCGAGTTTGATCTTTCGGACTCGGTTGTGACTATCCCCAAGCTAGGTGTTGTTTTTAATGTCGCGAGTATTGTTTCCTACCCGACGTCAGAGAGGAGAGAGAAAGGAACGTTAAATCAAGGGGAAGAGGAGAAAGTTAAAGAAGATGTTTATGAAAAAGAAAAACCATTTTCTATAAAACACCACGCCATATCTGAGCCAGTAAAAAAACAGCAATATGTTCGGTTCCTTCTCATATGGATAATGATAGTTGGGGTTTTCCTGCTCGTGTTGGAGAACGTAAACCGTTTTCCGTATCGACATCTTGTCGATGTGAAGATGAATGGGAAGTGCGATCTTTTCTATTTATATAAAAGTGTGAGTTATCCTCTCCCGACCGACTATAAAAATCTGTGCTCAGATAACTCATTATTCTTCCTATCGAAAAAGATTGTTATATCTGAAGTGTTGGATAAGAAAAGTGAAATCGTTATTTCCTGCAATAAAGATGGGCATGGATGTATCACTTATGTTAATAATTAAAGTCAGAAAGAAAATTTTTTGCACCACATTGGTGCTTTTTATTTCATTTTCTCTTGGGGTTATTTTTTATTTAACCAGCAATTTATACAGAAAGCCGCTGATATGTCAGGGCGAAGTAAAGCTCTACGAAGAAGATCAGAAGGTTAGAACGGAATATGACGTCTATTTTTATCTAAATAAACAAAATAGAGCGCTGGTTTTAGTCAATGGTCTTTACATTGGCGAGGATGGCGTACCGTTGACGATTCGGCGCACGTTTAGCTTTGATTCCGTGTGGGAGGGGAGTCGGCTGGTGGTGAACAATATCGGGATGAGTAAGAATACCAACGATAATGCGCCCGATGAGGCGATTCCCCTTTTGGCTGAAAATGATGTTATCCAGTTCGAAATGCTGACGAAGCAGACCTATCTGATTAGCACCGTCCAATCAAAGATGGCATGTAATATCAGGGAGTGATGCCAGGCTGGATACATAGTGTGATCGGAGATAATGAATACGTGGCTGATGCGTTGACCCCAAAGGGGCGGGGACACGACGGGTCGAGTATTTGCACGCAGCCAACGCACATGCAACCTGAAGTATGATGGGTATATGCGATAACGCAATATTGTATCCTGATACGCGGTGGTAGAATCAGTGCATACCATTTGTTACAGGGAGTTTGTAATGAGAGTTGGCGTTTTTTGTGGTTCGGCATCGGGAAATTCACCTATCTATATTGAGAAAACTAAACAGATGGGGCATTTTCTCGCCGATTCCGGTGTAGAGATTGTGTATGGTGGCGGTAAAGTCGGGCTGATGGGGGAAATAGCAAATTCCGTACTATCCCACGCTGGCACCGCGATCGGCGTGATGCCCAGAGCACTGGTTGAAAAAGAAATTGTGCATCAGGGGCTGACAGAATTGCATGTTGTTGAAAATATGCATGAACGTAAGAGCAAGATGGCAGCGCTGTCTGATGCGTTTATCGCACTTCCTGGCGGTGCTGGAACATTTGAAGAAATATTCGAGCAGTGGACATGGGCGCAGTTGGGTATTCATGATAAACCCTGCGCTTTTCTTAACATTGCTGGCTATTTTGATCCCTTGCAAGACATGATTAGCGGTATGGTTGATGCAGGATTCTTACGTCGTGACTATGCGGATATGCTGCTGTTTTCAGACAGTCCTGAAGCGTTATTAACATTCTTCCACGCCTATCAGCCACCAGAAAAGAAATGGACGCAAAAGTAAGCGCGCCGATTATTGTCTGTGTCGCCTGTATTTTTAATCGCGTTACATAATGCCTTCTGGTGTGTAAATAAGAAGCGAGAGATATTTCGCTGCCGGGGAGGCGATCCCCGGCGAAAATCAGTACGACCGTTGGCGTGTTTCCTGCTGTGCCGTAGGCTGGTGCCTTTTACTACAATGTCTGTTCTTTCAATGGCAATGTCGTCATGCAGGTCTGGCTGTCGCTATAGGTCGCAAACGGTGAGCTTGCCACGCGTCCTTGATAAGTGACATCAATCGTTCCTTCAATATTGCGCGGCAACCATACGCCAACAAAACCGTTCTGGTGACTACTTAGGGTTTTCTGCACGATAACGTTACCGGCTTTATCCGTGATTTTTACGTCAAATGCCGTATTGGCGAGTTCGCCCTGACAACCGGACAAACTGTGGTTAAAGCAGGGATGTGTTTGCTGAATATAAGGGGCGAATGAGAGGTAAAATTTATCTCCCAGCGGATAGCTATATTGCTGCTGTCCATCCGATAATTTCAGTTCTTTGCTGGTAATGGAAGCGCTGTAGGGCAAAGGTCTCGCTTGCGGCGACCGATCGATAACATCGACGATCTGCTCGACGGTTTTCCCCGCCAGCCCCTGCTTGGCTAGAAACGCGTTTGCGTCAGCCTCCGCTGCGAAACCAGAACTGCTTAATGTCAGGCCGAGTAGTACCGCCATCATCGTTATCTTCATCATTACTTTCCCTCAATAGCGTCATTATCTTGAAATAGCATGCTATGACGTTACACCTTCCCCCTACGGGAAGGTCAAAAGTTTGAGGGTATAGAAAAGTAAATTAATGTATTTGCTGGTTTTTTATTGATTTTGATCAATTTTAAACCACGATAAATGGCGGTGATACTTGCGTGATGATTGATGCAGGTCATAAGCCAGTTTTTTTAATCCGCGCTTACTGACCTGACCAGTAAAATTCGATGCGGATCCCACTTGGTTCATAGCACATCATATGCATTGCTGGGCCATCATTAATCAGGGAAGGTGAGAACTCGATGTTGATGTTATGGGCTGATAATTTTTCAAAGATCTCAAACAGTGCCACTTTGCTATCAACCTTAATCGCGAGATGGTGCAAGCCGACATTGTTTTTCCGATCGAACTGAACAGGCTCGTTGGTTTGTACTTGCCAAAGCGTGAGCATCACCGTTCCATCACTGACAAAAATAGCGGGGTAATCCTCTCTTCGCTTTACCTCTTGCCAACCCAGCAGGTCGGTAAAAAAGTGTGCGCTTTCTTCCAATGCTGATACCGTCAAACCAATATGGTGAGCGCCTTGCGTTACTGGTGAATTCATCGTTACTTCCTCAATTAAAGGTCAGGTTAATGGCGGCTATTCGTCCGTCTGTTCGCTCTGCCGATGCGCGACAGGTGGCTAGGGGAAGGGGATGCTAAGAGCCTGGCCTGTTGCCGATAAACATCCTCGCCGCTGGCTACGCGAGTACATTCCGCTCTCACGGTTGTCGCTTCAAGAAACGTTATGATAGCTTCAGCTATTTTGCAGAGAAGCGTTATGGCGTTCGTTTACACTACACCTTTGCACCATAGAGATAATGACATGAAACAGTTCATCCTTAGCCTGTTGTTCCGTAATAATCCCTTTCACCGCGGCGTAAGATAGCCCTTCGGCGGAGCCGATCATGGCCCGCAGTGCGGCATCATGAAGTGGTTTTCCTACGCAGAATGGAGCAAAAAGCGCGCGGCATTTCTCCGTGAAAATGGCATCGTACTCTTGTCGGATTTGTTCGAGCTCGGGTGTTCCGGTAAGCGCCGCCATAACGTTGGGCATTTCATGTCCCTGAAGGCGTACACAATCGATGTAGGATGTGGCAATCACCGCAGCCAGTTTGTCGAGCACGGGCTCAGTTTTACGGATAATGTCATCCATAATCGCTGTCTGGCGAATATCATATTCTTTATAAAGTGCAGCTAACAGCCCCGAACGGTTAGTAAAGTGATCGTAAACCACTGGCTTTGTTACGCCAGCTTGCTCCGCCAGACGCCCAAGCGTCAGCGCTTCCGTACCTTCTTCCCGAATAATCTGCCTGGCGACTTTTATCAGTTGCACATAGCGGTCTTCTCTTGATAAACGCTGCCGTATCTGTGATCTGGACATTGCCGTTATGATCCTCTTGACATTGTTATATACCAACAGTAACTTACTTGTGGTAGGTTACTGTTGGTATATAAGATTATATCTGACGTCGTCTCATGGCAATAGGGAGTACCCAGAATGCACGCATTACTTGTCGTTTCTCATCCTGTTAATACCTCACTCACCCACAGTGTCGCCACCGCCATTGCGGAAGGAATCGTTGGAGTAAACCCGGAAAATACAGTTGAAATCGCGGATCTGGCGCAGGAAGGGTTTAACCCCGTGTTTTCTGTGTCAGATGTGGCGGCTTTTCAGTGTACAGATGCAACACCGTCTGACGTTGTTGCTGAACAATCTCGTATTGATAATGCGGATGCGCTGGTGCTGGTGTTCCCGATTTATTGGTGGTCTATGCCGGGGTTGTTGAAAGGGTGGATTGACCGCGTTTTTGCAAACGGTTGGGCCTATGAGGAAGTGGCTGATGGGCATGTGGTAAAGAAACTGGGGCATTTACCAGTGCACCTTGTGGCTCTGGGCGCTGCCGACCAGAGAACATTCGAAAAACATGGCTATGCGGATTCCTTTCATGCGCAGATCGCACATGGGATTTTTGACTACTGCGGTGCGCCAGTTATGACGTCTGAGATACTGTTGATGCCGGAACTAGGAACACCAGAGGCGTGTATCGATGCTGCTCACAATATTGGTGAGCATGTTTTTCGGTAATTTTTTTATTGAGCCTACGTTTCGTGTTATCGCTGAATTGGTAAGGCATGCTATGCATGTGAAAGGTTTCTGTGTGTTATTTGGTAACCCATACCGGAGCATGAAGAAGATTATTAATGAATACCTCTTTTCAATCAGATTGAACACCGTACCGCATGGCTAAACTTCATTAATACTGTTATTAAAAACATGTTATTAATAACAGTATTGACATGGCTTTTAAAATCCGTAGATTGGTTGTTAATAGCAGTGAGGTTTCAGTCTGCTGTTATATTAAAGACAACGAACATGTTCTTTAATAAGTATTTTTGCGATAAAGGTCACGAAGTATTTTTGTATGGTAATCGATGTTGAGAAAAATTAATATTCTCACTCGATAATGCTTAAGGCCACGTAGTCAGTATCTACAATCGCAAAAGGGGACGAAAGCGCGATGATGTAAGGCTATGATTTAGCGTTATTGTTTGCGATAGGTTGAGATTGAGTTATGTGAAAAATATCGCAACGAGAGTAAGGCCACGCATCAAAGAGTATATATCGCGATGGGGGATGTACCTACCTTTGAGTGTTTAGCAAGGTTGGTAGAGTGTTTAAATCAGCAAATATAGGGGAGGTTGTAGTCATTTTTTTAATACCCAATATTATCTGTGATAAACGTGTACATTTGAGGCAGTATCAATAGTAGTAAGACGTTATTAAGTCAATGAATGTTAAATATTAAGTCTGTAGTACCTTAAAAGCCCTGGCTAACGCGGTCAGGGCTTTTATCATTTTTATATCTAACTATACAAAGAATCACTTTTCGGTTGGTTGAACGTTAACTTCCTGTTCTTTCGTCCTGTGCAAGGGATTATTTATTGAAATTATTGGCAAATGCTCGCCAACGTACCTAAAGCAGCCTCTATAGCAATTTATAAAAGAAGGTTGTGCCATCGAGAGTACCTGCGGAGCTGCGAGCAAACTGTGGGATTTGACCCGCTTCCTGATAGCCCGATTTACGATACAAAATGGAGGCCGTGTCATTGGTGCGGGTATCAAGCACGAGTAAGGTTCGCCGATTAGCCTGTGCCTGGCGTTCTACTTCTGCCATTAACTGCTGAGCAATGCCGCGTTGACGAAATGCCGTATGCACCATCAGTTTTTCCACTTCAGCACGGTGACTGCCATTTTTCTTTGGACAATAGCTGATCTGTACTGCTCCCACGATGCGTCCCGCCTCACGCGCAACCAATAGCTGACGACCGCCTTCAGACAGGTCGGCGGCTACCCCCTGCCAGTAGCGTTCAGCTTCACCGGCTTCCAGTGGGGCAAGAAAACCAATGGAGGCTCCACTTTCCACACAATCATTCAATAAGACAACTAACTCATTATGGCTTTCTGACAGAGTACTCAATTGCTCAATGTTCATTATATTCTTGTCTCTCAAAGTACTACCTTGGATGGGAAAACCAACAGCATCAGGTTTGTAAAGAAGTGATTAACGGGTAGCTTACAGCATCAGGTAGGTAATGCTAAATCCAGAGTGGGAAAACAGGTAGCCTAAATCAACTGGGGGATGCCAATTATCTTGACACCTACCTGAAACTTGAATTATTTAGTATATATAAAGCAGAAAAGAAAAGTGCTGGTTAAAAACCAGTAAGGAGAAATATATTTTTTAATGACCGAATTCAGATATTCTGAGTTCCCTGATCAATCGTTTTTAGCAGCGTCGTACATAGCCCACGGAAATCAGATTCCATTCCCTGCATCCGCTCAACCAGACCAGCCAGACCTTTTTCACGATCGCCAAATAGGTACTCTTTTGTCATCGAACCTTTCAACGTTCCGTCAACACGATCCTGAGCTATATTGCTAGCAAGAACATTCACGTCACTGTACTCAGATGTTGGCCAACCCAGAGATTTTAAATAAGCCTTATCACTGCCAGTGAGATTATCTTCAACATTAAAAAATGTATATTCCTGCCCAGACGGAAAAAATCCCGTTGTTATTTTTGGCTGAAAATCAGCATCATTGTTTAATTTTTTATTGTCAATATTAACAGCCTCTGATTTATCAGAGAGTTTTACTTTAAAATCATTAAGAATTTCAGAGAATACTTCAGCACTGCCACTAGTTCGAGTAGGATTAAAAACCTCATCGGTGAGATTACCCACTTTAATCGCCAGAGCCAGCCTGCAATTAGCGGGGATATTGGAGCCAGAAGCTACAACGGTGTCACTACCGGAAGTTGTAATACCAGCTATTACCGTAGCGTAACGGCCTTGTCGTACCACGCTGTGGCGTCATGGCTAATCCAGAGCGTCAGCTTGGTAATCCAATGGAGGCCGTCGGCGATGGTATTCTACATTTTTTGCAGGACCAATATCGCTCCAAAGGCATTTAGAGAAAAAGAGCGCGCCTGTTACTGATATGGCGGGTTACCTTTAAGCGGCGACGAGTCGCTCATCACCCGTTTACTCGCTGGCGACTACTTACCCAACTCCTCTACCCTGATAAGTGCCATGATGTTTTTCATTTAGCACATAAGTTAAGCTGAATTTATAATTAACAAAAGGCATAAACAATGGTTTATGATGCGAATAATAAACAGTACATAATGGTTTTTTACTAAGATGTGATGAGGGTAAATATCTATTTATGTTCGTTATGAATTCCTGAGTTGATACCATTGTAGGGGCGGTGGTTTAGGTGTAAGGGTTATGGAACGCATAAATTAATTTTTTATTATTTTATAATAACTATCATTTTTTATTAAAACCAGGATTGAATGGAATACATCATCATGTCGATGGTGTTCTGTTTTTTTTTAGTCAATATAATTAAAAAAGAGAATTTCATAATATGAAACCGAATGAACGCTTGCAGGTAGCACTTGCTAACGGCGTTCCTGATTCTGTTCCTGTAGGGGCATGGGGACACTTTTATATTCAGGAAATTAAAACGGCTGATTTCGCCGCCACAATGGTTGAGTTTTATCACCGTTATCAGTGGGATTTTATTAAAGTACATTCACGAGCCAGTTACCATGTTGAAGGTTGGGGATATACCTATCGTCCTTCAACAAACTCTTCCACGTCACATTATTGTTTATCTTCTCCGATTTCACAGCCTGAAGATTGGGCGAAGCTGCGGCCATTGGATTTAAGCTGCCCACCACTGGCTGAGCAACTTGCTATATTGCGCTCGATTCGCCGACAGGTTGGCCCGCACGTGCCTATTATCATGACCGTCTTTTTGCCCCTGGATGTTGCTGACAAACTGGTTGATCGTAATACGGAATTGCTTCGTCAGCACCTGGCCATTGCGCCAGAACTTGTTTGCGGTGCTCTGGATGCGATCGCTACCACGTTTGCCAATCTTGTTCGTGCACTGGTGAATGAAGGTGTGGATGGGATTTATTTTTCCAGTAAATGGGCCAATAGCCATCATCTGTCTTCATCCGATTACCTGAAATGGATAAAACCTTATGACCTGCGGGTGATGAGTGAAGCCAAAAGTTTATGGTGTAATTTTTTACACTTATGCGAGAACGATATTTATCTGAATGATTGCCTGGATTATCCGGCGCAGGTAATGCATTGGGATACGGCGTCCGGAAATAACCCTTCATTTGCCACTGTTCGCCAGAAAATACCATCACTGGTTGTTAGCGGAGGAATATCCTCTTCACTGCTGGCTTACGGTAGTACCGATGATGTACGCCGAAGCGTAAGAGAAGCGATTGAGCAGACTCAGGGGCGCGGTTTTATCCTAGCTCCAGGTTGTTCTGTTCTTATTGGGAAAACGCCACAAGAAAACCTTGATGCATTACGGCAAGCAGCTCAGTTCCGCTAATGCTATGCCGGAAATTTAATATTGATATTCAGGGGATTTATATTATGAGTGCCAGGCAATTACACGAGCGGGCTATTGTTATCGATGGCTTACAGACCAGTGAATGGACCCGGGAAAATTTTATTGAAATGCGCGCAGCGGGCCTGACCGCCGTCAATTGTTCTTCTGTACTGTGGGAAAATTTCCGTGAAGGCATTGCCTATGTCTCACAGTGGAAGCACCTGTTACAGGAAAACAGCGATTTAATTCGTCCGGTGAAAACGGTAGCCGATATTAACGCGGCGAAGCAGGAAAATCGCACCGGAATTATTCTTGGCTGGCAAAACACCTCTCCGCTGGAAGACAAGTTGGACTATGTCGAGATTTTCAAGGATCTGGGCGTTGGCATTATGCAACTCACCTATAACACCCAAAACTATTCCGGTGCAGGCTACCTTGAAGAACACGACAGCGGACTAACCGGCTTTGGCAAAGAAGTGCTGGCGGAAATGAATCGTGTCGGTGTGCTATGCGACCTGAGCCATGTCGGTGATCGTACCAGCGCAGATGTGATTAATACCTCGCGGGCTCCTGTCTGTATTTCTCACGTATTGCCGCGTGCGCTGAAGGACGTTAAGCGAAACAAACCCGATGAGCTACTGAAAGGCTGCGCTGAAAAAGGGGGAATCATTGGCGTCAGTCTTTTTGCGCCAGGGCTAGCAGCAGGTAATGACGCCACTATTGATGATTATCTTGATGCCATGAGCTATGTCATTGAGCTGGTTGGCGAAGATCATGTCGGTATCGGTACTGACTTTTCACAGGGACGTCCTCGTCCTGGTCCGTATTTGCTCTGGGCTAACCGCGATAAGGGGACTGCCCGCAAGTTAACGGAATTCGGTTCCGTAAAAATCAGCAAACCGCAGGGTATTGCGCGCATCGGTGAGGTTCCCAATCTGACCGAACGTATGCTTTCCCGTGGGTGGCATCCTGATCTGATCCTGAAACTTCTCGGTAAAAACTGGCTGAGCGTCCTTGGTTCAGCATGGCAACCCGTTGTTACACCAACGGCAATATCTCATTAATTGGAAAGAGAAAAATGCAAAAGAAGACATTATCCCAGCTTTCTTTATTAAAGGTGGTAGCCAGTTTAAGTATGGTCATCAGTGCTGCGCTAGTCCCGAATGTTTCGCATGCGGCTGAGAAGGAGGTTGTGAATATCGTTGGTTTTTCAGGTGTGTTTGCCGACAACTATAAAAAATTTGTTATTGAACCGTTTAAAGCTAAATATCCCAATATTGACGTTAATTACCAGCAAAGTAAGAATTCTGCTGAATCTTTGGCATTGTTGGCGCTGCAAAAAAACAATCCGAAAGTCGATGTCGCGCTGATCGATGTCGCTGTCGCGATCCGTGCCAACAAACAGGATTTATTTACACCGCTTGATGCGAAGATTGTCACTAACCTGAAAGATATCCCCACGTGGGCCAATATCGACGACAACCGAACCATCGCCTTCTCACAAGATAACCTGTCCATTCTGTATAACACGGACAATGTTAAGCAGCCGCCACAAAGCTGGAACGATCTGACAGACAGCCGATATAAGGGGAAAATCGCAGCACCGTTGGGTGATACCCGCGGCGTGATCCTGCTGCCGATTCTGACCAAACTGAAAGGTGGTGATTATAAGCAAAGTATTGATCCAGGCATTAATGCGCTGAAGCAAATCGCGCCGAATGTTTCAACCTGGGATCCCGCGCCGGATTGCTACGCCGTCATTCAAAGTGGTGAAGCGGATTTAGCGATCTGCTGGAATGGCCGTGCGCAATACCTCCACGATACGCAGGGAGGAAAGATCGGCATCGCTTTACCTAAAGAGGGCAGTATCGGCCAGACCAATACCATCAATCTGGTGAAGGGGTCGACACATCCTCATGCGTCTCAATTGTTCATTAATTACGCTATCGGCGTGGAGGCGCAAACCGTCTTCGCTGAAAAGAGCTTCTATGCGCCAGTAAATCAGGCGGTCGCGCTGGAAGATGCCGTCGCGGCACGGATCTACGGCAGCAAGGAAGCGCAGGCGGCGCAATCGTCGCTGGACTGGCCTTGGATCGCGGAACAATACGCACCGTGGATCCAACGTATCCGTCGTGAAGTCATTGCGGTTAACTAAATCACTGATGCTGGCAAGGGTTGTATGTCTGATTTTCATGTTGTAGTTGAGGATTTGGTCAAAACGTATCCGGGGTCTGCAACGCCGTCTGTCGACCATGTCAGCTTTTCGCTGCCGCAGGGGGAGATGCTGGCGTTGTTAGGACCTTCGGGCTGCGGCAAGACAACGATGTTACGTATGATCGCCGGGCTGATAGAGCCGGATACCGGCACGATAAGTCTGAATGGTCGTGATATTTCAGCCATCCCCGTTTATCAGCGCAATATCGGTATGGTTTTCCAGTCATACGCCTTATTCCCGCATATGACGATTGCACAGAATGTCGCTTTTGGTCTGGACGTGCGCAAGGTTGGAAAATCTGAACGGGATAGCCGTGTCAGGAAAGCGCTGGATCTGGTTAAGCTAACTGGCTTGGGCGATCGCCGTGTCAGCCAACTTTCTGGCGGACAGCAGCAGCGTGCGGCTATTGCCCGTTCGCTGGTCATCGAGCCTGCGCTATTGTTGTTCGATGAGCCGCTCTCCAATCTTGACGCCAAGTTGCGTGATGAAATGCGCGACGAGATCCGCGATATTCAGCGGCGTACTGGCGTTACCGCAATCTTTGTCACGCACGATCAGGATGAAGCGTTGTCGATGGCGGATCGTCTGGTGGTGATGTCGAATGGGCGTCTGGAGCAAATTGGTACGCCAAGTGACATTTTTGACCGCCCGCAAACCGACTTCGTCGCGCGATTCATTGGCAGCGGTAACTTTTTCTCTGCGTTGATCACCCGCGAGGGCATCCGGGAGATCCCTGGTTTAGGCGCTATCCATATTGCCAGTGATACGCTACTGAGGGAGACGGTGAACGTGTTGATTCGCCCTCATCGTCTGGTGCCGGTGCTATCTGGCAAACGTGATGGCGTTAATCACTTCCACGGTGTGGTTGAGCGCATTGTGTATCGTGGGCAAGTGCAGGCGCTGACGGTGCAGTGCGGCCGATATCAGCTACAGGCCGAAATCTTTACTCACATTGGCTATACGCCGAAAGTGGGTGAACCTATTACTTTTGTCGTCGATCCCGCCGACGTCACGCTGATCGGGCGGGATGTGGCATGAAAAAGCATAAACAACCACATGTTCTGTTGTTTATGCTCCTGTTTCCGGGGCTGCTGGCGCTGGGCGTCACATTTCTGGCACCGCTGATTTGGCTGATGAGAACGTCCCTTTCTTCATCCGCATTCAGCGGTGCTGGTTCAGCCTGGACGCTTACGTCTTACCGCAGCATTCTGGTCGATTCTTTTTACTGGCAAGTCGCGGCGAATACGCTGTTGCTAGGCGTTAGTGTCAGCGTAGCTGCGGTTGTGCTGTCTTACCCCATTGCGTTGTTCCTCATTCGTAGCACCAGTCGCTGGCGCGGTGTACTGACGGCGCTGGCGATAGCACCATTATTGACATCGATGGTGGTCAGAACCTATGGCTGGATGGTGTTGCTGGGGGATAAAGGCGTGATCAACAGCCTGCTGCTTGGCCTGTCACTGCTTGAATCGCCGCTGAAATTAACGAATAACTCGCTGGGTGCCAGTATTGCTCTGGTCGAGATATTGATGCCTTACGCCATTCTGGCGATGCTGAGTGGGTTCGGTCGGCTGAACAGCCAGCTAGAGGAAGCCGCCAGTATGTTAGGTGCTAATCGTTGGCAGGTATTTTCCCGCATTATTCTGCCGCTAAGTTTGCCCGGTATTTTGACGGCAGCATTGTTGGTCTTTGTACTGGCGATATCGTCGTTTGTCACGCCGCGATTGATGGGCGGTGGACGGGTATTCGTGCTGGGTACTGAGATATTCAGCGAAGCGACGGTGACGCTGAACTGGCCACTGGCTGCCGCTTTGTCATTTATCCTGCTGTTTTTGTTCGGCAGTATTATTGTTTTTTATCAGCGAGCATTACGCTCTCTGGAAGGATAGAGGCCTAGCATGAAACACCGTCGCATCGCTACGGGCAAACTTGCCTGGCGTACCCTGATTTCATTCATTTATCTTTTTTTGCTGGCCCCTATTATCGTTGTATTGATCATTTCGTTTGATACCCGACAGTATCTCTCCTTTCCGCCAGAAAGCTTTTCTTTCGGGTCATACATTAAGGTGCTCAATAACGCTGAATTTATTGCTGCTTTCTGGCGTAGTCTGGCTATTGGGGTCATTGTCGGGACGATTGCTGTGATATCTGGAATTTTGCTCTCGCTGGCGCTTACCCGTTTCCGTTTCCGGGGGCGGCAACTGATTACATTTTTGGTTGCCGCGCCGTTTCTGGTTCCGCATATTGTGCTGGCGGTTGGCTTGATGTTGGTATTTGCCCCGCTGGGGCTACTCGATAGCTATGGTGGGATCATTCTGGCTCATTTAGGTATCACTATTCCTTATACTGTTCGCACGATTGCCATGAGTCTGCTCGCGGTGGATCCTCGTCTGGAAGAAGCGGCGCTGATCCACGGAGCCCGGCCTTTCACTGTATTTCGGCGCATTACGCTGCCGTTGATTCGTCCCGGCCTGATTGCGGGGGCTGTGATCGCTTTTCTTATTTCCTTTGATGAAGCTACGTTATCGCTATTCATTGTTTCAACGCATACTTCAACGTTACCGACGCAAATTTATCACTATCTTGAATATTCCACGGATCCGCAGATTGCCGCGCTTTCTGTCTTGCTGATTTTGGTGTCTGTGGTGGTGGTGGTGATCCTCGAACGACTGGTTGGGCTGCGCAGGGCGCTCTGAAGTGTCGCTTTTTCATTATCGAATCGCAGGGAAATGCCATGATTGTGCAAACACAGGCTGGCTGGGTAGAAGGTTTTACAGAAAACGACATTCCTACATTTTTGGGGATACCCTACGCCGCGCCGATTACGGAAGAAAACCGATTTTTCGCGCCACAGCCAGTTGCGCCATGGCAGGGCATTCGTTCCGCTAAAATGTTTAGCCCGGTTTGCCCTCAATATCCTACCTACGGGCCTGTCGGCTGTGCTGCCACGTCACACTTACGGGTTGGTCATGATTTTCTTACGGTAAATGTCAGAACCCCGAGTTTGACGGGAAACGCCCCCGTACTGGTCTGGATTCATGGCGGAGGCTACGCCGTGGGGTCGGCCAATGAACCGCTGCTACAAACGGGCGCGTTTGCGGCCAGCGGCATTGTTGAAGTGAGCGTGAATTATCGGTTGGGCGCGTTGGGGTTTATGCATTTGGGAGGGGAATTCCCAGATAACCGAGGGTTACTGGACCAAATCGCTGCGCTGCGTTGGGTGCAAAACAATATCGCCGCTTTCGGTGGCGATCCCAGACGGGTAACTTTCTCCGGACGTTCTGCGGGTGGTTTTTCCGTCGCGGCGGTGATGGCTATGCCCGATGCTGAAGGGCTATTTTCACAGGTGCTACTACAAAGTGGGGCGAGCACGGCGGTATCCTCGCGGGAAGATGCGCAGAAAGTCACGGCTAGAATGCTGAGTGCGTTGGACATCAAAGCGGATGATTTATCGACGCTACCGATTGAACGTCTGTTGCTGGCACAGAAAGCTGTTTGCGATGAATCATATAACCACCATGATTACGAACGTGACGGCGGGGTAACCGCGCTTGGCGTTCCTTTCGTGCCTGTCATCAATGCGATCTCGCTACCGCATCATCCAGAGCAAGCCGCGGAAATAGGGCTGGTGGCACGGGTACCGATGATGATCGGTTGCACAACGGGTGAGTATGTTACTCATTCTAAAATGTACTCTGAGCTGACTTTTGCCGATGCTGAACAGCGATTAGATCCTCGCGTCAGGCCATTTGGGTTGCGTGGCGTGGAGATTATCCAGCGATACCGCAGGCATTTACCCAACTATACTGCACTTGGCCTGTGGCGAGCGATAGGTGGAGACATGGTTTTTCAAAACCCATCGACCCGCTTTGCTCAATATCATTCCCGCTATCAGCCGGTTTATAAATATCTCTACGGTACAATCGAAGATGATGGGCACGGGGCTCCCCACGGGGCAGAGGCCGGACATGTATGGTATCGGGATCGATCTAATCTCAGCCATCTTAGCGCGCATCAACGCATAACCGACGCTGAGTTTGCTCGAACGCTGCATAGGCTTTGGTCTTCGTTTATTCACCATCAATCTCCCGCCTGTGGGGGCGTGAACTGGCTGGCCTTCAGTGAAACAACGCCAGTGGTCTTACGGTTGACACCAGAAAAAATCTGGCATGAGGATGATCCTTTTACTCCACGCATTCACTGGTGGAAAACGGAATAAAAATAGACGAAGCCAATAGGTAGTTTGTTCGATGCCAAACTTTCCGTTTCTCCGTAGGCTGCGTGTTTTCCATGTGTTTGGGGTTGTGACTCCCCTTCTCGGCATGCCCTGCTGGTTTCATGACGGATGCCTCATTTTCCTCTCTGTTGTACTGTGGGGTTCTCGTATCATCCGGAAGATTCTCTTGTAGGATAAATTGCAGGATAACTGCCATTTTTTAACCTGAAACTGGCGTATAAAAGATCATCTAACTGCCTTTGTTGATAATTTTTGTTATGAAATGCCGCCAATTTTTATGGTTAGGTTTTTTATGCTTATTTTGTGCTTTTTTGTAGTGTAATGATCTGATAATTTCCATTAAAAAATCAATGCTTGCTAAACTATCTCATATTTATTTCTTAATAAAAAAATAATCCCGTAAAGTAATTAGGTTGTTTATTCTGACAAAAGTAAAAAATAGAGGGTAAATAGTTTTAC
Organism: Pectobacterium wasabiae CFBP 3304; assembly: GCF_001742185.1. Taxonomy (NCBI): domain Bacteria; kingdom Pseudomonadati; phylum Pseudomonadota; class Gammaproteobacteria; order Enterobacterales; family Pectobacteriaceae; genus Pectobacterium; species Pectobacterium wasabiae. The sequence continues at coordinate 2,812,044 of NZ_CP015750.1, forward strand.
TAAATTAAAATAAATGGGCTATTTGTAACCCTATTAATTTACTAGCTAACTAAGTATTTCGTTTCTAATGAAATTAAAAGGCACGAAATATATTCTTTTTCCGTTAATTGAAACTCAGTGGTTTACTCTCTTTTTTTGTGGTTTTTTTTACTTAATGTTTTTCTATGTATTTGTTTTTAATTTATTTTTTGTTTTAGCTGTTCTCTTTACTTGCTCTCCTATATAAGCGTTGACCATGCGTTTGTGTTGTGTGTATGATCCAAACTCAAAATATGAATGTATTTAACTTCCTTCTTGGTGTGAGTCTTCCACACCGATGTAAATCGTAAAATTACGGTTTTATTATGGTTTTTTAATTCGGTTTTAATTTATTTCATCTCGCTGGTCGAAAAACAAATACGCTATTTGTTTGCCGAGTCGCTGCCGTGCTTATGGATTATGGTGGGGTTTTGGTAGGAATCGACTTTACTTCTCCGGGCCCGAGTGCCCTTACGTTGGTATAGACACATGGCAAAAGGAACTGATGGTGCATCTGTCGCACCAAAGGAACGTATTAATATCAAATATGTTCCGGCCACTGGTGGTCAGCAGGCGGAAATAGAATTGCCGCTGACGCTGATGATCGTGGGAAATATGAAAGGGCGCACAGAGGAAACGCCGATCGAAGAACGTCAGACTGTCTCGATCGATAAGAACAATTTTACCTCCGTGATGAAAGAAGCCAATCTGGAACTGAATTTCAGTGTGCCAAATCGCCTTGAAGAAGAGAGCCAAGACGACCTGCCAGTGAAACTGAGTATTGCTGGCTTGAATGATTTCTCTCCTGACCGCATCGCCCAACAAGTGCCTGAATTACGTAAACTGCTTGATTTACGTGAGGCGTTGGTCGCGCTGAAAGGCCCCCTCGGCAATATTCCCTCATTCCGTAATCGTTTGCAGGATCTGTTGTCCAGCGAAGAAGCCAGAGAGCAGCTTCTCAAAGAGCTCGATCTGGTCAAACCCGCCGAATAATTGATATTCATACACTAAGCACATGCAGCTTGAAGTATGACGAGTATATTGACGAAATAGGGAAACAATATGTCAATAGTTGAAGAACAGGCCCAGGCAGGGGCTGCCAGCGCCTCAGGATCGCTGCTTGATGATATCATGGCTCAAGCACGTATCAGCCCGGTTGATGAAGGCTACAGCGTGGCTAAACAGGGTATTGCCGCGCTGGTTGCTAACATTCTTGATAGCGGTAATGCAGCAGAACCCGTGAATAAAGCGCTGGTCGACAGCATGATCGTCGAACTGGACAAAAAGCTCAGCAAGCAGATTGACGTGATTCTGCATGCGAAAGAACTTCAGGAACTGGAATCTTCCTGGCGTTCAATGAAACTGCTTATCGATCGCACCGATTTCCGTGAAAACATCAAACTGCTGGTGTTGCATGCGACAAAAGAAGAACTGTTGGAAGATTTTGAGTTTGCTCCTGAAATCTCACAGTCTGGCTTCTATAAGCACGTGTATTCCAGCGGTTACGGCCAATTCGGCGGCCAGCCTATTGGCGGCGTGATCGGTGACTATGCGCTGACGCAAAGCTCACCAGACATCAAACTGATGCAGTATGTCAGCGCCGTTGGCGCGATGGCGCATGCACCGTTCATCTCTTCCGTTGCTCCGACCTTCTTTGGTGTAGACCGCTTTACCGATCTGCCTTCCATCAAAGATCTGAAATCCGTTTTCGAAGGCCCTGCCTACACGAAATGGCGCTCGCTGCGTGAATCTGAAGATGGTCGCTATTTGGGACTGACTGCTCCGCGCTTCTTGGCTCGTCTGCCTTATGACCCGGTAGAGAACCCGATTAAGGGCTTCAACTACAAGGAAGATATCAGCACCAATCACGAACACTATCTGTGGGGCAATACCGCCTATCTGATGGGAACGGCGCTGACGGACAGCTTCGCGAAATACCGCTGGTGTCCGAACATCATTGGTCCGCAGAGCGGTGGGGCGATTACCGACCTGCCAGTGCATGTTTATGAAGCCATGGGGCAACTTCAGGCCAAGATCCCGACTGAAGTGTTGATCACCGATCGTCGCGAATATGAAATGGCTGAAGAAGGCTTTATCACGCTGACGATGCGTAAAGACAGTGACAATGCTGCCTTCTTCTCCGCTAACTCAGTGCAGAAACCGAAGGTGTTCCCAAACACCAAGGAAGGCAAAGAAGCGGAAACCAACTACAAGTTGGGTACGCAACTGCCGTACATGTTCATCATCAACCGTCTGGCGCACTACATCAAAGTGCTTCAGCGTGAACAGATTGGCTCATGGAAAGAGCGTCAGGATCTTGAACGTGAGTTGAATACCTGGATTAAACAGTACATCGCCGATCAGGAAAACCCGCCGGCAGATGTCCGTAGCCGTCGTCCTCTGCGTGCTGCACAAATCAAAGTGCTGGATGTGGAAGGAGAACCAGGTTGGTATCAGGTCACTATGTCTGTGCGTCCGCACTTCAAGTACATGGGGGCAAACTTTGAGCTGTCGCTGGTAGGGCGCTTGGATAAGGAATAAGACTTATGCCGTCTCTTTCTGCCTGGGAAAGGGGAAACGCGGCAAGTCTGTTTGATCGTATCCGTGGGGAGGAGCGTCGTTCCTCCCCTGAAACGGAAGTTGAAGCACTGATCGAGTCCGTTAAGCGTCAACTGGACAATGTGCTCAACACCCGGCCCGGAAATTGTCGCAGCGCACCTGAGCTTGGCGTGATTGATTTTAATGACGCGACGCAGGGTGGTGCGGACATTCGAGGGAAAATCCGGGAGGCGATCCGGCAGTGTATCTGTCGCTTTGAACCTCGAATTGTTCATGTGGATGTCGACACATCGGACTATTTATCGAATCCGATGGAGATGTCGTTTCAGGTTACCGCTCGGGTTAGGTTGGAAGACCTAGAGCAGGTCGCCTCTTTCAATATCCATATGGATAGCCACCGCCATTACAGAATGATCTGATTATGTCACTGGAACATTTTTTCAGGGATGAGCTGACTTACTTGCGCCTGCAAGGGCGCGAATTCGCCAAGGCGCACCCTGAGCTTACCCGATTTTTGTCAGAACAAACCACGGATCCAGACGTTGAGCGACTGCTGGAAGGGTTCGCCTTTTTGACAGGGAGCCTGCGGGCGAAGATCGAGGATGAATTTCCGGAACTGACACACGGTCTGCTGGGCATGCTCTGGCCTAATTACCTGCGTCCAGTACCGAGCATGACGATGATGCAATTTTCGGTGCATCCCGGTGCGATTGCACAGCCCGCATTTGTTGAGCGCGGCTGTGAGCTCGATAGCCTGCCGATTGATGATGTGGTCTGCCATTTTCAGACCTGTCACGATATCTGGATTTATCCGGCGGATATCCGCGAGATTAAAGTACAAAGCGGTAACGATCTTTCCACCATTACGCTGGATATTGGGTTGCATGGCCCGTTATCGCTAAGCGATCTGCAACTCGACAAGCTGCGCTTTTATCTGGGCGGTGATACCTATACGGCCTACGAACTCTATTTCTGGATCGCCAGCCAACTGTCGCATATTGAGCTGGAAGTCGATGGCCAACGCTTCCGTCAAGAGGCCAGCGTGCTGAAGACGGTCGGCTTCGAGCGAGAAGACGCGCTATTGCCGTACCCCGGCAATGTCTATTCGGGCTACCGTATCCTGCAGGAATACTTTTGCTTTCCTGAAAGTTTTCTCTTTTTCCAACTTGCTGGCGCGGTATGGCCGGATCTCCCGCTGACGGTAACGGAGTTCCGTCTGCATTTTTGCTTTGATCGTCCGTTGCCGGCGGAGCTGAAGATCCGCCCTGATTCATTCATGCTCAACTGTGTGCCTGCGATCAATCTCTTCCGACACGATAGTGAGCCGATCAACCTGAGTGGACGCCAGACGGACTACCCGCTGAAGGCCAGTTACCGCAACGCCGATAGCTTTGAAATCTTCTCTGTGGATAAGGTTGAAGGGTGGGTTGAAGGCAATTCAGGCCGTGCTCGGGGTATCCCACGCACGTATCAGCCTTTTGAGAGCTTTCAGCACCAAATCGAGCGAGCTAAAGGGCGATTGGCGCTTTATTACCGTATTCGGATAAGAGAAGCAGTGAACGGCAATGGTTTTGAACACATGCTCTCTTTTGTGCGTGGCGATGAGCGGGAAGTCATTGATTTGGATGAATCCATCTCGGTGACGCTGACCTGTACCAATCGGTCGCGTGCGGCACAACTACCCGTTGGGGCGATTTGTGTACCAGCCGGTAATTCACCGTCTTTTGCGACGTTTCGTAATTTGCTACGGCCGACGCGGCCACTGCGGCCTGCGATGGATGGCAGCCTGCACTGGACGCTGATCTCCAACCTGTCGCTGAACTATGTGTCGCTGCTGCGGCGTGATGCGTTGGTACAGATTCTGCGTACCTACGATTTTCCTGCGCTACACGACAAGCAGGCGGAACAAGCCTCGCGTAAGCGTCTGGCGGGTATCGAGTCTATCGAAACCACGCCTATCGATCGTCTGGTTCAGGGGATGCCGGTTCGTGGCTTGAAATCAATCCTGTCTGTACGGCAATCCGCGTTTTCCAGTGAAGGAGAACTGTACCTGTTTAGCACGGTGCTGGCGCACTTTTTCTCGCTATACGCCAGCGTCAACGCTTTCCACCTGTTGGAAGTGGTCAACATCGATAACAAGGAGCGCTACCGATGGCCGGTACAGATAGGTCAACACTCAATGATGTAACGTTCCGTCAGGATGTCTCACGCTTCAATTTTTTCCAACTGGTGGAACTACTCAACCAGTTGGAAGGCGTGGATCTGGAACAAGAGCTGGATTTTCGCCCTGAACAGGAACGTCTGCGCTTTCGCTCCACGGCCTCCATCGGTTTTCACCCCAGCGATATCTTGCAGGTGGGGTGTGATGAAGAGGGTCGTCAGGAATTGGAAGTCGCGTTTCTGGGCCTGCACGGTAGTCAGTCGCCGATGCCCGGCTATTACCTCGAAGAACTGGCCTGGGAATACGCACAGGGCGAACAGAAGCTGGGCGTGTTTCTCGATTTCTTTCATCACCGCTTACTCACGCTGTTGCATCGCGCATGGCGGAAATATCGCTATCACGTCCGCTTTCAGAATGAGGGGGAGGATGGATTCTCCCGTCTGATGTTCGCGCTCGTGGGCTTGGGCAACGATGCCGTGCGTGACAGCCTGCCGGTTAACCGCGCCAAGATGCTTTCCTACGCCGGGGTGTTGGCAAGCCCCAGCCGCTCCCCGGAGGTCGTCGCGGGTCTGGTTATTCACTGTTTTGATCTGGATGACGTCGCCGTTTTGGCCTGGCAGCACCGCCGTGTTCCCATTCATGAAGGGCAGCAGAACCGGCTGGGAAAAGGAAACATGATGCTGGGCGGTGATTTTGTCATCGGTGACAAAGTGAATGATTGTGCCGGCAAGTTCTTGCTCAAGATCGGCAATCTCAGCTTTAACCGCTTTCTCAGCTTTCTACCCAACGGCGAACATTTTCAGCCGCTGGTGCGTTTTGTCTCTTTCATTCTTCGCGATCAGTTGGCTTGGGATCTACGTCTTGGGTTTGCAGAAGATGAAGCCAAGGGCTTGAGCCTGGGCAGTGAGCAGAGCAGCCGTTTGGGGTGGAGCAGCTTTCTCGGGCAGCCGCCAGCGGATCCCTATGTGACGATTTGTGTGCAGGAGTAAATGTGAACGTAACCCATCCACTCACGTTGGTTGTGCTCAACAGTGAGCAGCTCGATATCAATTCTCAGGTGCAGCATCAGTTCGATCACCTCGGTGGCACGCTGGGTGCCTCGGAAAAAGATCAGTGGCAGCTACGCGATCGATTGGGATCGGTGTTACCCGCGCATGCACGTATCGAAATGACCGATGGTTATTTCAGTCTATGCGATCTGAGCGGGCAGTCTTTTATTAACGGTTCGCTGTCGCCGATTGGGCGGGATCGCAACGTCATTTTGTCGCACGGCGATGAGTTGGTGATTGGGCCTTTCCGGCTGGGCGTTTACATCGGCGATCCCACGACGGAACAGGATATCGATCAGGTGTTAGGGCTGCGCACGGACGATGTGTTGGGCGGCTGGTTAAGTGAAAAGAAAAAAGGGCGAACGGCAGAGAGTGCAGATACCGCGGCCGTGCTGAATGACCCGCTGTGGGCGCTACAGAAAGAACAGAGCCAGCCACTATTGCCATCAGACAGTGAGAGGGGCGGACAATCGCTCACGACCTCTCTTTCTTCTTTTTCTGCTGTTGAGGACACCATGGATCAGAAATTTGTCGAATTACCGAGCATCAATACCCCCTACGCGGGAGAAGGGCTGGAAGGGTACAGCGATGGCACGTTGCTGGCTCCGTTGATGCGTGGGCTGGGGCTGTCGCTTCAGCCGGGTGATGATGCTCGCCTGCGTGAAATGCTGGAAGAAATGGGGAAAAGCCTGCGTGCGATGGTTGAAGGACTGCTGACATTGCAGACGGAACAGGCCGCACTGGCGGACACGCATTTACGCCCGATTGAAGATAACCCGCTGCGTCTGGGACTGGGCTATGCGGATACGCTGTCGGTGCTGTTTGCCGAAGGGAAAAGCCCGGTTCACTTGTCTGCACCGGCTGCGGTGGAAGAAGTGCTGAACAATGTGCGGGTGCATCACATCGCGAATCATCAAGCGATTGCAGCGGCGTTGGAAAATATTCTTCAGGCCTTTTCGCCAGACGCGCTGCTCAGCCGCTTTGAGCACTATCGCCGTAGTGGTGAACCACTGGCGGCGGATGACGGCTGGGCATGGCAGATGTATCAGCACTACTACCGAGAATTGACGTCGCCACGCCAGCAAGGTTTCCAGAAACTGTTCCATCAGGTGTATGCGCAGGCGTATGACCGTGCCGTGCGCCAACAGCAGGAGCAAAAATGATGCTGCGGGCATTTTGCTTATGTTCGCTGATGGTCGTGCTGTCGGGGTGCTCCACGCTGGGCAAGATGGCGCAGGTCGCGGCGAATCCGGATATCCAGATAGGCAGCAACAATCATCAGCCTTCTACCGTGGGTTTTAGCCTACTGGCGGAACCGGACGTTAACCCGAATGAAAGCGGTGAAGCCGCCCCTATCGAATTCCAACTGGTTCTGCTGGCGGAAGATTCTCGTCTGTTAGCCACCGATTATGACCAGATAACGACGGATATCGAAAAGGCGCTGGCCAAGAATTACATCAGTCATCAGGACTACACGCTGTTGCCGGGGCAGTTCAAATACCTGCCGCCAGAAGCGTTGGATGAAAAGGTGCACTACCTCGGCGTGGTCGCCCGCTATGCGGATTCGGAAAGTGCGGAATGGCGCAAGGTGATCAAGCTGAAAAATGTCGGGCAAACGTATCAGATCCTCGTGCACCTGCGCCGGGATGAAGTCGAAATCAAAAAAGACCAAGAAGAAGAATAATTATGTCGAGTCGCAATCGCATTATCTGGCGGGAAGGTTTGTTCATTAAACCGCAGCATTTTCAACAGCAGCAAAGACATACCGATTACGCATTGCATGCGCGTCTCAGCGCACTGAGTGATTATTTTTATGGCTTGCAATCGCTGGAGATTAATGAGGAATACCTCAATTTTGGCCGCATCGCGCTGGTTAACGCCAGCGGGGTGATGCCTGACGGCACCGTGTTCAATATTCCGGGCGATGACGCCCTGCCGCTGCCGTTGGAGATCACCGACGTTGCGCTGGCAAACCAGAAAGTGTATCTGGCACTACCGCTGGCGGTGAATGGCGTCAGTGAAGTGGGTCAACCGGGGCAGGGGATCGCCAGCCGTTTGCAATCACATCGGCATGATGTGCGCGATCTGCACAGCGACGGCGGCGATATCGTCTCTCTGGAGGTTGGCAAGGTCAGCCTGCGGCTGATGCTCGATCGTGACGATCGCAGCGCCTATGCCTCGCTGGCGATTGCCAACATTCTGGATAAACGCCCTGACGGCGGTTTGATCCTGGATCCTAATTTTATGCCATGCAGCATCAGCGTTACCGCGATCCCCGCCTTAAAACGCTTTTTGGGAGAATCCGCCGGTCTGGTGGCTGAACGTGCGCGCAGTCTGGCGCAGCGCATTGCCGCACCGGGGCAACAGGGCGTGGCGGACGTAGCGGAATTCATGATGCTGCAATTGCTTAACCGCGCCCAGCCCAGATTGTCGCATCTGGCACGCCTTGGCACGCTACATCCAGAACGCCTGCACGAGGCGTTGGTCGAGCTGTGTGGTGAACTGATGACGTTTACCGATGAGTCGCGTCTGCCGCCTGAATTCCCTGCCTATCGTCATGAACATCAGCAGGCCAGCTTTGAGCCGCTGATGATGGCGCTGCGTCAAGCCCTGAGCACCGTACTGTCACCGCGTGCTGTTTCCATCCAACTGAAGAAACAGCCGTATGGCGTGATGGTGGCGATGGTCGGCGATGCGGAATTGATGGCCAGCGCCGAGTTTGTTCTGGCGGTACGCGCGCGTATGCCGCAAGAGCATCTGCGTAAACAACTGCTGCAACAAACGAAGATTGCCTCCAGCGAGAAGATCCGCGAACTGATCAGCCTACAACTGCCTGGTATTCCACTGCTGCCGCTGCCGGTTGCGCCGCGTCAATTGCCTTACCACGCGGGCTACAGCTATTTCCAACTGGATAGGCAAAGCCCCGCCTGGCAGGTGCTGGTATCTGGCAATACGTTGGCGTTCCACATTGCTGGCGAATTCCCGGAACTGGATATGCAGCTTTGGGCCATCCGCGGTCAGTAGTCAGGAGAGAAAGAGATGAGCATCGAGGTTATTAAAAACGATCAACTGGGCGATCTGCTTTTTGACCACGCCCGACAGTTGGATATGGATTCCGACTACTGGTTCCGCCTGCGTGGACAAAGCATTAATCCGATGATTGATGCCGTTACACCGCTGTTGGGCATGGTGGAGCGGGTACGTCAGCTCTCTGCCTATGAGGGTGTGGAGGATCTCTATCAGCGTGTGGTATCTGAAGTTCAGGCTATCGAGCAGGAATTGCACTCTCACAGCTATGAGAACGGTGTGATTCTGTCCTTCCGCTACATCCTCTGCACATTTATTGATGAAGCCGTGATGGGGCGGGAGTGGGGCGGACAAAGCATGTGGTCGGCACATTCTCTGCTGACTCGTTTTCATAATGAGACCTGGGGGGGCGAAAAGGTTTTTGTCCTGCTAGAGAAGCTGTTGGACGATCCCACCCGCTATCGCGACATTCTGGAGTTTATCTACCTCTGCCTCTGTCTGGGCTTTGAAGGGCGCTATCGGGTGATGACTCAAGGGCGTGAGGAGCTGGATCGCGTCGTGAGTAAGCTACATGACACCCTGCGCCCTGAACCTACGAATGCGCCAACGGTATTTCACCTGAATTTGGGACAGCAGGCCTCGCGCTATCAACTGCGTAGGCAGGTGTCATTGCGCACGTTGTTTATCGGCGTGTGTGTCGCCTTGGTGGCCGCATTCGGCCTGTACCGTTACCAGCTTACTCATCAGACCCAGGACGTACTGCGTCAACTGGGAGAATTATTACAATAACAGGAGCTACACCGTGATTCGAATTGAACTGCCGACACTGGTTGAACGACTCAACCCCGTGTGCCGTCATATGCTGGAAGAAGCGGCGGCACTCTGTATTCAGCATCAGGGTGCGGAAATCCGTATTGAGCACCTGTTGATGAAAATGCTGGAAACGCCGCTGTGTGATGTGCGGCAGATCCTCAAACGTGCGGGCGTTGATGCGGATGAACTGTCTGCGCTGCTGTTGCCTTCCTCCGTGGATAAAGAATTTGAGGCGGGCTATCCCTCATTCTCCCCTCTGCTGGTGGAGTGGTTACAGGATAGCTGGCTGCTGGCCTCGGCTGAGTTTCAGCACGTGCGTCTGCGCAGCGGCATATTGTTGCTGGTTTTGCTGATGACGCCAAACCGCTATGTGGCAGGGGCGGTATCTCGCCCGCTGGCGCAGATTAATCGTGAGCTTTTACGCCAGCAGTTTGATGAGTGGGTCAAGGATTCCGTTGAAACAGAAGTGGCGGTACGCTCCGCTACGGCGGAGCAGGCGGCAGCAGCGACCACTCAGCTCTCGCGCTACACGCAAAACGTGACGGAGTCTGCCCGACAAGGGCAGTTGGATCCGGTGCTGTGCCGCGACCACGAAATCGATCTGATGATCGATATTCTCTCCCGTCGTCGTAAAAACAACCCGATTGTCGTGGGGGAAGCGGGCGTTGGTAAAAGTGCGCTGATCGAAGGGTTGGCGCTGCGTATTGTGGCGGGTGCCGTGCCGGAAAGATTACGAGATGTAGAGCTGCTTACGCTCGATTTGGGGGCGATGCAGGCGGGTGCGTCAGTTAAAGGCGAATTTGAGAAACGCTTCAAAGGTGTGATGCAGGAAGTGAAGGATGCGCCACGCCCGATCATTCTATTTATCGATGAAGCGCATACGCTAATCGGGGCGGGCAATCAGGCTGGCGGGCTGGATGTATCCAACTTGCTCAAGCCTGCGCTGGCGCGCGGCGAGCTGCGTACCATCGCGGCAACCACCTGGAGCGAATACAAAAAATATGTCGAGAAGGACGCTGCGCTCTCTCGCCGCTTCCAGCTCGTCAAAGTCGGTGAACCGAACGCGGAAGAAGCCACGGTGATCCTGCGTGGGCTGCGCGGTATCTATGAAAAAGCACATGGCGTCCTGATTGATGAAGATGCGCTTCAGGCGGCGGCGCAACTGTCGGCGCGTTATATCTCCGGTCGCCAACTCCCCGATAAAGCGATTGACGTGCTGGATACCGCGAGTGCGCGCGTAGCTATTAACCTGACGACGCCACCGCGTGCCGTCAGCCAGCTACAGACCCGTCTGCGCCAGCAGGAAATGGAAATCACCCAGCTTGAGCGTCAGGCACGCATCGGTCTGGGCAATACCGAAGAGCGGTTAGTGGAACTGCGTGACGCCCGCGAAGCTGGCGCGGCACAGTTGGTACAGTTGGAGGCCGATTGGCTGCAACAGAAAACACAGGTTCAGCGCGTAATTGAACTGCGCACGGCGTTGCTGGATGAAGAGCAAACTGCTGATTTCGATGCCGTGTCGGCGGCGGCGGAACTGGCAGACTGTGAACAGGCGCTGGAAGCGTTGCAACAATCCTCCGTGCTGGTATCCCCTCACGTCGATAAAACACAGATTGCCGCCGTGATTGCCGAGTGGACGGGCGTGCCGCTTAACCGAATCTCGCAGGGTGAAATGGATATCGTCACGCGCCTGCCTGAATTCCTGGGCGAGACGATTAAAGGACAGCAGTTGGCGATTGCTCAATTGCATAAACATTTGCTGACCGCACGTGCGGATCTTCGTCGTCCTGGGCGTCCGTTGGGCGCTTTCCTGCTGGTGGGGCCGAGCGGCGTGGGTAAAACGGAAACCGTGGTCCAGATTGCCGACCTGATGTTTGGCGGGCGTAACTATCTGACCACCATCAACATGTCGGAATATCAGGAGAAACATACCGTTTCACGCCTGATCGGTTCGCCGCCGGGCTACGTCGGGTTTGGCGAGGGTGGCGTATTGACCGAAGCGATCCGCCAGAAACCGTATTCCGTGGTACTGCTGGATGAAGTGGAAAAAGCGCACCCGGATGTCCTGAATCTGTTCTATCAGGCCTTCGATAAAGGTGAACTGGCCGACGGTGAAGGCCGGGTCATCGATTGCCGCAATGTGGTGTTTTTCCTAACGTCCAATCTCGGGTTCCAGACGATCGTGAACTACGCCGAGCAGTCGGATGTGTTGCTGGATGCGCTCTATCCTGAGCTGGCGGCTTTCTTCAAACCTGCACTCTTGGCGCGTATGGAAGTCATCCCTTATCTGCCGCTGGCGCATGCCACCATGGTCGAGATCGTACAGGGTAAATTGTCGCGTCTGGTTTCTCTGCTGCAACAGCGCTTTAGTGCGGAGGTCATCATCGAGGACGAGGTGCCGGAAGAAATTCTCCGGTTGGCAAACCGCAGCGAAAACGGGGCGCGTATGCTCGAATCGGTGATTGATGGGGCATTACTGCCACCTGTATCACTACAACTGCTGCAACGACTGTCGGCGGGAGAACCCGTCAGCCGTATTCATTTCCGCGTCGAAGCCGGCCAGTTCCAGACCGAGGTGGAGGGCTGACTATGCAACATGCCCTCAAACTGGCGCTTGCACTCACCCAACAGCATGATGAAGCCAGTCTGTGCGGCTGGCTGCTGGAGGCAATGCAGGCCGCCTGGCAACCGCAAGGGATGCTACTGGGTATGGTGGATGTCAGCGGCAGGCAACTGATCTGCCAGGGTCGGGTGCATGAAACGCCAGTGGCGCTGAGTCTGGGGGTGGATGACTTTAGCCATCCGCTGGCTTATGCGCTGCATAAGAATCAGGCGCGCACCTGGGACTCTCTCTATGGCGGTGCCCGCATTGAGCACCGTGAATTTCGGCAGATGCTGATCTCTGTCGGGGCGAGTTGTGGGCTTCACGCGCTGCCGCTGCTGTCGGATGGCGGTAAGCCGCTGGCCGTGCTGGCGCTGTTGGATACGCCAGCTCGCCTGCAAACGCTGCATCAGCAGGGAGAATGCGAACAACTGACGCAGGTGTTTTGTCGACAACTGATGCTGCTGCGTGAGCTGGCATATACCCGGCGGGAACAGGTCGCGCTGAGAGATTCGCTCCGCCAGATTAAGGATGAAGGGCAGAGCCGTCGCGAGCAGGAAAGACGGGTGGAAACCACGCTGGTGGGTCAGTCTGCCGTGATGAAAGCATTACATCAGCAGATTTATCAGGCGGCAAAACACCGTCTTTCGGTGCTGATTCAGGGCGAAACCGGTTCAGGGAAAGAGGTGGTGGCGCGGTTACTGCATCAGTGTTCTGAACGTGCCGACAAGCCCTTTATTGCCATCAACTGTGCCGCAATCCCCGAAAACCTGATTGAAAGCGAACTGTTTGGCTATCAAAAAGGGGCGTTCTCCGGCGCGCAAAGCAACAAGGTCGGTCTGGTAGAACAGGCTAATGGTGGAACCCTGTTTTTGGATGAGGTCGGCGATATGCCACAGTCCATGCAGGCCAAGCTGTTAAGGGTATTGGAGACGCATAGCTTCCGTTCCCTTGGTGCGGATAAAGAGGTTCATTCTGACTTCCGTTTGATTGCCGCGACGCATCAGCCGCTGGAACAACAGGTGTCTGACGGGGTGTTTCGGCAGGATCTCTATCATCGCCTCTGCCAGTGTCTATTGCAGCTCGCGCCGCTGCGTGAGCGGCCGGACGATATTCGCCTGCTGTGCGAGCACTTTATCGATCAATTTGCGGACGAACGACAAAAGCACGTTGGGCCGTTAAGCCGTACTTTCCTTCGCCAATTAATGGGATATGACTTTCCCGGCAATGTACGGGAACTGCGCAACCTGCTGGAGGTCGTCTGCGCGAATACGCCGGACGGCGATGTGCTGTCTCTGACATCGTTGCCCCCCGAACTGCGTGAACGGCTGATGAGCAGTTCGGCTGAGGAACAGGATTGTTATCAGCACATTCACGATTTACGCATCGCCACACAACGGTATGAAGCGGCTGTGATTGAAGCACGTCTGCGCCAGTTTCAGGGCAACCGCCTGCTGGTAGCCGATAGCCTCAATATCCCTAAACGTACTCTTGACCACAAATGCCAGAAGCTGGAGGTAAATTGATGTTTCTGACGATGGCACCCTTACTGTTGGCAACCGCCGCGACGCCCGACCCTGCCTGGCAGTCGTTATGGGAACAGTGCCGTAATGAGACGGCTTCAGAGATCCGGCTGGCGTGCTATGACGCTCTGGGTCGGGAAGCTGAACGCACCGGCACCCTATCCCCACAGGATGATAAAACGGCCGCTGGCGGGGCATTTCAACTGGGACGTGAAGTAGATAGCGGTGATATGACGCTAACCCGCGTGCTGGCCGATGGTAATACGCTAGTGATTAGCTGTGCCAGCAATATCACGCACTTGCGCTTAACACTGAGCCAACCTTGGGCGGGGGAGTCTGTCACGTCGCAGCTTGATGGCGTGACGGTTTCCGACAGTTGGTTTATCCGCAACCGCGGGCTGCTGCTGGAGTCCGGTCGCGGTCTGGTGGCGATTGATGCGCTAAAGCGTTGGATTGGGCATCGCGAACTGGTGCTTAACGGCGCGGACGGTCACGCGCTGCGTATTGAACTCGCTGGGCTGGGTGAAGCGTTAGCGCCGCTGCGTCAGCAGTGTCACTGGTAAAGGAGGCAATCATGCATGCACATCCCTGGTGTAAACGCCTGCAAACTTCGTTGCCGGATGAGAAGTTGCGCGCCGCAGTATTGGCTGACGATCCGCTTTGGGAAAAGGTAGAAACGGAGCTGGTCAAACTGGGATCGCTGGCGCACAACCAGGTCGATCTTAACGTGGTGGCGGGCTATTGCCTGACGTTGCTGGAAAGCAAGACCAAAGACATGCGGGTATTGGTGCAGCTATTGCGCTGCTTACAGCACCCGGCTAAAGCGACACCGTTTTCTACCGCGCTGATGTTGCTGGACAGTTGGCTGGAGGGTTACTGGGTTACCGCCTGGCCTGCCAGCCCGGTTCAAAAACAAAAGTTGATGATCCAGATTATTCGGCGTTTTGAGGGCGCGCTCCCGCGCATTGCAGAGAGCGCCTCCAGTGCAGAGTTAGAGCAATTACAGCAGTTAACCGAGCAGGTGGCGACCCGCTGGGGCGAACTGGTCAGCGACAAAGCCTCGCTGTTGGATGAGTTGGTGCAGGGCTTTAAACGTGCCAGACAGCGGCAGCAGGCACAAGAAAAGGCGAACCAAACGGCCAATTCGACCCCGGCAGCGAGCAACAGCGGTGCCGCAGGGGGGAGTGACACCAGCGCCAGTACAGCTTCTACGCCACCGGTGAGTTCCGTGGAGATTAATTCATCCGACGAGCGTGGATGGCGGCAAACCCAGTTGAATGTTGCGACGCTGCTGGTTGAGCGTCATCCCAGTTCACCGATCGGCTACCGCCTGCGACGTCATGCTATCTGGTCCGGCATTGCGACTCCGCCGATGTCGGCCAAGGGGAATAAAACCCAATTGGCACCCGTCTCTGCAGATCGTGTGGATGAATACCAAAGTGCGCTGGCACAGGCTGATTTGGCACTGTGGGAACGTATAGAACAAAGCCTGGTGCTGGCTCCTTATTGGTTTGATGGGCATATGTTGTCGGCCTCGGTGGCATCGCGGTTGGGGCATGCTCCTGTTGCGACAGCCATTGCTGAAGAGCTTTCTGCATTTATTCAGCGTTTGCCGGAGCTGCGTGAGCTGGCATTCAGCGATGGCGCACCATTTTTGACAGGGAAGTGTAACCAGTGGTTGCAGTCCAGCCAGCCGGTGCGCGGCGGTGGCGGCGCGCGGCAGGACGATCTGGCGACGGAGGCGGCTGCCTGTCGGGATGAGAAAGGTATTGGGGCGGCGATGTTGTTATTGGATGAGCGCATGCGTCGCCTGAAAGAGCCTCGCGACCGTTTTTATGCCGAGTTGGTACTGGCGGATTTACTCGCTGAAGAAGGAATGAAATCACTGGCAGCACAGCACTATCAGCACATGTGGCAGGAAAGCCAGCAATTGGGCCTGATGCAATGGGAACCGGGAATGGTCAGCCGCGTGGAGCGGTTGGCGGCATCCCGCAAAAAATAAGACATTCGGAGTGAATGGTCACTTATGTTTAAAATAATTATAACCTTTCTACGCAAGCAGTTGCCTAAACTGAAACCCTCTTGGCTGCTTTTAGGGGCGCTACTGTGGGTCGTGGTGTTGGTTCTGGCCTGGTGGCTGGGGCCGCGTTTGACGGTAGGCGAGTCGCGCCCGTTACAGGGAATCTGGGGCCGTGTGGTGTTCACGCTGGTCTGGCTGTGGCTGGCGTTCTCCTATAGTGCCTGGCTGGTCTGGCGGCGTGTGCAACTGATGCGGTCAGAGCGTCATGAACAGCAGGTGATCGAGCAGGATCCCCTACAGGTGTATGTCGACGGCCAGCAGACGTTTCTCGATCGCTGGCTGGACGCGTTTCTGACCCAGTTGGGTAAAAAAGCGCTGTATGCGATGCCGTGGTATCTGACGATTGGTTTGGCTGGCAGTGGTAAAAGTAGCCTGATCCACCGTGCCAACCCGGCAAACAAAATGAATCCGAAGTTGGATGCAGAGCTGCGGGATGTGGCAGCGGGCCAGCAGGTGAGCAGTTGGGTCGGGGAGTCTGCCGTTATCTGGGATCCTAGCGGGCAGCTACTCGCACAGCCTGAATTGGAAGGCGACGCGCTCGGGCAGCGTCATGCTCGGCTGTGGCAGCACCTACTACAGTGGCTCAGTGAAAATCGCCGCCGCCAGCCGCTCAACGGTCTGGTTCTTACGTTGGATATCTCCTGGCTGGCACAGGCTGGCGTCGCGGATCGCAAAGCCTACGCGCAAGTCATGCGCGCCCGTTTGCAGGAAATTTCGGTCAATATCAATACGCGTTTACCGGTGTATATCGCACTGACTCGGCTGGATATGCTGAGCGGTTTCGACAAAGTCTATCGCCAGTTGAACCGCGATGCGCGTCAGGCGGTATTAGGGGTGACGTTTACCCCGCAGGCGAGCAACAGCAAAGGCTGGTTAGAAGAGCTGGAGCGCTTTTGGGATGAATGGGTCACGCATCTGAATGACAATCTACCGGATATGCTGTTGACCCAATCGGACAGAAGCGTGCGCAATTCGCTGTTCTCGTTTGTCCGCCAGTTGGCCGGGGTGAAAGACTATGTAATGGAAGTGCTGACGGAAACGTTAGCGATAGGTGAAGATCGTGCGTTCCTGATCCGTGGCGTCTACGTCAGCTCTGTTTATCAACAAGGGGTGCCGTTCGATGCTTTTGCACAGTCGGCCTCCCGACGTTATCAACTGCCAGAGCCGATTAACCCTGCGCTGCGCGGTGAATCGAATACGTTCTTTGTCCAGCGTCTCTTCCCTGACGTCATTTTCCCTGAAGCCAGCTTGGCCGGAGAAAACCGACTGCATAGCCTCTATCGTCGGCGTCGGTTGAGTATTGGCGTGGGCTGCATGCTGCTCGCTGGTTTGGCGCTGGTGGGCAGTTGGCACCATTTCTATCGGGTCAATGAAGAAGCCGGGCGTAACGTACTGACGAAAGCGCAGGCGTTTATCGGCACCAATGAACTGGAAGGTCAGCCGGGCTATGGCTATCAGCAGTTGCCGCGTCTGAATTTGATTCGCGATGCGACATTATCCTTTGGTAACTATCACGAACGCACGCCGCTGCTGGCCGATCTGGGTCTGTATCAGGGCGATAAGATTGGGCCTTATGTCGAAGGCACCTATCTACAAATGCTGAATCAGCGCTTTTTACCGGCGGTGATGCAGGGGTTGCTGGAAGATTTGAGTCAGGCGCCTGCTAATAGCGAGCAAAAACTGACTATTCTGCGCGTAATGCGGATGCTGGACGATGCTTCTGGGCGCAATAAAGCGCTGGTTGAACAGTTTATGGCGCAGCGCTGGCAAAAGGCATTTCCTGCTCAAGGTCAGGTGCAGGAAGAACTGATGCAACATTTGGATTATGCCCTTGATCATACCAACTGGCATCAGTCCCGTGAGCAAAAAGATGCGGTAGCGATTAGCACTTTTGCACCGTTTAATGGGCCGATTACGCTGGCTCAGCAGGAACTCAGCAAACTGCCGATGTATCAGCGCGTTTATCAGAGTCTGGTCATGAAGGCGACCCAAGTGCTGCCGCCAGATTTAGCGATCCGTGATGAAGTCGGGCCGACGTTTGATCCAGTATTTTCCCTGCGTAACGACAAGGCGGGGAGTGTGCCACGACTGCTAACCTATCCCGGTTTCAGTGATTATTACCTCAAGCAGGACAAAGCGCTGCTAGAGCTGACGGCATTGGATGCCTGGGTTCTGGGGCAGCGTGAACGTGCACAGTTCAGCGAGGCCGATCGGCGGGAAATTCTGCGTCAGGTGAATGACCGCTACATTACGGATTACATCAACCAGTGGCAGAAAGTGTTAGCGAACATTGATGTGCAGGCGCTCGATACGCCAGAACAGGCGCTCGATATTCTCACGGACATTACCGGTAACGATCAGCCCTTCCAGCGCGTGCTGACGACGGTCAGTGATAACACCCGCATCCGTAAGCTGGCCGATGATGATAACGACACGGCGCAGAACATCAATACGCGCATCGGTCGTCCGTTTATGACCATCAATGCGGCACTGAGTGGACGCGGTGAGCAGGGGCCGTTGGTGCAAGAGGTTAATCAGAAACTGACCGATCTCTATCACTATCTCGACCAGATCGTTAACGCGACCGATCCGGGGCAGGCGGCATTGAAGGCGATGCAGGCGCGGCAGGGAAATAAATTTGCCGATCCGGTATTTGCCTTACAGCAATATGCTCGCAGCCTTCCCGCGCCGCTGGACCGCTGGGTAGGACAATTAGCCGGAGAGAGCGCCAGTCTGGTGACAGGGCTCGCGATGTCATCGCTGAACCAGGAGTGGCTGGATAAAGTCGTGACGCCATTCAACGAGAAGCTGGCGAATCGTTACCCCTTCGATCCGTCATCCGATAAAGATGTGCCGCTATCGGAAATGGAAATGTTCTTCATGACGGGCGGGACGCTGGACAGCTTCTATCAAACCAACCTCAAAGCGATGATGGAAAGCGGCATGCTGGAAGAAGGTATGGCGTCGCCCATGCAGGCCGAGCTGATGAAACAGCTTGAACGCGCTAATCGTATCCGCCAGACCCTGTTTAATGCGCAGGGTAGCCTGGAAGTGCATTTCGTTCTGGAACCGCTGGAACTGACGGCGAACAAGCGCCGCAGCGTGCTGAATCTGGATGGACAGCTACTGGAATACAGCCACGGCCGTCGCCAGAAAACGCCGCTGGTGTGGCCAAACAGTATGCGCGACGGGGCTGAAAGCAAGTTAACACTGGTGCCGGACGATCGTGAGCGCTCGCCGCGTAGCCTGAGCTTTAACGGGCCGTGGGCCATGTTCCGGTTAATCAATAGCGATCAACTGACGAAGGTTAATGAAAACACCTTTGACGTGCGTTTCTCGCTGGAGAATGGGGCGATGACGTATCGCGTGTATACCGACGCCAGCCATAACCCGTTTGCTGGTGGTCTGTTCAGCCAATTCACGTTGTCTGACTCGCTTTATTAACTTAACTCTCGGGAGCTGGCTTAGGCTAATGCTGGTCACGTAAGCATGGATTTTGGGAGGAAACACGGTGATGAGGTTCCCGTAGGGATGCCTCACACCGTGGTCGCCCCGGTATCTCACCCTTAAAACGATCAACATTACTCGCTCAGGCTCCCTATTGCTGGATGATGTGATATGCAAGATGCACAACAGGCCCTGAAAGTTGGCCGAGATCCACGGATGCTGCCGGAGTTTGACGCACTTCGGGCGGAAATTAACAAACTGAGTCATGCGTCTCGCCCTGATGTGGATTGGATGCTGGTGCACGATATGGCCACAACTATCTTTGAAAAGCAGGGCGTGGATCTTCAGACCGCGATCTACTTTACCCTAGCGCGTTCACGACTGGCTGGCTTGACGGGCTTCACGGAAAGCTGTGAATTTTTGGCGAACCTGATCGTGACGCAGTGGGATAACTTCTGGCCACCAGTGCATCAGGAACGGGCGCGTATCGAGATGCTGGACTGGTTTATTGCCCGCATCAGCGAAGTCGTGCGGCAGTACGCCATCAGCCATGAGCACAAGCGACTGGTTTATCGTTGCGAACGTGCGCTGCAACTGATGAGTGAAAAGCTGCACAACACGGGGTTAAGCCGTATTCCTCGCGTCGAGAATCTGCTGCACTTCGTCGAAGGTTATACGCATCTGTTTGATGAAACGGAAATTGTCATTGTGTCGGACGATCAGGAATTGAAAAAGCAGGATATGCAGATTCCCCCTATGGTGTTCTTTCATTCAGACATGGAGCCGGGGGCGACGGTACAGAGCGGAGGTTCATCGGGTTCAGGCCAGGCTGCACTGCCTGCGGGCAGCATTCTCATCGGACGGGAGAAAGGGCAAATGAAGCCGACGGTATTGAAAATTGAGGCGCATAAAAAACAGAAGCCAGCCTGGTTCTGGTTTGTTTCTGGGCTGTTGACCTGTGCCTTACCGGTTGCGGCCATTACGGGATGGCAGTATTGGCAGGAGCAAAAAGCCGATGCGTTGGCGCTACTGCAACAACCCGCGTATGCATTGCCCACTGCCCCCGACCATAATGACATTCGTCGGGTGCGTATTGTTCTGGGCGAGCAGAAATTGCAGGGCATGGAAGGTGAGCTGATCAACCGCTATCAGGCACAGTTGGAGCAGGTAAAAAATGCGTCACCGTTCTACCTCTATCAATATGGTAATGGGTTGAAAAATGTGATGCAGCAACTCTATCCCGATTCGCTGGCGGTGAAGGAAATGGAGCGCCAATGGCAGATTGCGCTTGAACGTCAACAGGGCGATGAGCCGAAAACGCTGGGTTATGAACAGGCGCGCGCCAGAGTCAACGAGACCTTGCAGCAACTGCTGGAACTGGAGCGTCAGCGCCGGACGGTGACGATTTCCTACCTGAAATCAAAACTCTATGATATGCAAAAAGACCTGATGTCAGATGTTCCTTTCGGGATCCGGCTGCGCGAACTTGAAGTGCGTAAAACCAAGAGCCAATCGCTGACGCCCGCGGAGTTGCGTGCGATGGAGGACGAACTGCGCTCCTTCAATATTCGTTTGTACCGTTTGCAGCAGGGTAATTCTGCCAGCTAATTATCGTGAAGGGAAAAACGCTGAGCACATGATGAAATACAAAAAATTATTGCTAGTCCTGTCGGCCTGTTGGCTGGCGTCTTGCCAGGCACCCGTCACGTCGCTGCCTGAGTCGGAACTCGTGGCGTCAGCGAACCGAGGGAATGGTGAGGCGCAGTATCATCTGGCGAAGACGCTAGCGGCGCGCGCGCAGTACACCGAGGCGATGCAGTGGATGCAGAAGGCATCTGGCCTGTCTGAACTCCCCGGTAATGCAGAAATGCGGGCTGCCGCCGCACTTCAGGTTGGCGATTGGTATCAGGCCGGGTTAGGTGCGCCAAAGAACAGCCCTTTTGCCCGCCAGTGGTGGACAACCTCTTCGCGTCTGGGAAATGGCGAAGCGGGGCATCGGCTTGGCATGGACTGTCAGGTTCAGCATCAGGGAAAATTGGTGGCGGCCTGCCTGAGTGCGTTTGAGTCCTCTGCGGCGAATGGCTATCCTCCTGCGCAACTGATTGTTGCCCAGTGGCATGCGACGCATGTAGGGGGAGAAAAAGATGCGGTATCGTGGTTGCTGAAAGCTTCCGAACTCGGTAATCGGGATGCACAGTACCAACTGGCGCAGCGCTATGAACAGGGCAACGGTGTCGTTATCCGTCGCGATCTGGCTGAGCGTTGGTACTTCCGCGCAGCAACGCTGGGACAGGCACAGGCGCAATTGTGGATGGCCCGACATGAAGACGGCGAGAATGCGTTGAACTGGTATCAAAAATCTGCGTCATCAGGCGATGCTGAAGCACAGCTCTGGCTGGGTAAGGCATACCGTGAAGGTAAGCGCTTACCTTGGGATGAACAGAAGGCGCGTTATTGGCTGGAACGTGCCGCAACCGGAGGGTCGGGCGAGGCCGATTATTTGCTCAGCCAGAAACAGACAAGCCATGAAAAACGCGATCAATATTTAGTACAGGCTTCCTCTGCGGGCTATACCCGGGCGCAACGCGACCTGGGTGAACAGTTATTTAAAGCGAATGAATTCGCGCGTGCGCGTGAAGAATATGCTAAAGCGGCATCGGCAGGAGACACCGAATCCCGACTGGCCTACGGTGAGATGTTGCGGCTGGGACAAGGTGGGAAAGAGGACTATGTTGAGGCGATGAAGCAGTACCGCCTGGCCGCGAATGACGGCAACCGCATGGCTCAGTACCGTATGGGCATGATGCGTCAGGATGGGCTGGGGGCATCCCGCAATCGTATTCATGCCTACGCCTGGTATGCTATGGCCGCGACGGAGGGGATGAGTGAAGCTATTCATGCGCGTAACGATCTGGAAGCGGCAATGCAGCCGGATGAAATTAAAGCTGGGCAGAGACTGGCGATGCATTGGTCGTCGGGTAAAACGGAGTAATCCCTGATAGTAGATTATTCATATCGGAGCAGGACATTCACCAAGACGATGCCAATTCCAGGTTGTCGAAGCCTAACCGTTCTGCCTCTAACCCGGGTTCGTCCCGGGTTTTTTGCGATATGATAGACAATAACTCAGGTATTTTATTTAATCAGGATAGCGACGTGCCGTTCCGAGGTAACCTAGGGCGTGCGGTAGCCATGTCTAATTTTTGGGCCACCGAGGGTGGTGGTATTGCCGAGCATTCAGAAAGGCGGTGAAGGAATGTATCATTGGGAGAGGACGATGAAATGGTGCAGAAAAATTTAAGGGCGGTATTAAAGGATGCCGAAAATATTGATTGGCATTTGGCTTTATATCTTCCCAAGGATGTTCCTGCGTGGAGCTTGGACTCATTGGTGATGATAGAAGATCCTGACGATGTAGATTCCGATGATCCAGATGAAGATCCTGACGTGGTTAAAAATGCGGGATATAGATATGTCATGGGAATTCAATCAATACAAGGTATCGTTAATAACGCTAAATGCCAGTTGAATGATATTTCAGATACGTCTTTATTTACATGCTTCATCTTCTATTTTGAGCATGATGCTTTTATTGAACTATAAATCCCCATGATGTCATAATTTGGTTGGGAATGGTCTCGGTAATATTTTTTGATTATATAAATTGGCAGAATGAAAAATAATTTAAATTTACGTTTTATCAATTTATCAGAGAGGTTAAATGCATCGTATGCTAATAACTACCTTTCTGATGAAGACGAATATCTTGAGAATAAGAAAATAAAGTCAGAGATTGTTTGTTTTATTTGTGATGCACACACTTGTGGTGAGCAGTTATTGGTTGAGGAAGCATTTAAACTGCTTTTAGATAACACGGGGTGCCAAGAGGATTTTGAGATTTTGGAAGAAATCTTATCCCCTGTGTTTAAGAAGAAAGTCATCGATAATGAATTGTTGAAAGAATATCTAAAAGATAGCCCGTTATTTCGGTGGTTATGAATGAATTAAAAGGAATGGCATTAAAATAAAATAGCCAAAAACGATCTTAAATCATCCTTTATAGCGGATGCATTGGGTGGTTTTATCCGGAATAAAGTGACTATGATGAATGTAGAGAGTTTTATTAACGTTGGCGATGGCTTCGTTAGTGTCAGTGAGTTTAAAGGGAAGGTAAAACGCTCTGAATATATTGATGGGGCAATATCGCTCACTATCAACTATGTTGAAATTATAAATATATCAATGTGGGATTATATAGATCAGTTATGGATTTATATATTAAACGCTTTACTTGATTTGAATAATGGAAATGATGTTGAGTTCTATTTTCCCGATCAACCGATCAAAGTGACGATGAAGAACGTAAAAGATAATATTTTTTTGAAAGTTGGTGATTCTGGGCTTATGGTAGATAAATATGAGTTTATGATCTTCATGGCAAACTCATGCCTGAAATTTTTAAGGGATATGATGAGTATAAATGGTACTCCTGATTATGGTACGGAAATTAAATTGTCGTTAAATTTAATTGAGAAATTAAATTCACAATGGAAATAGAAAGAGTAGGTCCGGAACATATGACGCTAATCTGAATGAGGTAGAAGATGCGTTATGAAATATTCTTACAGAGTGACTAAGTATAAAAATATTGATGGGAGTGATGATGTTTGTTCATCTCCTGGTGAATGGACCAGTTTTTTTGACGTCGGTGATAAGGTTGACATTAATGATTATGATGAAGTGGAAAACCAATATGTTGATTTTGTAATAAAAGCGTGTTCGTTTTTTTCGGTTAACGAATGTAAACTAAAGAATGTTGAAATAAATGGTGATGTTGATTATTCAAACGACCAAATGGTTAACGTTGGCTTAATTAGTGAGGTTGTTAGGAACATATTGAGGGAAAAGGTGTGGTGTAAATTAGTAAGTGATTCTCTAGAGTTTCATTTTGGGTATGATTTTTATATGTATTTTTTATCACGTGAAGATCCTATGTGTTTCCTTAATGAATTAAAATCCCCATTAACTGTTAAAAAGTCTGTGTCACCCTATTTGTAAATAACCACCGAAAAAGAACTCATCATTTTGCTCAATAAAACAGAGGTTGCATGAAATATATTTCTTGCCAGAATTGTTATTCTAATTATGAGCCAGAAGAAATGCGGTGCCCAGATTGTAACGCTTCACAGGGAAAAAAAGACGATGGATTGATTGTTTTCACAGATCCGGTTCGATGTGAGATATCCCGGCTTGGTGGCATTTTTTACGATATCATTACACTTCCTTTTTATCGGTATATCATTCCATGCGAATGGGGAGTGATATTCTTTGATAATAAAAAACAGACTTCCTGGAACTATCTTTGTGGAATAATCAATTCTGTAACGGTACATGACTATGTGGAAGTTCATCATGGTGTACATAAAGACTATCTTGCTATCGATAAAGGTACGTTAATTAAACGAGAATTATTGAAGTAAGATAGCTCTCCCC